>NZ_DASZBA010000109.1:0-49321 GCF_035944575.1 Noviherbaspirillum sp.
ACTCCTGCCTCACTTCCGCCGCCTGGTGGTCCGGCGTGGCGATATCCCTGGTGCTGCACCTTCTGGTTGCGCAGATCGTCGAAGACAAGGGTCGCGCGCAGTTCGAATACCAGGCCAACAATGCGCAAGTCGCCATCCAGACGCGGGTGCAGTCCTACATGGACGTACTGCGCGGCGCAGCGGCCCTGTTCTACACCCACGATGCGATTTCACGGGAACAGTTTCATTCCTATGTGAAGCAACTGCATCTCGAAGAAGGTTTTCCCGGCATCCGCAACCTTAACTTCGCCCAGCATTTGCCGGCCGTGCAAAAGAATTCCTTCGAGCTCGCGGTCCGGGCCGATACCTCCGTCGATCCGCAGGGCTATCCGCGCTTCGAGACGAAGCCCAACGGCAATCGCCCCCATTACCATGTACTCACCTATCTTGAACCGATGCACGGCAACGCCCGCTTGCTGGGTTTCGATCTGGCGTCGGTTCCCGATAACGCGGAAGCGCTTGCATTCGCCCGCGACAACGACCAGCTGATCTCGTCCGGACGCACGGTCAATATCAACGGCCCCGACCAGCACGCCGGACTGGCGATGCGCATACCGCTGTACCGCCGCGGCATGCCCATCCGGACCGTCGAACAGCGGCGGGCCGCTTTCTACGGATCGGTGGGCGCAAGCTACGATGTGAACCAGTTGCTGCGCGGCGCCGTGGACGCCAATACGCTGCGCAGCATCAACCTGCGCTTGTACGATGCCGGCGGCGTCGGCCATCCCGCGCCGGTGCTCGCCGCCGGGATCACCGATCCGGCGCAGCTGCTGTATGAAAGCGATGCCGCCGACAGCCATCACGTCCGCGACGGCGACATGCGCGCCCTATTCGTCAAGCGGGTGCGGATGACGGTCGGTCCGCGCCTGTGGGAAGCGGAGTTCTCCGCCAGCAAGTCTGCGATGATGGGCGGCTTCGAGCGCTATCTGCCGTGGATTGTGCTGGCGACAGGCGTGCTCGGTTCGGTGCTGCTGTACAGCATTTACTACTCGCTGATCTCGGCGCGCCGGCGTGCGGTGGAGCTCGCCGGCGAGATGACGAAGGATCTGCGCGATAGCGAGGCCAGTCTCGCGGAAGCGCAGCACATGGCACAGCTCGGCAGCTGGGTGCTGGAGCCGGAATCCGGAAAGATGACCTGGTCGGCCGAAACCTACCGCCTGTTCGGCCTCGACAGCTTCGTCCGGCGGCCGGGGTATGACGACTTCCTCAACCGCATCCATCCGGAGGACCGGGGCATGGTGCGGGACGGCTTGCGCAAGTCCATCACGACCGGCAAGGAATTGAATATCGAGCACCGGATCGTGCGGCCCGACCGCACGGTACGCTGGGTGCATGCGATTGCGCGTCCCGGCCATCAGGACCGCAACATCCTGCGCGGCACACTGATGGACATCAGCGAACGCAAGCAGACGGTGGAAGCGCTGAAGCGCTCGCAGGAACTGCTGCGTGACCTCACCGCCCACCAGGACAGGGTGAAGGAAGACGAGCGCAAGCGGATCGCGCGCGAGATCCATGATGAATTGGGACAGACATTGCTGGCGCTTCGTATCGATGTGTCGATGCTTGATGCACGCACGGCCAAGTCGCATCCCAGGCTGAACGAGCGCGTGCGCGACGCGCTGAACCAGCTGGACGCCACGGTGAAAACCATCCGCACCATCATCAACAACCTGCGCCCGTCGGTACTCGACCTTGGCCTCACCGCCGCCATCGAGTGGCAGGTCAACGAGTTCCGGCGCCGCAGCGGCATCGCCTGCGAACTGGTGCTGAGCGATACCGAATATGCACTGGACGACGAGCGCGCCACGACGCTGTTCCGCATCCTGCAGGAATCGTTGACCAATGTGATTCGCCATGCAAACGCCAACCGGGTGCTGATTGAGCTGTACCGCGACGGTAACCGACTGGTCATGAAAATTACGGATAACGGTGTCGGCATTTATCCGGAGCGCCGGAAGTGCGGCAACTCGTTCGGATTGATTGGAGTGGAGGAACGGGTTCATGCATTGCATGGGGAGTTCCGGATCGACAGCGCGCCTGGACACGGGACCGTGCTGACGGTGTTTATTCCGATGGAGACAGGTGGGAAGAGGATGGATACGCGGGCGGCTTGAAGGGGTGGTTGGCCGGTTGCGGCGCCACACCACCTCCTGCATCATTCCCGCGCAGGCGGGAATGACAGGTTACTGCATTACCTGAGACACTCCGTCGCCCTGGATTCTCCCTTGCAGGACGAGTACCGGCAGTGCCATCATTCCAGTGAATGACATGCAGCAGATGGCCAGCCGGAACCAGTCCCGGCGAGTCTCTTCGGAGAGCAACAAGCACTGCATCACCGAAGAAACCCTGCCATTCAATCTTCTCAAAACGGACTATCCCCGCCCCGATCATTACTCCCCTGCTCCCCTTCCCGACCCGCGACAATCGCCGAGCTGCCGTCCGGCGCAATCCGGCGAATAACATGATTCCCGGTATCGGCGACATACAGATTGCCGTTGCCGTCGAGCGCGATGCCCCTCGGATAAGTGAAGCGCGCGGCCGTACCGTCGGCGACCGTGATCCGCAAGGTATCCACCAGGCCGCCGGCCGTCATGCGCCGGATCTTATGGTTGCTGGTATCCGCGACATAGACCACGCTTCCATCGGGAGTGGCGGTGATGCCGGAGGCATTGTAGAAGCGTGCCTGCGCACCGGTGCCATCGGTATCGGTGACGCCGCCGCCCGACGTCGGCTGGCCGGCGAGTGTGGTGACGGTGCCATCGGGTGACACCCTGCGCACGGTGCTCATGTCCCGGCTCAGGATGGGGGACGGAATAAAGAAGGTGTCGGTGACATACAGGTTGCCTGCGCCATCGGTGGTGATGGCGCGCGGTCCGAGGAAGGACGCCGTGCTGGCGCCGTCGCCGGTGCCGCGTGTGCCCTTGATGCCGGCGACCGTGGTGACCGTGCCGGTCGGCGTGATCTTGCGGATCGCATAGTTCCGTGTATCGGCCACATAGACATTGCCTGCTGCATCGGTCGCGACGCCGCTCGGCTGGTTGAAACTCGCCGTTGTGCCGGTACCGTCGGCACTGCCGGCGACGCCGGGCGTACCGGCGAAGGTAACGGTTGCGCCACCTGGCATGATCTTGCGGATCGTGTTGTTGCCGGTGTCGGCGACATAGAGGTTGCCGGCGCGGTCGGCGGCGATGCCTGCGGGTGCGTTGAATGACGCCGCGCTGCCGGTGCCGTCCGCGCTGCCGGTCACGCCGGGCGAGCCGGCGACGGTGGTGACCCGGCCGGAAGGCGCGATCCTGCGGATCGTACCGTTGCCCGCATCGACCACGTAGATGTCGCCGCTTGGCGCGACGGTGATGCCGTCAGGACTATTGAACCGTGCCTGAGGTCCGAGATTCGTCGGAGCGTTCGCCACCAGTGTTGCGGAATTGGCAGATGGTTGCTGCGATGTCGACTGCGGTGTCGAGGGATTGCCTTGCGTCTGCTGGCCAGCCGGCGTCGGGGTGCCCGTCAGAGTAAGCGCGCTATCCGCACCGCCTCCGCCGCCACCGCATGCTGCCAGGAAAGTTGAGAAAACCATGGTTGCAAGACCACGTCCTGCGGGTTGGGTCAGACTAATTTTCGACATCAGGTTCACCTAAAAAAAACATGTTGCGGAACTCCCTGTTCCTATAAGAATCGTTTTTATCCCGATGGCCTTGCCGGAGCCCCTGCGGCAAGTTGGCGCATCAGAGTCTTCACGGTAACGAGATACGCCACGGACACTGTTGACCGCTATCAAATCTATCGGAATGGATACACAGGTGTTGTATTCAGGTATGCGGACCATAAAATTCAGCGGTGATTGCAATGCTTGTTTTTGCGGTAGAGCAGAAGGAAAGTGCGCCCGCGGGAGTACTCTCACCGCCCCATGAAAATGCGTATGCCGCATCAGCAATATTTACAGCAGGTACGCTTGATTCCCTGCGCGCATGTATAAATTGCAAGCGCAGATGCTGAATGTGCAAACGACGATGATGCGCTACTCACAAAACGCCAATATGCGCCTGCATTTGCGGCATATGCGCCTGTGAACCGCTGGGCATATCGCTTGCTTCTATGACGGGTTCATTCCGACAACCCGTTAATGGAGACATCATGAGAACCGCAGACATGACAAGCGACATGAGAACCAACATGAGGTCGCTTACGAATTCACTGTCGCCCAGCATCACCAACATGATCCGCATGGACCACACCAGCGTGCTGGCAACATTTCACCAGTATGAAATCAGCTCCAGTCCGCGCACCAAGAAGGCATTGGTGGACACGGCTTGCATGGCATTGGAAATTCACGCACAGCTGGAAGAGGAGATTTTCTATCCTGCAATGCGCGCAGCGGACACCGACGGCACCGTGATGGAGAAGAGCGTTCCGGAGCACAACGAAATGCGCCGGCTTATCACCAAGTTGCGCGGCATGGAACCAACCGATGCGGAATACGACCAGACTTTCATGGAGTTGATGCGCGATGTGCTGCACCACGTGGCGGATGAGGAAACCACCCTGCTGCCGGATGCGGAACGACTGCTGAAGGATCGCCTCGGCGAACTCGGCATGGAGATGACCAAGCGCCGCATGCAGATCGCCGCGCCACGCGCTGGTGAATTCGCGTCGAACACGCTCCGTGGATTGCCAACCAGTACGATGCTGATGGCTGCCGGTGCGGTGCTCGCCGGCACCTATCTGTTCAGGCGTTCGAACTCGACGCATCATTAAGCGATGCATCGATAGCGTTATTGAAGCTGAAGCGGGATTAGGCGTCACCCCGCTTCAAGGATGAACGCTCGTCGAATGGAAGTCTGTCGTTCGTAAGGATGCGGAATCCGGAGCAGCGTCATCGTTCTGCGGCGTGTCCCCGGATGCCCGTCCTCGCGGGAATGACGAATCATTGCGCAAAGCACTGATGCAATGGCCTCAGCCGGATTGCTGCATGCAGCGCTGCAATGCTTCGTCCCAGCGCGGCGGCATGCACAATCCTTGCAGTTTGCCGGTATCCAGTACCGAATAGCGTGGCCGTGTCGCGACAGTCGGATAGCTGGCAGTGGATACCGGCTCCACTTTCGCTTTCGCGGACAGACCCGCGAGCTCGATGATCCGGCGTGCAAAGTCCGCCCGGCTCGTGCTGCCGATTGCGGTCATGTGCAGCAGGCCACCATGCTCCTTCCACCATTGCGCCGTATTCGGCGCAGCCTGCGCCATGGCGAGAAGTTGCGCAGTCATATCGGCAACGGTACGGCACCAGGTCGGCGTACCGAACTGGTCGTCCACCACACGAAGCGTGTCCTGCGTGCGTGCAAGATGCAGTATCGACCGAAGAAAGTTTCGGCCGCGCATGCCGTACACCCATCCGGTGCGCAGGATCAGGTGCGGAATGCCGGCTGCGACAATCGCCTGTTCGCCGGCGAGCTTGGTGCGTCCGTATGCATTCACCGGACCGACAGGATCCTGTTCACGGTACGGTAAGGATGCTTTGCCATCAAACACATAATCGGTGCTGAAATGCACCAGTGCGGCGCCGATGCGCGCGGCCTCTTCCGCCATCACTGCCGGCGCGTCGGCATTGAGGCGCATCGCCATGGCGGACTCGCTCTCGGCGCGATCGACATCGGTGTAGGCGGCGGCATTGACGATCAGCGCCGGCTTCGTGTTATGAATGAAGCGACGGCATTGCGCCGGATCCGACAGATCGAACCTATCGCGTCCCGGCGCAATGATTTCCGTCGCCGTACCGCCGAGCTTTTGCAGGCTGCGCAGCAACTCGTGTCCCACCTGTCCGGTGGCGCCGGCAAGCAGAATCCTCATTCGAAGACGTCGGCATCGGCCAACGGCGGCGCGTTCCGGTCCTTTTCCGATAGCAGCGGCACACCGGTGAGCGGCCATTTGATGCCGATGGACGGATCGTTCCAGCAGACAGCGCGGGCATGCTCCGGCGCAAAATAGTCGGTGGTCTTGTACAGCACTTCGGCCGCTTCGCTGAGCACCGCAAAGCCATGCGCGAAGCCGGGCGGAATCCAGGTCTGGCGGCGATTGTCGGCGGACAGCACCACGCCGGTCCAGCTGCCGAACGTCGGCGACCTGCGCCGCATATCGACGGCCACATCGAACACTTCGCCCGACACGACGCGCACGAGTTTGCCCTGGGTATGCCTGATCTGGTAATGGAGCCCGCGCACCACATTGCGCAGCGAGCGCGAATGGTTGTCTTGCACGAATCGCGCTTCGATGCCGGTCAGTTCGGCGAAACGGCGCTCATTGAAACTTTCGAAAAACATGCCGCGTTCGTCGACCTTCACGTCCGGCTCGATGATGAAGACCTCGCGCAGCGCGGTTGGAGATATCTTCATGGTCAGAACACCCTTTCGGTAAGGATGCGCATCAGGTAGCGGCCGTACTCGTTCTGCAGCAGCGGCTGCGCCAGCGCTTCAAGCCGGGCGGCATCGATATATCCTTTGCGAAAGGCAATCTCTTCCGGACAGGCGACCTTCAGTCCCTGGCGCTTTTCGATGGTGGCGATGAAGCGCGCCGCATCCAGCAGGGATTCATGCGTGCCCGTATCAAGCCATGCCATGCCGCGCCCCATTACTTCGACATTCAGCATGCTGCGCTCCAGGTAGGTTTGATTGATGTCGGTGATTTCCAGTTCGCCGCGCGCGGAAGGCCGGATGGCGGCAGCGATGTCGCAGACGTGATGATCATAGAAATAGAGTCCGGTCACGGCGTAATTGGACTTCGGCGAGGCCGGCTTTTCGGTGATGCTGATCGCGCGCCGCCCGTCATCGAACTCCACCACGCCGTAGCGTTCCGGGTCCTGCACATGATAGGCGAAGATGGTGGCGCCTTCGGGCCGCGACATCGCCAGCCGCAGTTGCGCATCGAGGTCATGACCGTAGTAGATGTTGTCGCCGAGAATCAGCGCAGACGGGCTGACGTCGATATAGCCGCGGCCGATGAGAAACGCCTGTGCAATACCGCCGGGGGATGGTTGCACCGCGTACTGCAGGTTGATCCCCCACTGGCTGCCGTCACCGAGCAGCGCGTGGAAACGCGGCGTATCCTCCGGCGTGGAAATGAGCAGGATGTCGCGTATGCCGGCGAGCATCAAAGTGGTCAGCGGATAGTAGATCATCGGCTTGTCGTACACGGGCAGCAATTGCTTCGACACGGATGTGGTGACAGGATAAAGCCGTGTGCCATTGCCGCCGGCGAGAACGATGCCCTTGCGTTGTCGGGTTTGCATGTTCATGCGCCGGTACCTTCCGCCGACACCGCCTCGGCAGGAGCAAGCCATTGGGGATGGGCGAGACACCACTCGACCGTCTTCCGGATTCCGGTGTCGAAACTTTCAGCGGGCTTCCAGCCGAGTTCGTGCGCAATCCTGCCCGCATCGACCGCATAGCGCCGGTCATGCCCGGGCCGGTCGGCGACGAAGGCGATCTGCCTGCGGTAGCTGTGACCGTCGGCGCGCGGCGTCAGGCGGTCGAGCAGGTCGCATAGCAGGTTCACGACGTCGAGATTGGTCTTTTCGCTGTTGCCACCGATGTGGTACGTCGCTCCCGGCACGCCACCGGCGAGCACGCTGCGCAAGGCCGCGCAATGGTCGCCGACATACAGCCAGTCGCGCACGTTATGGCCGTCCCCGTACAGCGGCAGCGGCTTGTCCGCCAGCGCATTGGCGATGGTCAGGGGAATCAGTTTTTCCGGAAACTGATAGGGACCGTAATTGTTGGTGCAATGGGTGGCGAGCATCGGCAGGCCATAGGTATGGTGCCAGGCGCGAACCAGGTGATCGCTGGCCGCCTTGGAGGCTGCATACGGACTGTTTGGTGCGTACGGGCTGGCTTCATTGAATGGCGGGTCGCCCGGATCGAGCGATCCGTACACTTCGTCGGTAGACACGTGCAGGAAACGGAAACTGTTCTTTTCCTCTCCAGTCAGGCTTGCCATATACCGGCGCGCCGCTTCCAGCAGGCTGAAGGTGCCGCAGACGTTGGTGGCGATAAAGGCGGCGGGATCCGCGATCGAGCGGTCGACATGGCTTTCGGCGGCGAAATGCACCACCGCACGCGGACGATAGGTATGGAACACGGCGTGCATGCGTTCCTGATCGCCTATATCGGCCTGCATGAAAATGTGCCGTGCATCCTCGCGCACAGCCGACAACTTGGCGATATTGCCGGAGTAAGTCAGCTTGTCGATGTTGACGACCGGCTCGTCGCTATGCGCAAGCCAGTCGAGGATGAAATTGGCGCCGATGAATCCGGCACCGCCGGTGACAAGAATCATGCGAAAAATCTTTCTGCTTCTTGGATATTTGGCTAACTTGAAAGCGTGGCCCGACCGGGATGATTCCAGATGTATTCCGGCAAGCCAAACGGTGATTTTCTCATACCGCCTTGTTTCATAGTGTCTTGCCGGCGGGAAGCGCGACCCTGAACATGAGTCCTCCCGTTATTTTCGTTGCACCGACCAGTTGCGTCACATCGTCTTCATGCTTTCCAGGTATGAGCACGCGCAAGCATCCGTACATCATCAGTATGGAAAATTCGATGTAACTGAACGTTGGTTATTTACCGCGCTCATACTAAAAACCTTGGCTGCCACATGGACGACGATATCCGCAACGAACAAGCCAGACTGGAGGCGCTGAAATCTTTTCAGATCCTTGATACGTCCAGGGAAGAAACATTCGATCGCCTGGCCGCTCTTGCTGCCCGCATTTGTGAAACCCCCATGGCAATCATTACGCTGATCGATGAGGAAAGGCAGTGGTTCAAGGCAACAGTCGGGCTGGATGTGCGGGAAACCGAACGGGCCATCTCCTTTTGCACCTATACAATCCATGCCAAGGATCTGCTTCTGGTGCCTGATGCCACCACCGATCCCCGCTTCCTCGGCAACCCCCTGGTCACGAACCAGCCGGGCATCAGGGCTTATGCCGGCGTACCCCTGATTACTTCCGATGGCTTCGCCATCGGTTCGCTCGCCGTGCTGGACACGACGCCGCGTCAAATGAAAGATGCGCAACTGGCTGCCCTGCATCTGCTGGCGGACCATGTGATGAAGGAATTCGAACTTCGTCTGCGCCGGTTGAATGTCGAACAGCTGCTGGAGGAACGCACCGCCCACGCCGATGCGTACAAGCGCCAGACCAGGCATCTCAATAATGCCCAGCATGTGGCAGGCGTCGGAAGCTGGGAACTCGGACTGGAAAACAATGTGTTGTACTGGTCGGAGGAAACCTACCGCATCTTCGGGGTTGAGCGGGATTTGTTCAAGCCGGACTTCGATGCGCTCATGTCGCTGATCCATCCAGAGGACCGGGCGAAAATGATGACGGCACAGCAGCAGGTACTGCAGGGCGTTCGCCATCTCGACATAGAACACCGCGTCATCCGGCCCGGCGGCGAGATCCGGCATGTACAAGAGCGCGCCGAACTGATCGATGTCGATGGACAACTGGTGTTGTCAGGCACCGTAAGGGATATCACCGTCGAACGGAAAACGCAGGAACATCTGCGCCTGCTGGAGGCATGCATCGCCTGCATGGATGACGTGGTGATGATCACCGAGGCCGAACCCCTGGATGAGCCCGGACCGCGTGTCGTGTTCGTGAACGATGCATTCGAGCGGCGCACCGGTTATCGGCGCGACGAAATCATCGGCAGGTCGCCGCGCCTGCTCCAGGGTCCGAAAACGGCGCGCGCCGAAATACGGACGATGCGCAAGGCGCTGGAGGCGAAATTGCCGGTCGATGTCGAGATCATCAACTACACCAAGGATGGCCGCGAGTTCTGGCTGGAAAACAATATCGTTCCCGTGACGGACGAATCGGGATATGCACGGCATTTCGTCGGCATCCAGCGCGATGTCACGGAGCGCAAGATGCGCATGCTCGAACTGGCCAATACCAACCGGTCACTGCAAATGCTCAGTCGGTGCGCCCAGGCACTCATCAAGGCCGAAAAGGAAGAGGAACTGCTTGTACAGATTTGCAAGCTGGCAGTCGACATCGGCGGTTACAGGATGGCGTGGGTGGGATATGCGCAGGACGACGTGCAATGCAGTATCGTGCCGATGGCATACGCCGGTCCCGACGAAGACGGCAAGTCCTATTTGAACGAACTTCAGCTCAGCTGGGCCGAGAACAACCCCACCGGACAGGGTCCGGGCGGTCGCACAATCCGTACCGGGCGACCGGTCATCCTTGAGGACATCTCCCGTGAGCCCAGCTTTGCGCTCTGGATGTCGTCCGCGCAACGGCGGGGATACCAAGGTGTGATATCGCTTCCCTTGCGAAGCAAGGGCCGCACATTCGGATTTTTCGCCATGTACTCACGCGAAGTCCGTCCGGTGGCCGACAAGGAAATTTCACTACTGCAGGAGCTGGCAGATAACCTGGCGTACGGCATTGGTGCATTGCGGGCCGAAGCGGAAAGGCAGCGAACCCAGACTGCGATGCTGAAGGTGGCAGCAGGCGTTTCAGCAAGCACCGACACCTCGTTCTTCCAGCAGCTTGCCGCCAACATGGCCGACGCTCTGGGTGCAAACGGGACCTTCGTCGCGCGCATCCTGCCCGGCGAGCCACTCACGGTCCGCATCGTGGCGGGCGTGGTTGACGGCGAGCCGGCTGCCGGTTTCGACTATCCGCTTGCCGGCACGCCGTGCGAAACGCTGGCAAGGCAACGCCACTGGATCGTTCCGGATCGTCTTGATGAACGGTATCCGGAATCGGGAAAACTGGGTGAACCGCTCGGCTCGCTGAAAGCGCGCGCCTATGCCGGCAAGCGCCTCGACGATTCCACCGGGCGCACGATCGGCCTGGTGTATGCGCTGTATCGTCAACCGTTGCGGGATACCGGCCTGGTGCTGTCCACCCTGCAGATTTTCGCCGCACGCGCCGCCGGCGAACTGGAACGTCTCGATACCGATATGCGCATTCGCAACCAGGCATCGCTGCTCGACAAGGCCCAGGATGCCATCATGGTCTGCGATACCGCCCACCGTGTGCTGTTCTGGAACAAGGGCGCGGAACGGCTCTACGGGTGGACGCAGGCAGAAACGGTCGGGCAGCAGATCAACGTGCTGCTTGGCGAAGACGAATCAACCTATTTCATGGCCGTAGGCAAGACACTGGTGCAAGGCGAGTGGACCGGCGAAATCGAGCAGCAGAGCAAGGATGGCCGGTTACTGATCGTTGAAAGCCACTGGACCCTTGTCCGGGATGAAAACGGCACGCCGCAATCCATACTCAAAATCAATACCGACATCACGCATCGCAAGGCGAGTGAACGGGAAATCCAGCATCTTGCCTTTTACGATTCGCTGACCCGCCTGCCGAACCGCCTGTTGCTGATCGATCGCCTGCAGCATGCCATCGCAACCGTCGCTCGCAACCGGCATACCGGCGCACTGCTGTTCATCGATCTCGATAACTTCAAGACCCTGAACGATACTCTGGGCCATGATTTCGGCGACATGCTGCTCAAGCAGGTGGCTCAGCGCCTGAAAGCCTGCGTGCGCGACAGCAATACGGTTGCACGCCTGGGCGGCGATGAGTTTGTTGTGCTGCTGGAAGATTTGAGCCCGCATACCAAGCATTCCGTTGCGCAGGCAAAAACCGTCGCTGAAAACATCCTCGCCGCCTTCAGTCATCCCTTCCAGCTCGACAGTCACGAACACAATACGACGCCCAGCATCGGCATCACGTTGTTCAGCGGCAATTCCAGCACCATCGATGAACTGTTAAAGCGCGCCGATCTGGCGATGTATCAGGCCAAGGCGGCGGGCCGCAACACCTTGCGGTTCTTCGATCCCCAGATGCAAACCATCGTCAGCGCCCGCGCTGCGCTCGAAGCCGATTTCCGGCACGGTCTGCTTCACGACGAATTCGTGCTGCATTATCAGACCCAGAGCGACGCCAACGGCCATACGATCGGCGTCGAAGCGCTGGTGCGCTGGCAGCATAAGCGGCGCGGCATGGTATCGCCAGCCGCATTCATTCCGCTGGCTGAAGAAACCGGGTTGATCGTGCGGCTGGGCCAGTGGGTGATTGAAACCGCCTGCGCGCAGCTCGCCACGTGGGCGCGGCAGGAAAAAACTGCCGGTTTAGATGTCTCGGTGAATGTCAGTGCACGGCAGTTCAGGCATCCGGATTTCGTGGACCAGGTGATGGACGCGCTGGAACGCACCGGCGCGAATCCGCAAAAGCTCAAGCTCGAACTGACGGAGAGCCTGCTCCTTGAAAACGTCGAGGAAACCATCGTCAAGATGACAGCGCTGAAAAAGAAAGGCGTCGGATTTTCGCTCGACGATTTCGGCACCGGCTATTCGTCGCTCGCCTACCTGAAACGGTTGCCCCTCGACCAATTGAAAATCGATCAATCCTTCGTCCGCGACGTGCTCACCGATCCCAACGACGCGGCAATCGCGCGCACCATCGTCGCTCTTGGCCGCAGTCTCGGGCTGTCCGTCATGGCGGAAGGCGTGGAGACGATAGCGCAACGGGATTTCCTTGCGCATCATGGCTGTCATGCTTATCAGGGCTTCCTGTTCAGCCAGCCGATGCCGGCGGAGAGGCTGTGACAAAAAATTGAATTCGCACAATAAGCCTCGAAGTGGACCGCGAAGCAGACCTTTCATTCATGCGCAGCGAACGCCAGGGTGTCCGGGTTCCTGGCTCCTCCGGCGAGGCGCATCGGCGAACTGCTTGCATTGCAATAATGAAGACACTCTACTGCCCCGGATTCACGTCTTCACGGAGTTGGCGGGAGAGTAAGGCAAAAGTGTGGTGCATGGCATCACAAAAAAATGCGCTGCGCTCCGGAGCTAAAAACACGCCCTGCACTCGAAGTTTCAAGAACCGGCTGATACACCTCAATACGAGCGTGTTTATGAATGCTACCTTGTACCAACAACCCCGCACCGCCATTCCCCATGCGCCGAACCGCCCTCTATAGCCGTGGCAGCAGACCGGCCGCAGCACAGTCTGCCGAAATCCAGGAACCCTCCCCGGATTCATCCAGAGATACGTCTCGGGAGTCGATCGAAACGCCGGCACGAAAGCCGCGTTCGCGTATCGGCGCCCTGCTGGCCCGCTGGCCGCGCACCGTCTTTGTGCTGTGCGGCGCGCTCGGCGCGGCAATGGTCGCCGCACTATTTGTGGGCATCAATCCCTTGCCCTACAAACTGACCCAGAAGGATATCGATCTCGCCGTCATGCGTACGCTGGAAACGGCGGTGTTGCCTTCGCCCGCGACACGCGCCTATGCCGCCGTCCTGCCGTCGGTCGTGCGCGTCACCGGCTACAACAAGAAAGAGAAAGGCGAAGAGCCGAACGGCGTCGGCACCGGCGTCGTGATCGTCGACAAGGGGTTGATTTTGACCAACCTGCACGTCGTCCAGGGTTCGGAGCGCTTGAAGATCACCTTCGCCAACGGCATGGAAACCGGCGCATCGGTCGTCAATACGCAGCCGGAAAACGATCTTGCCGTATTGCAGGCGGAAACCGTGCCGGATGATCTCGTCGCCGCCACCATGCGTTCCACCGACAAGCTGGTGCCGGGCGACCATGTGTTCGCCATCGGTTTTCCATTCGGCATCGGCCCGTCGCTGTCGGCGGGCGTGGTGTCGGGCCTCAAGCGGAATTACAAATCGCCCGAAGGCGAGCAGGAATTGCGAAACCTGATCCAGTTCGATGCGGCAGCCAATCCGGGCAACTCCGGCGGCCCGCTGGTTACCTCTGAAGGCGAGGTGGTCGGCATCATCACTGCCATTCTCAATCCCACCGAGCAATCGGTATTCATCGGTATCGGCTTCGCGGTACCAATCGAAAACGCGGCGGCCGCAGCCGGCATGCCGCCTTTCTGAACACTGAAAAGGAAACAATGGATACTCAATACGCGAATGGCCAGGGCGGCAACGCCGATGTACCGGCATTGATGGAAAGCATCTTGTATGAAGTGAAGCGGGTTGTCGTCGGCCAGGATCGCTTCCTTGAGCGCGTCATGGTGGCCATGCTTGCGCAGGGACACCTGCTGGTCGAAGGCGTGCCGGGCCTGGCGAAAACCCTGACGGTGAAGACGCTGGCGCAGACGATCCGCGGTTCGTTCAAGCGTATCCAGTTCACGCCGGACCTGGTGCCGGCGGACCTCGTCGGCACGCGTATCTACAACCAGCGCACCGGCGACTTCAGCACGTCGCTCGGCCCGGTATTCACCAACCTGCTGCTGGCGGATGAGATCAACCGCGCCCCGGCCAAGGTGCAAAGCGCATTGCTGGAGGTCATGCAGGAGCGGCAGGTCACCATCGCCGGCGACACGCATCGCGTACCGGAACCCTTCCTCGTCATGGCGACGCAAAACCCGATCGAAACCGAGGGCACGTATCCGCTGCCCGAAGCGCAGGTCGACCGCTTCATGATGAAGGTGCTGGTCGATTACCCGACCGACCAGGAGGAATTCGTGATCGTCGAGCGCGTCACCGGTCCGTCCATCTCGGTCAATTCGGTGGCGACGACCGAACAGCTTCACGCGCTGCAGGCGGAATGCCGCGAAGTGTATGTCGATCCGTCGCTTATCCAGTATGCGGTACGGCTGGTGTCGGCGACCCGCTCACCGGCACGGCACGGCCTGAAGGACATGGCGCGCTTCATCGAGTATGGCGCCAGCCCGCGTGCGACCATCAACCTGATCGAAGGCGCCCGTGCGCTGGCATTCCTGCGCGGACGGCGATATGCATTGACCGACGATGTGAAAGACCTTGCCGCCGATGTATTGCGGCACCGCGTGGTGCTGACCTATGAAGCGCTGTCGGAATCGGTGAGCACCGACAAGGTGATCGAGCAGATCCTCGCCAAGGTAAAGGCGCCTGAAAAAATTCTGGAGTTCCATGCCAAACCTGTCGTCCACGCCTGAGCACCTGCTGCGCCGCCTGGAATGGACGGTGATCCGCCGTCTGGACGGTTTGCTGCAGGGCGATTACCGCACGCTGATGCGCGGCGCCGGCATGGATCTGGCCGACCTGCGCGAATACCAGCATGGCGACGATGTCCGCCATATCGACTGGAACGTGACGGCACGGCTGCAGGTACCCCATGTGCGCGAATTCACCGAGGACCGCGAGATGACCGCCTGGTTTCTACTCGACCTCAGTCCGTCGGTGGACTTCGGTTCCGGCGACGTGCGCAAGCGGGCCGTCTCCGCCGAGTTCGTCGCCATCCTCGCACGCCTGCTGACGCGCCACGGCAACCGCGTCGGCGCGATTCTCTACGGCAGCGGCGTTGAACGGGTCATCCCACCCGGCAGCGGAAGACGGCATGTATTGCATCTTCTCAAGCAGATGCTGGAGCGGCCGGAAGGCACCGCCGGCGGCGAGACGAAACTGCTGGATCTGCTGCATGCGGGCGGCGGCATGGTGCAGCGGCGCTCGACCATGTTCGTCGTGTCGGATTTCATCAGCGCGCCTGGTTGGGAACAGGCGCTGGGCCAGCTGGTACGGCGCCATGAAGTGACCGCGGTGCGGCTGTCCGATCCGCTGGAGAAAGATCTTCCCGACCTCGGCCTGCTGACGCTGGAAGACGCGGAGACCGGCGAGCAATTGCTGGTCGATACCCATGACGCCGGATTTCGCCGGCGCCTGTCCGAACTGGCCGCGGAACGCGAAACGACGCTGCGGCAAACACTGGCGGCAGCCGGCGTGGATACGCTGGAACTGTCGACCGATGACAATCTGATCGAAGCCTTGCTGCGCTTCACCGATCTGCGCAAGCGCCGGGTGCGCGGCAGCGCGGGCAGCGGACTTCCTGCACACTTGCGCCCGGCGCTGATGGAGTCGTAGGCATGAAATTCCTCTGGCCTGAAATGTCATGGTTGTTGCTTCTGCTGCCGATGCTGGTCGGCATTTATGTCCTGATGCTGAAGCGCAAAAAGAAGATGCAGGTGAAGTACGCCAGCCTCGGTCTGGTCAAACAGGCGATCGGCGCGAAGCAGACATGGAAACGTCATGTACCGCCTGCGCTGTTCCTGCTGGGCATCGGCGCGATGCTGTTCGCCGGCACCCGGCCGACGGCGGTGATGACGCTTCCCTCGCAGCAGCAGACGATCATTCTGGCGATCGACGTGTCCGGCAGCATGCGGGCCACCGATGTGAAGCCGAACCGCATGGTCGCGGCGCAGAATGCGGCCAAGGCCTTCCTGAAGGAGTTGCCGTCGCACGTCAAGGTCGGCATCGTCGCCTTCGCCGGCACCGCCGCGGTCGTGCAGGCGCCGACGCTGGCCCGCGACGACCTCGTCAACGCGATCGAGCGCTTCCAGCTGCAGCGCGGCACCGCCATCGGTAACGGCATCGTGCTGTCGCTGGCCGCCCTTTTCCCGGATGCCGGCATCAACCTGGAAGGCGCGGATCAGAAGGAACTGCGCAGCCGCTCAATAGACAAGGCGGGCGAGGCGGAAAAGAAAGATTTCAAACCGGTGCCGCCGGGTTCGAACACTTCGTCGGCGGTCATCCTGCTGACTGACGGGCAGCCGACTACCGGCGTCGATACGATGGATGCCGCCCGCATGGCCGCTGACCGCGGTGTGCGCATCTACACCGTCGGTGTCGGCACGGTGGCGGGTGAAACCATCGGCTTCGAGGGCTGGTCGATGCGGGTGAGGCTGGACGAGGAAACGCTGAAGAAAGTGTCCAACATGACTCATGCGTCCTACTTCTATGCCGGCACCGCCGACGATTTGAAGGATGTCTACGAATCGCTCAGCACGAAGCTCGTGTTCGAGAAGAAGGAAACCGAAATCACCGCGCTGTTCGCGCTGGCCGGCGCCGTGCTGGCAACCCTCGCCGCAGCGCTGTCCATGCTCTGGTTCAACCGCATCGTCTAGCCTGGATTTTTCATCAGGACGCGGAATGATGGCGCGCGAGTGGCGAGGCAGTTTGCGATTCCGTGACAAGCCAATAGCTGGTCTATTGGCGCGAAGCGGAAACGCAAAATGGCCGCAAATCGCACGCCAGCACCCGCGTAGGCCAGCGGTACAATTGGATCTGACTGTAGCAAGCCGCACGCCGATTAAACATACGCCTTCCAGTCAAGTTAAAGGCCGCTCTGGTTAAATATCCAGGTTAGGGTCGTCGCAACCGGTTGCGCAGGCTCTTATAGCTTCGCCTGGATTTGCTTTTGCAGCTCCAGGTAGCGCGGGAGCCTCGTGCCGCCGAGCGCGACCGCCCGGCTGATGGCCGTCGCCGCTTCATTCACCTTCCCCTTATCCAGCAAGGCCTGCGCAAGGTTGTTCCATGCATCGGCGAATTCGGGATGCAGGTTTGCCAGCTTCTGGTACGCCAGGATGGCCGCATCAAGCTGGCCTTGACCGTAGGCGGTATTGCCTGCCCCCAGCCACAGGGTCCGATGCGAAGGCCATCTTTCCAGGCCGGTGGCATAGGCCGTTCCTGCAGCGGCGGGCGCGATGCGCTCCAGGGTCGCCGCCGATGCCGCATAGGCATCCGGCTCGGCGCTTGCCGGCAGACGGGTGGGCGGCAGGAGCAGCATGGCCCATTTGTCGGCCCGCGCCCAGGTGCGTTCAAAGGTGTACAGCGACATCTCCAGCTTCTCGGTACGACCGGAATGGAGCTGCAGGATATTGGTGTCGCGGTCGAATCCGATCACGACGGCGTAGTGCCATACGGGTGCAAACGAGAAGGAGAGATTCTGCAGGACGATCACCGGATTGCCGGCCGCGATTTCCTGCAGCAGCGTTTCGATGTTGGGTTGAAGCCTGTACGGCAGCAGGCCATGGCGCCGTCCGGCGGCAAACATTTCTACCTGGAGCGAGCCTTGGCGTCCCGGCACGTAGACCTGGTCGGCGAGTTGCTCCGGCTGCAGGCGCGCGCCGGCGGCGCCGGCCGCCATGGCCAGCGCGGCGGGTCCGCAGTGGTAATCCTCCTGCGGATAGAACGGAACGCCTGCAATCAGGGCCGATGCCGGCAGCGCATCAGGCCAGCGCTGCTGCAGCGACGCCATCTGCGGCGTTGCGCAGCCTGCCAGCAAGGCAACGCCGCAGACAAGGGCGGCCACAGTCGAGGCCGCCTTTCGTCGTGGCGCGTTGCGGATCATCGAACCGAGCGGGTGAACGGGAAGATTTTCGTGAAGCCGAGGATGTCGGTCACCAGCAGGATGATGAAGACGGTGAACAGAACGCCGAGGACATCGCCGCCGGCGGGCATCTGGTCGATGCGGCCGGCCAGTTGCTGTACTTCCTCGTCGGACAGCGTGCCGACGCGGTCGATCGCAGCCTGCGGATCCACGCCCTGTGCTTCAAGCGATTTGCGTATGTCGTCCCGCGCCAGGAAGCCGGTGATGCGCTCGCGCTCGGCTGTCGTACCCGCCGTGATCGTGCCGGTCGCCTCTTCGGTCGAGACAATCGCCGCGAAAGCCTGCATCGGCAGGGTGATGCTGGTCAGGCATACGATCAGGAAGGACGCAATAAATCGTTTGAAGTGGGACATGTTTTTCTCCAGGAAGAGGGATCGAAGCGAAGATGAATGGCAAATGGAAATACGCCGTTGTCGCGCGGCAATAAGTACTGACGTCGACACGGCGCAGTTCAAGTTAGGTTGTACTAAGTTTTGCCCCTCTGATGTTGATGGATATCAGTGCTGACGACTAATGTTGAACATTTTGCTATCATTTGGCCCCGGATTTCGCATGCCGCCAAGGCGGAATCCGATAATGAATTCGCTTTTTCGACGAACCGGAACTCGCAGAGGAACCGGACATCGTATCGACTCTCATATCTCGACTTGAGTCGGAACGTCCGGCTCGTTCCCGGCTTGGTTCGCAATTGCGAATATAAAGTCGCTATGCCATCTATAAATACTATTAATTTCTATAGTTCATAGATCGCTGCTATCATTCATCTATCCATTTTCATCAACCAAGACGAGAGAGTATCTATGTCCCTGATCAATACCCAAGTCAAACCTTTCACCGCCACCGCATATCACAACGGCAAATTCGTGCCGGTGACGGATGCCGATCTGAAAGGCAAATGGTCCGTGGTGTTTTTCTACCCTGCCGACTTTACTTTCGTCTGCCCCACCGAGCTGGGCGACCTCGCCGACAACTATGCGAAATTCCAGGAGCTCGGCGTTGAAATCTACGGTGTGTCGACTGACAGCCACTTCACCCACAAGGCATGGCACGACACATCCGAAACCATCGGCAAGCTCCAGTATCCGATGATCGGCGATCCGACCGGCACGATCACCCGCAATTTCGACGTGATGATCGAAGAAGAAGGCATGGCACTGCGCGGCACGTTCGTCATCAATCCGGAAGGCCAGATCAAGCTGTGCGAAATCCATGACAACGGCATCGGCCGCGACGCCTCGGAACTGCTGCGCAAGGTGCAGGCAGCGCAATACGTCGCGTCGCACCCGGGCGAAGTCTGCCCGGCCAAGTGGACTCCAGGCGCAGAAACGCTGGCTCCATCGCTGGAGCTGGTGGGCAAGATCTAAGTATTACAGCGGCGTAGCGGCAGGACGTCCAAGTTTTCAACACCGCCTCACGGTTCCCTCCCCCTCGCAGGGGGAGGGTTAGGGTGGGGGTAGTGAGGTCGAGCAATTGCATGCAGTTGTTCAACCTTCACACCCTACGCGGGCCGCCCCATCCCAATCTTCCCCCTGAAAAGGGGGAAGGAGCCGGCAAGTTGTTCATTTAATCAGTACCACTCCCCGATCAGCAAAATCGGCCGCAGCTCCATGCTGATCCGGCAGTGGCACTGCACACCCTGAAATAGCGTATCAACCAACACGAAAGCGAGATTGCCATGCTGGATGCAAACCTGAAGAATCAACTCAAAGCCTATCTCGAAAAAGTTACCCAGCCCGTCGAGCTCACCGCATCGCTCGATGACGGCGATAAATCCCGCGAGATGCTCGCGCTGCTGAAAGAAATCACCGAACTCTCGCCCCGCATCACGCTGACCGAACGGCGCGGCGATGGCGAACGCACGCCTTCCTTCTCGGTCAACCGGGTCGGCAGCAACATGGGCATCCGTTTCGCCGGCATTCCGATGGGCCATGAATTCACATCGCTGGTGCTCGCGCTTCTGCAAGCCGGCGGCCATCCGCCGAAAGTGGAAGCCGATGTGCTCGACCAGATCCGCAACCTCGAAGGCGAATTCCTTTTCGAGACTTACATATCGCTCTCCTGCCAGAACTGCCCGGACGTGGTGCAGGCATTGAACCTGATGGCCGTGGTCAATCCGAACGTGCGCCATGTCATGATCGACGGCGCGCTGTTTCAGGATGAAGTGAACGAGCGCCAGATCATGTCGGTGCCGACGATCTTCCTGAACGGCCAGAATTTCGGCCAGGGCCGCATGGGCCTGGAAGAGATCCTCGCCAAGCTCGATACCGGCGCCGCGCAGCGCGACGCCGCGAAGATCGCGAAGAAAGACGTATTCGACATGCTGGTCGTCGGCGGCGGTCCTGCCGGCGCCTCGGCAGCAATCTATTCCGCCCGCAAGGGCATCCGCACCGGCGTGGTGGCGGAACGCTTCGGGGGCCAGGTGCTGGATACCATGGGCATCGAAAACTTCATTTCCGTCAAGGAGACCGAAGGACCGAAGCTGGCGGTCGCGCTGGAGCAGCATGTGAAGGAATACGACGTCGACATCATGAACCTGCAGCGCGCAACCGCATTGGTGCCGGGTGACGTCATTGAAGTCAAACTGGCGAGCGGCGCCAGCGTCAGGGCGAAAACCGTCGTGCTGGCCACCGGCGCACGCTGGCGGCAGATGAACGTGCCGGGCGAAGATCAATACCGCAATCGCGGGGTTGCCTATTGCCCGCACTGTGACGGTCCGCTGTTCAAGGGCAAGCGTGTCGCGGTGATCGGCGGCGGCAATTCCGGCGTGGAAGCGGCCATCGACTTGGCGGGCATCGTCGCCCATGTCACGCTGCTGGAATTCGACAGCCAGCTGCGTGCGGACGCGGTACTGCAGCGCAAGCTGCACAGCCTGCCGAACGTCACGGTCATTACGCAAGCGCAGACCACCGAGGTGACCGGCGACGGCGCGAAGGTTAACGGATTGCGCTACACCGACCGCAAGAGCGGCGAATCGCGCCACATCGAACTGGAAGGCATCTTCGTCCAGATCGGCTTGCTGCCGAACACCGACTGGCTCAAGGGAACGGTGGCACTGAGCAATCGCGGTGAAATCGAAGTTGATGCGCGCGGCCAGACCTCGGTGCCGGGCGTGTTCGCGGCAGGCGATGCGACGACGGTGCCGTACAAGCAGATCGTGATCGCGATGGGCGAAGGATCGAAAGCAGCGCTGAGCGCATTCGATCACCTGATCCGCACGACGGCGCCGAAGGAGGATGTTGCGATCGCAGCATAGTGTCGCGGCCCTGGTCTTCCGGCCTGATGATGACATGCAGCAAGAAAACGCCGGCTATCCATGCCGGCGTTTTCTTGCCTGGAAGAACTGAACTTTTTATTCTCATCCCCTTGTGCCGCATCAAGCGATGCCGGACAGGAGTTCGTAACCTGTAGTCCATCCTTCCGAAGCAGGCATGGCACCGATGAGCGAACCCACCAGCGGCAAGGAAAAGGTGCGGGAGTACATGGAACGGCGACAGAACGAACGCCGCAATGATGCACGCTCGCCATTGCACGACCCCGAGCAGATCCGGCGTGAAATCGGATGGGACTGCGTCGAACGAAGGAAGCAGGATCGTCGTGACAATGATGGCGGCAATGGGGGCAATAGCGGCGGCAACAACTGACTGCGTCGTCGCGAAACGATACCTGCTCCTGCTTATTCGCTTCGCTTGCTGACTTAGACCCGCAAACCGGGTGCGACCGGCTTTTGCATGCGATCGGCGATCAGCGTGATTTCCAGCGTCTGCATTTCATTTCCGATCGCGGTCAGGTCCATGTTTGCCTGTGCCACCTTGGGAAACAGTTCCTGCTCCTCCGATTCGATGTGCGCAAGGATTGCGTCTGCCAGCTGACGATAAAGTTGCGGCGCGAGCGGATCGTCGTCATCCATCAATCGCAAGGTTTCGATCAGCCGGGTGGCCTGATCATGCTCCTGTTCGCACCGGTCGATGAGCGACGGGTCAGCCTCGCGCACTCGAGGATAGAAGACCCGTTCCTCGATCGCCGCGTGCATGTCCAGCAGCAACAAAACGTGCCGGCCCAACCCTTTCTTTTCATCCGCATCCTGCGCCTGAAAATACCGCTCGAATAATTCCCTGACGAAGCGGTGATCGGTCTTGAGCGCTTCCATCGGTTGATCCACCGGAAAGTCCCCGCGTTGGTACGCACTGAAATCCATGTCCATGTACTGCTCCTTGCTGAAGATAGAGGGACATTGGAGTGTAGAGTGCCGCACTTTGATTGCAAGGCCTCTTTGCTTGATGGTTTTCAAGCGTTATGAGGAACTTCAGGCACGTGATTTCGCTGTGAAACAGCATACGCAAATACATGGATGATTCCGAACGGCACGCCGGGCTGCTTATCCCGGTCCGGCCATATGGCGTTTCAGGCACCCGATAGCCGGCCACCTGAAGCCCGGCCGGCCTTATTCTGCCGGCGTTTCGGAAAGATCGGCCGATTCAATCTTCGACACCAGCAGGCGATCGATGCGGTTGCGATCCATGTCGACCACCTCGAAGCGGTAGCCATCCCATTCGAAATGTTCGGCGGTGTTCGGGATACGGCCGAACTGGGTGAGCACGAAGCCGGCGAGCGTGTGGTAGGTACCGGAGGATTCTTCCGGAAACCGGGCCTCGGTCTGCAGCAGCTCGCGGAACCGGTCGAAGGAGACGCCGCCATCGATCAGCCAGCTTCCATCGTCCCGCTGTACCGCGTCGGCTTCCTGCTGCTCATCGATAACGGAGACGTCGCCCACCAGCGCGCCCATCACGTCGCTTAATGTGACCATGCCCTCGATCTCGCCGTATTCATCGACCACCAGTGCCAGTTCGGCGCGGTTCTTCTTCAGTGCCTCCAGGAGCTGCATGCCGCTGAGGGATTCGGGCACATACAACGGTGGCTTGGTGACCGCGGCGATATCGATATTGGACAGGGATTTGCTGCGGATCGATTGTTCGAACAGATCGCCGGCGTGGACGATGCCGATGACCTGCGAACGGTCGCCGTCGCACACCGGAAAGCGGCTGTAGGGACTATCGGCGATCCTGGCGAGATTCTTCTCGACAGTGTCGTTGAGATCAATGAATTCGAGATCGGTGCGCGGCGTCATCAACGCGGCCAGACGCTGGTCGTCGAGCCGCAGGGCCCGGGTCACGATGTCGTGCTCGGTCTTTTCGAACAGGCCGGCGTCGGTCCCCTCTCTCAGCATGCCGGTGATGTCCTCTTCCGTCACCGCGCTATCCGTCGTTTTGTGCAATCCCAGCAGACGCATGATGAATTCCGTAGCGACCGACAGGATCTTGACGAACGGCCCCATGACGCGGGACAGCCATTGCATCGGCACGGAGATCAGCGTGGCGACCGTTTCCGGGTATTGCATCGCGATGCGCTTGGGTACCAGTTCGCCGAGGATGATCGATGCGAACGTGATGCCGATGACAACGATGGCGAGCGCGATTTCACGCGCATAGTCGGCAATCACGGCAACAGTCGCGATGTTCGGTGTCAGCCGTTCCACCAGCGAAGCTTCACCGAAGGCGCCGTTGAAAATGCCGATCAGGGTGATACCCACCTGGACCGTGGAGAGAAACCGGCTCGGGCTGTCCGCGAGCTGCAGGGCGGCACGTGCGCCGCGGCTGCCGTTTTCTGAGAGTTTTTCCAGCCGCATGCGTTTGGAGGAAACGATGGCCAGTTCGGACATGGCGAAAACGCCGTTGAGAAGAATGAGACCCAGGATAATTAATATATCCACCGAGGTAGAACGACACGGTTATCCCGTCAGTTCCGGTTGTTGAAGAACCGGTATTGTACTCGGGCGACATGGCATTCGAAATAAGATGACTAAATGATAATTCCTTAGTGCAACATTCATGCGGCCGCACTTGCGCCGATACATCAACATCCCGCGCTGATGACATCGCGGCGTAACAATGGTTATCAATAATGTGACTCCTTCTTAGCCATGGGACGACATCATGAAGTTGCTCTTGAACATCGTTTTGACGGCAGGCGCTTTCAGCCTGTTTCCATTGACGGCACAAAGCGCCGATGCAGGCCATAAGGATGCTCATCCGGCCAAACACACTAAGGCACATGCAAAAGACCGCCTTCCTGCCAAGCTGGTACTGGCGCATCGCGGCGCGAGCGCATTGCGGCCGGAACATACCATCGAGGCCTATGCCAAGGCGATCGAGGACGGCGCGGACGTCATCGAGCCGGATCTGGTCATTACCAGGGACGGCGTGCTTGTCGCCCGGCATGAGAATGAAATCTCCGGCACGACCGATGTCGCGGACCGGCCGGAATTCGCCGGCCGCAAGACCACCAAGCTGATCGATAACGTCGCGATCACCGGCTGGTTCACCGAAGACTTCACGCTGGCCGAACTCAAGACGCTGAAGGCAAAGGAACGCATCCCGCGCAACCGTCCCGCCAACACCCAGTACGACGGCCAGTTCCGGATTCCGACGCTGCAGGAAGTCATCGACCTCGCGCAGAGCAAATCCCTGGAAACAGGACGCACCATCGGCATTTACCCGGAAACCAAGCACCCGAGCTACTTCAAGTCGATCAACCTGCCGCTCGAAAAGCGCCTGGTCGATACCCTGCATGCCAATGGCTATCGCGGCCGGAAAGCGCCAGTGTTCATCCAGTCGTTCGAGGTGGCCAATCTGAAGGAAATCCGCGCCATGACCGGCCTGCCGATCGTCCAGTTGCTGTCGGGTTCCGGCAAGCCGGAGGACTTCCGCCTGTCCGGCGACAGCCGCACCTATGCCGATATCGCCACGCCCGCCGGGCTGCTGGAAGTCGCGACCTATGCCGATGGCATCGGTCCATCCAAGGAAATGGTCATTCCGCGTGACCGCGCCAACAACCTGGCCGCGCCCACCGCGCTGGTACGCGACGCACATGCCGCCAAGCTGCTGGTGCATCCGTACACGTTCAGGCCGGAAAACCCCTTCCTCCCGGCAAACCTGCGCAAGGGTGACCCGGCATCGCCGTCGCAGCGCGGCGACATGGCGGCGGAGATCACCGCCTTCCTGGAAGCCGGGGTCGACGGATTCTTCACCGACGATCCGGCGATCGGCAGGTCGGCATTGGATGCCTTCCTGAAAAAGTAAGCGCCGGCATCCTCCCAAGACCGTTGCGGTGGTTCCCGGAACCTCGCAACGGTCAAATTAATGCTTGCAGGAAACTCTGGTGCCGAAGTATCGTACCGGTAGTCAGGGAGAATGCAATGAACTCCATTAGAAGGAGTGCCGCGCACAAAAGCGGCGCCGCGACCATGCGGCAAGTCTTATTCGGTATCGCGCTATGCAGCATGGCGACCACACATGCCGAAGACCTCAAGATTTACCGGTCGTACGATGGCCAGGTTCCAACCTATTCCGATCGGCCGATCAACAAGACATCGCAGGTCTTCGCCCGCTTCGACGGCAACCGGCTGTGGCCGCGCGCCGGAACCGGGCCGGTTTCGCTCCCCCAGCTCACCGCCCGCCGCACGGCCCTGGACCCGCTGGTGCAGCGCGTCGCCACGGCCCATGGCCTCCAGCCGGCACTACTCAAGGCGATCATCGAAGTCGAATCCGGATTCAATTCCCGTGCCCTGTCACCCAAGGGCGCGGTTGGGCTGATGCAGGTGATGCCGGCCACCGCCGCTCGCTATGGGCGGTTCGATCTGTATTCCCCGGAGCAGAATGTCGACGTCGGCGCACGCTACCTGCGCGATCTGCTAGGAATGTTCGGCGGCGACGTGCAGCTTGCGGTGGCGGCCTATAACGCCGGAGAAAATGCGGTGATCCGGCACGGACGCAGGGTGCCGCCCTATTCCGAGACTATCAAGTACGTGCCGATGGTGCTGGACAGATACAAACGCTTCCAGGGACAGGCGGGGCCCTGACGCCGGCACGGGTGCGCGCCTCCGGCGGAGCCGGGCGGCGACATCATGCTTTCGGGGATGCTTTCGTCTTCCTGCGAAAGTGCAGCGTATGCGCCAGCAGCGCCCACTCCCATTCTTCCCGGTAGAGCGCTACGCTCAACTCCATGTATTGGTACACCGGACCGCAATCGCAGCATTCCGGGCATTCAAGATCGGTAATGCGCTGCGCCATTGCTTCCGCGAGCCGCTCCAGGTCCTGAACCGTAATCTCGTGTTTTTCCATATCTTGCCCTTGGTCTAGTCAGACGTTAGGCATTATGGAAAGACATCAGTTCGCAGTTCTGGCGTGATGCAGCGCACCAGGCAGCAACAAATTTGCGGTGCAATCCGCCCGGCAATCCATAAGGCATCCGCGGCTGCGCAATCAAACCGCCGGCGGGATGCGTTGCATCGAATACCGGCAGGATTGTGCGCTTGTGCGGCCCTGAGCCGCAGTAATCCCCCTTACGGAACTCGCCCTCTCCTTCTCCCGCCCGGTTATTTGGCCGGATCCGGGGGCGGCACGGCAAACAGGGACTCGTCGTTCTTCTCCGTCCCGTACGACGGCGCGGCCCCCTCGTTGAACAATTGCTCCATGACTTTCGGATCGGTCGGCAAGACGGCGCTTCCTTTATCAAGCAATCCGGCGACCATCATCGGGAAGGACACGACGAGCGCCACCATGAGCATTTGCAGCACCACCCAGGGCACCGCGCCCCAATAGATATCGGAGCTCTTGACTTCCTTCGGCGCCACGCCGCGCAGGTAAAACAGCGCAAATCCGAAAGGTGGATGCATGAAGGAGGTCTGCATGTTCACACAGAGGGTGACGCCGAACCAGACCAGCGCCGCGACCGATGCCGCTTCCGGGGTTCCCATATAGGGTAGCATGACCGGGGAAAGAATCTTTTCGGCAACCGGCGCGAGGATAGGCACGACGATGAACGCGATTTCAAAGAAGTCGAGGAAGAACGCAAGGAAGAAGACGAACAGATTCACGACGATCATGAAACCGATCCATCCGCCGGGCAGGCTGGTGAATAGGTGCTCGACCCAGATGCCGCCGTCCACGCCAAGGAACACCACCGTGAAGCAGGACGATCCGATGAGGATGTACACCACCATCGAGGTAAGCCGCATGGTCGACTGATAGCCTTGCACGATCAGGTTGCGCAAGTCCCTGATGTGGCTGGCGCGCGCGGCGAGCCAGATGAGCGCGATGTACACCGCAGCCAGCGACGCCTGCAGGAAAGGTTTCGCCTTGTCGTCGATGCCGACATGCGTGCTGTAAAAGAAAATCCCCAGCAGGATGGCGGCGCCAAGCCCGAGCATCCCGATGCGGAAGAACAGCCGGTCGCGCTTGGTGAATTCCTTGCTGCGGATGACGGCGAGCACCACCGCGCCGAGCGCACCCATCGCGCCGCTTTCGGTCGGCGTGGCGATACCCATCATCATCGTACCCAGCACCATGAAAATCAGCACGGCGGACGGCACGATCCCCTGCAGGCATTTGCGCACCAGTGGCCAGCCATCGAGCGTGCGCGCTTCCTTCGGGATGCCGGGCATCCAGTCCGGCTTGATGCGTGACAGGATGAAGGTATAGAGCACGAACAGGCCGATCTGCACCAGCGACGGCCCCCATGCGCCCAGGTACATGCTGCCTACATCGGCGCTGGAGGTGGAAGTCTTCAACTGGTCGGCAAGCACCACCAGCACCAGCGACGGCGGAACGAGCTGGGTAATCGTGCCCGATGCGGCGAGGACGCCGGTCGTATAACGCACGTTATACCCGTAGCGCATCATCACCGGCAGCGAAATCATCGCCATCGTGATCACCTGGGCCGCCACCGTGCCGGTGATGGCGCCGAGGATGAAGCCGACGATAATGACGGAATAGCCCAGGCCGCCGCGCACGGTGCCGAACAGCTGCCCCATCGAATCGAGCATTTCTTCCGCCAGGCCGCATTTTTCAAGAACGGTGCCCATGAAGGTGAAGAAAGGGATCGCAAGCAGCAGGTCATTCGACAGCACGCCGAAAATCCGTTGTGGCACCGCCTGCAGGAACTGCGAGCCGAAGAAGCCGAGTTCAATGGAAATCAGGCCAAAGAACAGCCCGAGCGCCATCAGCGAAAATGCAACCGGGAAGCCGATCAGCATGAACACGATCAGGCCGCCGAACATGAGCGGGGGCATATACTCCAAGGGGATCATTGAACCGGCCTTTCATACTTGGAATCGAGCTGCGCGATGCCTTTGAGTGCGGCAATGCGCTTGATGAGTTCGGAGACGCCTTGCAGGGCAAGCAGCAGGAGACCGGCGGGGACGAGGAACTTGATCGGATAACGGGCCAGCCCGCCCGCATTGCCGGACTGCTCCATCACCCGCCAGGATGGCAGGAACAGGGTGGTCCAGGAAAGCCAGGCAAACAGCAGGCAGGCAGGAAGCAGGAAAAAAACGATGCCGAAGATATCGATCCAGCGCTGTACGCGCGGCGAGACGTGCCCGTAGACCAGGTCCACCCGCACATGCTCGTTCTTCTGCAAAGTGTACGAAGCACCGAGCATGACGGCGGCGCCGAACAGATACCACTGCACTTCAAGCAGCGCATTGCTGCTGAGGTTGAAACCATACCTGGCAAGCGCGTTGGTTGCGCTGATGGCGCACGACAGGAGGATCGCCACGTTGGCGAGCCGGCCGAAGCGGTCGCCAAGCACGTCGATCCATTTCGACAATTGTAAAAGCAGGTGCATCCGCGTCTCCTGAGTTTGCGACATCGGCCGGCCCGCCCGGGTATCCGCACCGATTTCACGTCCCTTTTCATGCGCGATCGATTGATTTTGCACAGGGCCTGATTCAGCGTCGCAGTATAGGAGCCCATCACCTAATCCCTACTAGGGTTACCCCTAGTTTCGGGCTACGTAGTATTACGAATCGGTTACGGATACGGCACGAAGCGGACCCGAATTGAGTACGATTGCGCTGCGCCCGGTGAAATGCTTCTCTCCGCATCCG
Source organism: Noviherbaspirillum sp. (assembly GCF_035944575.1). Classification (GTDB taxonomy): domain Bacteria; phylum Pseudomonadota; class Gammaproteobacteria; order Burkholderiales; family Burkholderiaceae_D; genus Noviherbaspirillum. The sequence goes on from NZ_DASZBA010000109.1 coordinate 29,163, forward strand.
GGCAGGATGGCCAATGCAGATGTTGAAACGTCAACGGCCTTGCAGCATGAAACGGAAAGCGCAATGGATATTTCGCAAGCACGCAGCCGGGCGTTTATTCCGGCAAATCTGCTCTGGCATTGGGCGGTCGGCAACAAGGTGCATGGCGCGCTCGTCGCATTTGCTCTCGTCGCGCTTATTGCGGTGCTCGACTACCGGACCGGTTATGAGATACGTCTTGCCATTCTTTACATGTTGCCGATCGCGCTTGCCACATGGTCCGGCGGCATGGTTTCCGGCCTGTCGGTATCGGCGGCGGCAGTCGCATGCTGGGGAATCAGCTTCAGCCCCGATCACATGTATTCCCAAGAGATGTTTTATTACTGGGAAGGCTTTTTACTGGCGGCCACATTCGTCATCTTCGTGACCTTGCTGCATCGCCTGCGGGAAGCGCTGGCCCAGGCGGATGCGCGATTTCTTCATGTACTGAACGGGCTGTCGGCGGGGATTTATGTCGCCAATCGCGCGGATGGCGACGTGCTGTACGCCAATCAGTACTGCGCCGAAATGGTTGCGCCAGAGGTGAATGCACAAACCCTCGCGGCCTTCGAATCCCGGCTTACCTTCATTGATGCCGGTCAGCAGCGAAACGTTTCCACCGGCACTGCGGCCCAGTTCGTCTACCAGGAAGCAAGGGACGAGCAGAGCGGCCACTGGTACCTGATCCAGTCCACGCCCATCCGTTGGGTCGGCAACGAGCCTGTGACGCTGCGCATCTTCATGGATATCACCGAACAGAAACAGGCGCAGGCGCTGAAACGGCAGCACCAGGAAATGGTGCACAACACTGCACGTTCATCGGTACTGACGGAAATCGCGTCCATGCTCGGACACGAAATCAACCAGCCCCTGATGGCGATCGCCGCCTACAACAATGCGTCCATCATGCTGCTATCGAAAAGCGAACCGGAAATCGACGAGGTGATTACCGCCCTGGAAAAGTGCCGGGTCCAGGCCATCCGGGCCAGTCACATCGTCGACCGCACCCGCAGTTTCCTCAGCCGCCGCGCACCCAGTCCCGAGAGCTGCAACATCAACGACATCATCGTACAAGCGGTGCAATCGCTGGAAATCGAATTGCAGAATTCCATGATTGCCTTCGAGATGGATCTCGCGGACTACGCTCAGGAAATGATGTTCGACCGCACCCTGATCGAGCAGGTCGTCGTGAACCTTCTGCGCAATGCGATCGACGCGGTACAGCAGGCAGGCCCGACAGCGCGGAAGGTATCGGTCGGCACCACCATCGAGCCGGGCAGGTCGATCACGGTATGCGTGAAAGACAATGGGCCCGGCATTGCGGAAGAAGATGAAGCGCGCCTCTACACGCCCTTCTTCAGCACGAAGTCGCAGGGACTCGGGCTCGGCCTTTGCATCTGCCGGTCGATCATCGAAGCGCATGCCGGACAACTGTCTTATTGCAGGACATCGGCCAACGAAACCGTATTCCAGTTCACCCTTCCCCACATGGCGGTATCACGACATGCCCAAGCTTGAACAAACTGTCTTCGTCGTCGATGACGACGCCGCCGTGCGCGATGCGCTCAGCATGCTTTTCCGCGCCGCCGGGTTGAAAGTGGAAACCTTCCCGTCGGCCGGCTCTTTCCTGCAGAACTACCGGCTCGAACTCGGCGGCTGCCTCGTGCTCGATATCCGCATGCCTGGCATGAGCGGACTGGCGCTGCAAAAGGAACTGAGCAGCCGGCGCCTCGATATCCCGGTCGTCTTTCTCACCGGCCATGCCGACGTGCCGATGGCTGTGCGGGCGATGAAGGACGGCGCATTCGACTTCATCGAAAAGCCGATCGACTCGCCAAGGCTAATCCCGGTCGTGCTCGCGGCGCTCAAGCACGACATGGCGCGGCGCAGCGGCACGCCGGTTGCCGACAAATTGACCGTCACTTCCAACCCGCGCCTGGCGGACCTGACGGAACGGGAACGCGAAATCCTAGACCTGGTGCTGGAAGGCCGGCAGACGAAAGCTATCGCGGAGAGCCTGGGCGTAACCATCAAGACGGTGGAGTTCCATCGGTCGCGCATCAGGGAAAAGCTGGGAGTAAGTTCGCTTGCGGAGTTGTTCAGGTTGTTTTTGCGGTAGATACGCCGCGAGGTAGTCCGAACGGCTGAACGGCGATCTTCGGCTTATTCATCGAGACATTAAAACCATGCGCGAAACGAACCGGAATGGCCTATACATGAGATTATGGCGCCCATATCAAGGCTTGAGAAACCCCTCTTCAAGGAATACGCATGGCCAGAAAAATCTTCGTCAACCTGCCTGTCAGGGATTTGAACGCTTCCGTCGCATTCTTTACCAGCCTCGGCTTCACCTTCAATCCCCAATTCACGGACGACACTGCCACCTGCATGATCGTGAGCGACGATATCTTCGTAATGCTGCTTACCGAAGCGAAATTCAAGACCTTTACGCCGAAGGAGATCTGCGACGCCAGAAAGAGTACCGAGGTGCTGATCTGCCTGTCAGCGGAAAGCCGCCCGGCCCTCGATGACATGGTGCGCAAGGCGGTTGCCGCCGGAGGTACCACCTTCAGCGATCCGCAAGACCATGGATTCATGTACGCCCATTCCTTTCAGGATCTTGACGGACACATTTGGGAACTGGTGTACATGGAAGAAGTCACTGCGTCCTGACGTAGCGTCGGCCTGACCCATCAGGTGCAGCAGCAGAAAACTGATTCCACAGCGGATCGCGTGAAGGTTGCCTAGAATTCTTCCCAATCTCCGCCGGTGGTTTTTTCCGCCGGGGAAGGCAGCCGGCGTGCCGGTGCTGGTGCAGCAATCGGCCGTGCCGCCGGGGCAACCGTTTTTGCACTGCCAGGCAGCGTGCTGCTGCCATGGATTGCCTGATTCCGCTCCGCATCCAGCTTGAAGATGCTGACCAGCCTGGCAAGCGTGCCGGCCTGCTCGCGCAGGGATTCCGCGCTGGCTGCGGCCTGCTCCACCAATGCCGCATTCTGCTGGGTCGCCTGATCCATGTGCCCGATAGCCTGGTTGACCTGTTCGATGCCGGCGGTCTGCTCCTCCGACGCCGCCGCGATATCGGCCATGATGTCGGTTACCCGTCTGACGCTCTCGACAATCTCGTCCATCGTGCTGCCGGCCTCGGCAACCAGCCTGCCGCCGGTTTCCACCTTATCCACCGAGTCGCTGATTAAAGTTTTGATTTCCTTCGCGGCGGCAGCGGATCGCTGCGCAAGATTGCGCACTTCGGTTGCGACAACCGCGAAGCCGCGCCCCTGCTCGCCGGCACGTGCCGCTTCGACTGCGGCATTGAGTGCGAGGATGTTCGTCTGGAAGGCGATGCCGTCGATGACACCGATGATGTCGGCGATCTTCTTCGCCGACTCGTTGATCGAGCACATGGTGTCGACGACTTGCGACACCACCTGGCCGCCCTTGAGCGCCACATTCGATGCGGAGCGGGCAAGCTCGTTGGCCTGCCGGGCATTGTCGGCATTCTGCTTGACGGTGGATGTCAGTTCTTCCATGGACGACGCCGTTTCTTCCAGCGATGCTGCCTGCTGTTCGGTGCGGGCGGACAAATCCTGGTTGCCGGAGGCAATCTCCCGAGATGAAGTGCCGATGGAATCGGTTCCCGAGCGAACCTCCGCCACGATGTTCAACAGGCTTTCGCGCATTTCCTTCATCGCGTGCATCATGCTTGTACGGTCCCCCGGCTTCGTAACCACGGCGGCAGCCAGATCGCCCTGGGCAATGCGGCTTGCAATCGCACCGACATCCGCCGGCTCGCCGCCGAGCTGCTTCAGCAGCCCCCGGGTGAGGAAGACGCCGATGGCGATGCTCGCCAGCAGAGCGGCGACCGAGAACAGGAAGACTATTTTCTCGGCCTGCAGCAACGACTCTTCCGCATCGCGACTTCCGGTTTCGACGACCTGCTGCAACGATGTGAGAAGTATATCCATGTCGGTGACGATCTGCCTGCGCAAGGGGCTGCATTCCCTGACCAGAAATTCACCGAATTCCTGCATCTTGTCCGCCTCACGGAACTGTCGCGGCCGCTTCAGCTCTTCCGCCATGGCCAACAGCCCCTTGCGCACTTTTTCAAAGTCAGGATCGTCCTTGAACAGCGGCGTCATTGCACTCACTGCATCAAGATAGATGGCTTTCTGCTGATCGAGGATGTCGAGTTCACGCGCGGCCTGTGCCTTGTCGGTGAAGATGAACGCGTTTCTTGCCGCCAGGCCGGTTTGTCCCAGCGCCTCACGGGCAACGTAAAGCCGTTCCAGCTTTTCCGTGCGCAGTTTGTTCTGGGCCTCGATGACTTCCACGATCCCATGCATGCGAATGAGCGAGAACGCTGCGAGCGATATGATGATGAACGCTATCAGGCCGAAGCCCAAGCCGAGCTTTGTGCCGATTTTCATGCTTGAAGAGGAGTTCATAATTGGCAGGGATAGGGGAATCAGCCGCGTCTGCTTCCGGCGCCACGCAGGCCGGCGAACAAGAAGGTGTCCCCCTGCCGTACCAGCAAAGCGCATTGAATTATTGACAATTACCCATGAGAGAGGATTGAAATGCAGGCCGTTGTTCGGTCTTCTCTTAGTCCGAGCAATGTACGCTACTTTACAGACAGAAATTTTGCAGTTCGTCCAGAATTCTTAGCTTTACGTATCGGCACCCTCCTTAATGGATAAGCTCTCCGTATTGATTGGACGAAATGCGGTTGGCGCGCGGGTTTTCCACAATGGCGAATTCTGCGGCGCGACGGAGTTTTCCGACGATGCGCACACCGGGCAGTTACATCTGGTGCGGCGTGGCCCGGTCATCTTCAATCACCCTGACAGCCCGTCGATTCATGCACTTGCCCCCGCGCTGGTCTTTTATCCCCGCGGTATGCGGCACACTCTCGTCGTCCCATCGGGCGGTCCGGCGAGTCTGCTTTGCGCCTCGATTGCTTTTCATGGCGGCATCGACAATCTGCTGGCCAAGGCATTGCCCGACTACCTGCATGTGGCGCTCGCCGATATGGATGCATCCTCGGAAACCCTCGAGATATTGTTCCGCGAAGCCGGCAATGCCGAGTACGGGCAGGACCTGATCCTGGATCGCCTGTGCGATGTGCTCCTGATCCAGATGATTCGACGGGAAGTGCAAGCCGGACGGATTTCGCTCGGGCTTCTATCCGGGCTTGCGGATCAAAAACTGTCGCGCGTGCTGGCAGCCATCAACGACAATCCGCAAAAGGAATGGCGACTGGAGTCGCTTGCCGATATGTGCGGCATGTCACGCAGCACCTTTGCACGACAATTCCAGTCCGTGGTTGGCACTACTCCGGGCCAATACATTACCGAACGTCGCATCAGGCTGGCACAGGAGCTGTTGAGAAAAGGACAACCGATAAAACGGATCAGCCTCGATGTCGGCTATGGCAGCCAGCCGGCGTTCGCCAGGGCATTCAAGGAAAAGACCGGCACATCGCCGAAATCCTGGCTATCAGCCGTTGCCCGCAAGCGCGGGACATGAGTCCGTGACCATGCTCCTTGGCGAGGATATACATGCAGCCGTGCGGGAATGACAGGCGATGAATGGGTTTCAGGCATGTTGGATTACGATAAGACCGATGACAATCACCGGAAACTCCCCAGCCGCCTTGCGATCATGAAGCCCGAACAACTGCAACTTTTGCTGGTCCGTGAAATGCCTTATGGAAAATACAAGGGCAGACTTCTGGCGGATCTTCCCGGGCACTATCTTGGCTGGTTTGCGCGGGAGGGTTTTCCGCGCGGTGAACTGGGAGAGTTGCTGGCGCTGATGTACGAGCTGGACCATAACGCGTTGCGTCACCTGCTCGATCCGCTGCGCAGCACTTAGGGCGTGTCATCAATTGGGGGCGAAGGAGCACCACCCCAATTGATGACACGCCCTGCTCAGCCCGACGCCCCACCGGTTAGTGTCCTGCCAACACTGCGAGAACACTCAGTTCAGCGCCGCCTTCGCCGCTGCCTCAGGCGTCATGCCTTCATAAAACATATCGGTGAACCACTCCACCTGTTCCTCGATGTGTTCCTGCGCCTGCGCCAGGGTCGCGCCGCCGGCGACCAGGAAACCTTCGACTTCCGTACACCACTGGATCAACGCGGCAGTTTCCGGATCCAGTTTTTCTTTCTTTCCCATTGTTCCCACCTTTGATCGGTTCGCAGGACCGACATTTCAACATAGGTATCCATCTGATTCCCGCATTGGGCATACCGGTACATTGCACGATGATTGCTGCATCGGGCTGAAAGCCGGTTGCATCGCGGAATCGACGAATCGACTTCCTCAGAACAGCAGCTTAGCCGAAAAGACCAGGGAAGATAGCGGAAATCAGCAGGGCGAGATCAACATTCGGTGCGTGTCGCCGGAGCGGATAAACGGGCGTGCAGAACAAAAACGTGCTGCGTCCGGACCGGATGCGCCAGAGTGGATGCAAGATGGTGCGCAGTGGCAGGCCTGCAAAACATCACAATCAATTGTGCCTATCCGCTCCATATGCAGTCTGGCATGAAGTAATGAGCGCCAGGGGCAATCGCATGGAAAGATCAGGCATGTCGCGGACTCATCGCGAGGCCTGATTCGACCACGGCGGAAAGGATGCGGTCTACTGCCTGGAGCATGTTGGTGCCTCGCGTGCTTTCACTCGGCAAGATATTCAGTGCGTTCAAGGTCTGCTCATCGATCTCGATCCAGCACGCGAAAACAGGTTTGCCTTCCGCAAACATCGGAGGACCGGCACGATGCGCATGCACGCCCATGCGTTGCAGCAGCCGCTCGATACCAAGGGGGGATACAGTGATGAGGCGCTTCGCCCCATGTGCCGCGGCGGTGCGGACTGCCTCCGCCAGGAGCGCGCGTGTATTCAATGCCGCGTCGATGGGGGAATCCGATTTGACACTGGCGGCGGCAAACCGCGACAGTTCCCATACGTCGCGCGACTTCGGCACCGGCTGACCGTGCATCAGATGGCGGAACACCTCACTCAATAGATACGGTTCGGTAGTCGGCAGCAGGCGAGCGCATCCGCAGATCGCACCGTCCGGCTCGCGCGTGACGACATAGATGGTTTCCGGATGATCGAACTGGTCGCGCTCCAAGCCGTCATCAACAGGAAGTGACCAACCCAACCGCTCGATGAATATCTTGTGCCGGTACTGTGCAAGGGCAGTCTCGAATTCTGGCGTAAGGTCTTTGGATCTTCCGGTCATCGTTTGCATGGCAGCTAAACAGGTTGTTGGCTTGCAACCATTACAACGCCGGGCTACGAGTTTGGTAACTGACAGAATTAACAGGACTAGCAAGACTGCTTGAGAAATCCGCCGACAGTGTTGCGCCACTCGAATTCACCAAGCCACGCGTAAAACAGGTTTGCTGTCTGCGCTTGCCCGAGGTCGTACCCCTGCGCATCGATCAGCATGACATTGCTCCGGACGGGATCCGGGGCGAGCATCATGCGATCCGACTGACTGTGAATGAACCAGCTCCAGCCGAGCGAAACCGTGGGATCGATTTCGCTACGCCATTCGCAAAATCCCGCGATACGTGCCGATACGGTTTGCGCCTTCAACTCCTGCAAATATTCGGGGTCACTGTCCGAGTACAGATGCACGAGAGGCAGTTTGGCAAGGCAAGCGAACTGCATGCGGATATAGCCGTCCGGCGACATGGTCGGTGCGCGCCTTTCATACGGAACTGGTGGCGGATATGAGATCACGTAAGTTGGTGACGAGGTCTTGAAAGCCCATCTATCTGGATTGGATTAAACAAACAAGTAGCTGCCAATAAAGTCTATGCGAGGCGCTTGAATCTTAGGACTGTTAGATTTGACAATGGCACTCCCACTGTCGCGGCCTACACGCCCTGCTCCATCCATGTCCTGCGCACTCATGCTGTTCACTACAGAGTCATCGTGTCCGTTGCGTGGAATTAATAAGTCTTTGATTGCAACGCTGTTTTGTGCGCTATCGTGTCGCATACCGCACGCACGACTATTAGTACATCGCTTGACTTAACCAAATCTACGGCGGATGCTACAGAAAAATGGATGAGAGAAATCAGGGATTGGGGACACGAAAGGAGAGCAGGTGATGGAGATGCGAGCAATGGAGAACTGGATGAATGACCCCTTCGATGCGCTACTAAAGGTTCAATCGGAACAGGACCTGTTCACGCGCGTCGTCGATATGGCCAAGTTGCTGGGTTTCGAATACTGCGCCTACGGCATCAAGATGCCGGTGCCGATATCCCGCCCAAGCGCCGCGATGTTCAGTAACTACTCGGAGCGGTGGAAACGCTGTTATCAAGAGAGAGGCTATCTGCAGGTCGATCCGACAGTGCAGCATGCATTCAGGTCGACGCTGCCGATCGTCTGGTCGAACAAATTGTTTTCATCGGCGCTGGATATGTGGGAAGAGGCGCGCAGCCAGGGACTACAGGTTGGATGGGCCCAGGCATCACGCGGGCCGAACGGCGCCGTTGGCCTGCTGACACTGGCCCGCAGCGCCGAACCGCTGACGGCATCGGAGTTGGGTGAAAATCAGACGAAAATGTCATGGCTTGGCCAATACACGCATGCGGCGATGGCCAATCTGCTCACGCCCAGACTTGCACCGGAAACGCAGATCACGCTTACCGGGCGGGAAAAGGAAGTGCTGCGCTGGACCGCAGAAGGAAAAACCGCTTACGAGATAGCGCAGATCCTGTCGATTTCCGAACGCACGGTCAACTTCCATGTCAACAACGTGGTTACCAAACTTGGCACCTGCAACAAGACCCAGGCCGCGGTGAAAGCTGCGGCCCTTGGGCTGCTGGTGTAGCGCGGCGCCGCTTTCCGTCGCAGCGTCCCTTTCACCGCCGGAACGGCGGTACGATACCGCCGCTTGCTTCATGCCATGCCTGCGCGCGGCAACAATCAGGCAACCGCGCTGCGCGTGGCATGGCCTGCCATGCCACGCGCAGCTTCCAGTCCTGCCCGCACCCGGGCGAGATAGTCCGCTCTGTACCGGCGCAGCGTGTAGTCACGAAAGTTTTTCTCCCTGAGATCACGCCATGCGATTTCCCTGCCTGCGTCGGAACGTGCACGCGCGATTCCAAGCACCTTATCGTCCACCGTCGCGCGTGCATTCGTCATCATTTCATATCCGTAAAGCCGCATATACTGCTGCGCCAACGTTTCGACCATTTCGATTTCGTCCATCGAAAGCTGTTTCTTGAACTTGTCCGCATTCGCCACGATGGGTGAATAACAGTTGGACATCCACAGCGCGGACAACTTCGCTATCTGATTAGCTTCAGCGGACCGGGTCACATCCAGCATCTGCGGCAGGAAATCGATTTCGAAAAACGTGCAGACTTTCATCAACGTCTTCTCCTGGTTGGAAAGAAAGTCCTCGTAGCGGATCGTCAGGACACGATCCGGATAACGAGCCAGCAGCTCGCAGGCGCTGCGATGGGCATCGACCCAGATCCGGGCATTGAGCAGCGTATCAAATTCATGAATGATGGCTTTGTTCATGGACGCGACCTGCGCGCGCGGATCGCGCACGACATTCAGAAACAGCATGTCCGGAAAAAGCCGCATCAGCTCGTCGGCGTACTGCACACTGTCAAGCGACTTGTCCATCACCACCTTGGCTTTGTGGCGCTCGCCCGCACGCAGCAGCATTTCCCACACAATCCGATGGACGCTACGCGGTTCGTCGCAGATCGATTCAAAGATATCGATCGGATCGAACGCAGTGTCCGGCCATTTGACCATGCTTGCGGCCTGCAGGCCGACGACGTCGACCACCATGCGGAAGTAGGCATCGTCATCAGCCAGATTGCCATACAGCGGCACCAACGGCATGAAATCGACGATATGGAGCGGATACGGCGAAAAGAACCGTGGATTGAAATTGAGCCGAAGCCGCAACGCATGGCTGCCGCACCGCCTTACGGGAATCATCAGTACGGGGCGCGGACGAGATGACGCCGACTTGACACCAGGGATGTGCATGCTTGTGTTCATAGCTTATTCTTCTCCAGATGATGAATGAATGCGGCGTTGCTGAAGTCGATACGCCGGTGATGCCGAAACATTGGTTTGACCTGAGTCCATGGCTGTTCCGCCCGATCAGTACGACAGGTATCCGATCAGTCCCGCCGCCGGTACAACCCAGACAGCTTCGATCCGGCAGCGCGTCAGGACCACCAGCGCCAGCAGAAAAAGGACGACGGATAACCAGTGGGGTGCCGCCGATTTTCCGATCAGGACCGCCGCTGCGCAGACCATCCCGGATGTTGCCGCGCGCACACCGCGCAATGCCCCGTGCAGACGCACGGATGCACGGACCCCCGAAACCAGGCGCGCGCACAATATCGCCAGCGCCGCCGGCGGTATGAACATGCCGAGCGTGGCCGCTCCCGCGCCGGCGACGCCGGCGAGTTTGTAGCCGATGAACGCCGCACTGATCAGCACCGGCCCCGGAGTAACCTGGCCGAGCGCAATGGCATCGATGAATTCCTGTTGCGTTACCCACCCGTAGCCATCAACGACGGCTTGCTGAAACATCGGGATGAAGACATAGCCGCCACCGAACATCAGCAGGCTCAGGCCCGAAAAGACGGCAAACAGCTTCGCAAGCAGTCCGGCCTCCCGCCCCTGCAGCGCGGCGGCAGCCAGAGGAAGCGTCATCAGCGCGCATGCCGCAAGCAGGCGGACCCTCGACCGCAGTGCCGGCATTGCAGCGGACAGCACGGCGGCAAGCGTGGCGTGGTCGTGTGCTGCGGCCGATTGACTGTTTCCTTCAGGGGGGTTGGCGGGATGCAGGTATCCCGCAATGCCAGCCAGCGCTATCGGCAACAGCGTAGCGGCCAGGCCTCCAATTGAAAGCACGGCCGCGGCTGCGCCACCGGCCAGAATGGCTTCGAGCGGCCTCGTCACTGCGGTGTGGCACATGCGCGATGCAGCAACTGCAACAATCGCAGCGACCGCGGGAACGATGCCCATGAACGCCTGGCCCATTGCCGCACCGTAGCCCCAGTTGAAGTACGCAAAGCTTAGTCCGACCATCAGCATGAATGCGGGCAACACCGCAGCGCACACGCATATCGCCGCGCCGGGCACCCCGCGCAGGCGGTACCCGATGTAGGCAACGACATTGATGGCGGTCGGGCCCGGCAACACCGATGCAAGCGAAATGCCATTCAGCATTTCTTCGCTCGACAGCAACTTGCGGCGCTCGACGACCACGTTCTGCGTCACGGAAATCATGGCCATGAAGCCGCCGAAACTCGTACTCGCGATGCGCAGGATCATCCACCAAAGCGCCGCCAGGCGGATGTCCTCGCCGTGCCGGATGACGTGCTGACCGCCGTTATTCAACATGCACTCTCGCCGGAACGCCGTTTGCGTAGTTTGGTGCGAAATATTCGTGAAACGCCCTTGCAAAGTTCTCCAGGTCGTCCGCCGCGAGACAGTTGATGCCTGCTGCCGCCTTCCTCCCGCCGCCGGTGGGAAACCAGTCGCATAACCTGTTCGCGCTGCGCAGCTCCGGTTGCCCCGATCGAACGCTGACGACGTAACCGCCGTCGCTGCGTTCGGTAAGGACCGCATAGGACCGGGGCGTTCCTTCGGAAGCCAGTTTGTTTGCAAACGTCCCCGAGATCCGACGAGCCCAGGGCGCATCTGGAAGCAGGTAGATTGCGCCGCCCTCGGTTTCGCTGGCGGGCGACAAGCTGCGCATGCGAGCCGCGTCGTCGCGATATCCTTCGGACAGCAGGCGAAAATGGTCCGAGCCATGGATGAAATCAAACGGATCGGTATAGGCCCGCAGCCCAAGATAAAGAATATCCGGCGCCACATGCAGGTCCTCGACGCGTTCTCCGTAGGCGTTGTAGTTGATCAGGCGTCCAAGCTCTTCGAGTTCCTGCAAGCGCCGGCGATCAACGCCGATAGAGGCAGCCAGGGCTTGCGCCGGGCCATCAAGATTGTCCCCGAACGCTGCAACCACGGCCCATTTCCTGCACACACCGCCAAGGTGGCGGTCCACGAGAATGCTGGTGCATACATCCGGCGAGTCATCCCAGTGAAGTGTCAGGCCCGCATGCGGAAACGGGCCAACGCCGGAATGGTGATCGAAGTAGGCGACCTGCCCACCGTCGTGCAGGATGCGCAGCAACGTCGGTGCATTGACAACCAGCGAGATATCCAGGACGGTCACGTCGGCCTTCTCGCCGGGAGGAATCCTTTTCAGCAAATCGATGTCGCGTTTTACGCCGGTGACCAGCGTCGCTTCCCGTGGATGTACCAGTCGCAGTTGATGCAGGGCGCAGATGCCGTCGGCGTCACCGTTGAAAACGTCGTAGGCGCGCAACCACGATGCCGTCTCGGGAACCGGCTTTGAAATTGATGCATTCATTATGAACGTCCGAGATGATTCGCAAGGCAGTTGCGCAAGGTCCGTGCCGCTTCGTCGGGAGTCGTCCTTCCCATATCGATCTCGAGCGCAGGTGACGTTGGCGGCTCGTAAGGCGATGAGATACCGGTAAAGTCCGGGATCTGGCCTGCACGGGCTTTTGCATACAGACCTTTCGGGTCGCGCGATTCGCATACCCGCGCCGACGTACTCACATGCACTTCGATAAAGCGCTCTTCACCGATGATGGCGCGCGCCATTTCCCGGTCCTCCCTGCGGGGGGATATGAAAGATGTGATCACGACCAATCCCGCTTCATTCATCAGCCGCGCCACCTCCGCCGCGCGACGGATGTTTTCCTTGCGATCCTCGGTCGAGAATCCGAGATCACGATTCAGATGATGGCGAAGGTTGTCGCCATCCAGCACATAACAGGGATGTTTTTCTGTAAGAAGCATCAGTTCCAGTTCATAGGCGAGTGTCGACTTGCCGGCGCCGCTCAGCCCGGTGAGCCAGACCGTTGCCGGACGATGGCCCAGTTGCTGCTGCCGGTCCTGCTGTGACACGCGGCCGGCATTCCAGAAAATATTGCACGCTGCCGGAGTGGAGCCTGCCCTGTTGCAAAGAGGATCGGGGTCCGGGGAAACCGCTTGTTCACCGGTAACGGCATCTTCTTCGCAGATGAGTGTCTTGGTAGTCATTTCCAACCTTTCGATCAAAGCACGCAATGCAATGCATACACACTCTCCGGCACCCGTTTGAAAGCGGTATCGAGTTCTGCGAGCCCGGCAGGTTTTCAAATGGCCGCGTCAAAGTATGAGCGGGATGTGCTTGCTCGTACTATTGACATCGCATGGGCTTACGTCAACTTGATATCGTTGATTTTGCTTCGCCCCTGTCAAGCCTGACAGGGAAATTTCCGGCTTTGATATTGTTAGTGAAATCTCTTTGTTGCTTTTCAGATCCGCATGGTGTCATGTCCATTCTCATGCAATGCGCTTAACGAGGACGGACCGCTTGCAAGTTTCGCTCGCATCAGAATTCTTCCCACTCAGAGTTGGCAAGAGCCGGTGCATTGACGATTTTCTTCAATCGCGCAGGTTGCTTTGCAATGGGTTGCGGTGCTGCTTTCTTGGGTAGCTTCGCAGCCTTTGCCGGGGTGGCGGGTGCTATCGCAGCAACATTGTTCACAGGCTTGGAACTGGTCACCGCCATCTGCCCCATGGTTGCATCCAGCTTGAACACGCTGACCATCTGCGACAGGCTGCCCGCCTGTTCCTGCATCGATTCAGCGGCAGCGGTGGCTTGTTCCACCAGTGCCGCATTCTGCTGGGTAACGTGGTCCATCTGCGTGATCGCCTGGTTGACCTGCTCAATGCCGGCGGCCTGTTCCGCGCTCGCTGCGGCGATCTCGCTGATGATGTCGTTCACGCGCTTGACGCTGCCGACGATCTCCTCCATCGTGGCGCCGGCCTGGTCCACCAGCCTGGCGCCGGCATCGACTTTATCCACCGAGTCACCGATCAGGGTCTTGATTTCCTTGGCCGCCGCCGCCGAACGCTGCGCGAGGTTGCGCACCTCCGCAGCCACCACCGCGAAACCGCGTCCCTGCTCGCCGGCGCGCGCGGCTTCGACTGCGGCGTTGAGCGCGAGGATATTGGTCTGGAAAGCGATGCCGTCGATCACGCCGATGATGTCGACAATCTTCTTCGCCGAATCGTTGATCGCGCCCATCGTGCCCACCACTTCCGAAACCACCTCTCCGCCTTTTCGCGCGACGTCGGTAGCGGTCGTCGCCAGTCCGTTGGCCTGCCGGGCATTGTCGGCGTTCTGCTTGACGATAGAGGTCAACTCCTCCATCGATGAAGCGGTTTCCTCTAGCGAGCTTGCCTGCTGTTCGGTGCGCGACGACAGATCCAAATTGCCGGAAGCAATTTCACCGGCTGCGGTGTTGATCGTATCGGTGCTGTTGCGCACTTCGCTAACGATTCGCGCAAGGCTTTCGCGCATCTCCTTCATCGCAAACAACAGGCTGCCGCGATCGTTCTCCTTGATGTCGACGGCGACGGCCAGATCACCCGCCGCAATCTGATTCGCAATTTTTGCGGCATACGCGGGTTCGCCGCCGAGCTGCTTCAGCAAGCCGCGGGTGATCGCGTAGGCGGCAACCAGTCCGACCAGGAGCGCGACGATGCCCAGTATTGTCATGAACGTTACCGCGCCCTTGTAAATCTCTCCCGCTTCAGTCGCTGCGCTGCGCGATCCGGCCTCTACATGTTCAAGCGGGGTATCCAGTGCGGCCATTAGTTCGATCTGGCTCGGCCTTACGTGGTCGCGGATCATGTTGGCGGCTTCGGCCTGATCCCCGCTCAACGATATGTCGATCGCCTTGTCCATCGCCTCGCGCACTTTACCGTCGATGGCGGCCACTTTGGCGAGAATCGCTTTTTCCTGAGGACCGATGTCCAGCTTTTCAAGTTTCACGACCGTCGCCTGGTAGGTTTCCTTCGCCTGCCTTGCCAACGCCAGCTCCTTCTTCTTGAAGGCGAAATCGTCCTGCATCACCACGTCGCGCACGGTGACCGATTGGTAGCGGACCAGATCGCGCATTGAGTTCACCAATCTGAGCTTGGCCGCATCGCCTTGCACGATTCCGTCCAGGCTGGCGCGAATGAATGACATGCGGCTGATCGCAACGCCAGTCAGGATCAGCATCAGAACCAACACGATGCCAAAGCCGATGGCAAGCCGGGGGCCGACCCTCAGGGACTCCAAGAGTTTCATCGATATCTCCGATTAGAGGAGGCCACGCGCGGATGCGCGTGGCAGGAAGGAAATTACTCGGTCGTGATGCCGGCGTGTACCACGCCGATCACCTTGCCGCCATCCATGATAGGGGCAGATGCCTGCACGCTCTTGACCTGCGTGGTGGGATCAGGGGCGATATTGCCCGCCGCCCACGGTTCGCCTTTCATCGCGTTGATGTACACCGGCCGTATCGCGTTGTTGTATAGCAGCGGCTTGGTGCTGGCCGCCACCAGATTGCCCTTCTCATCGCGGACGACCAGCTTGTTGATCTGCTTGTCTTCTTCCCATTTCTTGATGATGAGGCCAGCCTTGCTGGTGGTGAATGCCTGGGATGTCGGGCTTTTTTCATCGACTTCCAGCCACTTGCTGTTGGACATGCCTGCAAGGCTCCCTCTTGCGTTGGCTTCCTTGACCGCCGCGACGATCGCCGGATCGGCGGCCCACTCCGCCATTTTTTTCTTGTACTGCTCGACTTTGGCCTGCAAGGCCGGGGGAAGCGAATCGGCGGCGACAGCCGGCGAGATCATCAATACCATTCCCAGCATCATGAGGCAGGATGCAATGCGCCTTTTTTGAACTGGTTTCGTTTCCATTATTTTCATGCAGGACTTCCTTTCCGTTGAATGTTGCTGTTGTCATCGTTGCTGGCACGGCTGGTGGCACTGCTTTTGTCCGGGCCGGGCAACGCACGCCGTTCGGCTTTCGTCTGCAATGCTGCAGACAGGGAGAAGAAGCCGTGCGCTTGCCTTCACTATTGCTATTGGGAAACACGACGTCAACAACGAAATCGGAAGCCGGAGCAAAAACTGTCAACCTTGACAGGCGGGGATGTAGGATCGATCCGACATGCCAAGGACTGCCTGCTGACGCTTAACAGACAGAGAAGCAAAGCAGTTGTAGTGAATTGAACACCGGTCAGTGCAATCGTTTTCCATCAATCTGCTCACGCCTGGCTGGATCGTGCAACCGGCCAGGATCGAGCAGCATGTTGTTCGCACGACGATTGACCGCAAGGAGCCGGCCCGACCGGAACACTATCGAGCCGTTTGGAGCCGTCAAGCCGGCAGCTCACTGCCGATTGAAGAAGTCCCACATCACATCGTTGGCATTGATCGCTTGTGATGGCGTATCGCCGCGGCTCCTTACCGCACCCGGCCATGAATGCCCGCCTGTTTCGGTAACGCATAGCTGCACTTCCGACGTCGACCTGCATGGCGCATGGAGATCGCAATAGGCGCCGGCTTTTTCAAGGATGCGTTTGGGTGGAGTGGCGCAGCTGTTCAGGCCGGCCCATCTGGCCGTCGTATCCGGCACCGATGTGAAATCCGTGACCGCCGCTTTTCTGGGAACGCCGGGACCGGCTCCGCCGTTGAAGAGCACATGGGAATCATCCAGCGCATGGATATGCAGGACCGCGACGGGATGCTTCGGATGGCAACCGGTGGTGTTGTCGGTGCCGCCGACTGCGGCGATGGCGCGGATCACATCGGACATCTCGCATGCCAGCCGATAGGACATCATGCCGCCGTTCGACATGCCGGTGGCATAGATGCGCCTGCGATCGATATTTATCTGGCGGGTGACGTTCGCCACGACCCTGCGCAGGAAGCCGACGTCGTCAACGTTTTCATCGCGCGCAGCGCCGCAGCAGGTACCGGCGTTCCAGGTGGCCAATCGACCGCTGTTCCGCTTGCTGTATCCATTGGGGAAAACGGCGATGAATCCTTCGCTTTCGGACTTGCTGATCAGGCCATACCGTTCATCGTCCGCCTGAAAATCCATATTTCCGCCGCCGCCGTGCAGCGCCACCAGCAACGGCGCGGGGTTCGCAGGGCGGTATGTTGCCGGCACATGGACGCGGTACTGGCGCTCGAGGCCGTCATGCCGGATGGTGAATTCATAGTCGCCGGGCCTCACAATCCTGGCCTCGGCGCCGGCGGCATTCTCGTGCTCATTCGCCTTTTCCTGCTGACGCTGCATCATGCGCTCCTTCAACCTTTGCCGGATAGGCCCGTCTTCCGCGATTGCAGACGGTGACAGAGAAGCCGCGAAGCCGATAAAGAGTGGAAGCACGATCGCGCAGACGACGGGTCGTATCATGAGAATCCTTTCGAAAGCGGAACACGGCAGCTCCGGTGTCCGGCAGTGTAGGAAAATATTTCCATTTCTACAACGACTTATCCGAAACATGATCGACATTTCCATCGCCCGTAAAGACCAGTTCGATGACGTCAGAAGCCTCTATGCGCGATCCGGTTATACCGGCGGCGTCGCCGATAACGATCTCGTCCTCATCGCGACCGATGGTGGCAAGGTAGTCGGCGCGGTGCGTCTTTGCCCCGAAGGTGAAGGAGGCCTGACGGTATTGCGGGGCATGCAGGTGCAGGACGGCTTTCAGCGGCGCGGCATCGGATCGAGGCTGTTGTCGGCGTGCATCCCCTTCCTGGACGAAGGCATTGCCTACTGCCTGCCATATACTCATCTCGTCGGTTTTTACCGGAGCGCCGGATTCACGGTGGCCGACCAGCGGGAGTTACCCGGCTTTCTTTCGGACAGACTGGCTTCATATATTGCGGAAGGCCAAAACCTGCTGGCGATGCGCCGATCGCCGGCAGGCGAATCAAATGCTTGACCTTCCCATCATGGGAAGATCCACACTGACGATTAACCAGTCATGGATCGTCAAGGAGAATCACCATGAACACTATGCTTGAATCACCTGCCATCGCAGAGCGCCGGCATACATTGTCGGTCGGCATCGAGGGCATGACCTGCGCATCCTGCGTGATGCGAGTGGAAAAAGCGCTTGCCAAGGTACCCGGCGTAACGGAGGCGAGCGTCAATCTCGGCACCGAATCCGCTACCGTGGTTGCCGACACGACGGTCGATGTTGCCGCCTTGCAGGCGGCAGTCGAGAAAGCCGGCTACAGCGTTGCACAGGAAGAATTCGATCTGGATGTCGAAGGGATGACCTGCGCTTCCTGTGTCGCCCGCGTGGAAAAGGCATTGCGGAAGGTGGATGGGGTGTCGGCCGCCAGCGTCAACCTTGCAACCGAAAGCGCCCGCGTCGCTGCAGGCAAAGGCGTATCCGTTGCCGCCCTGATCGGCGCGGTGGAAAAGGCGGGTTATCACGCGTCCGTCAAGAAAGCAGCCAGCACGGCGGCGGAGATCAACAAGCCGAAGGACAATGGCGGAAGGCATGTGATTTTGGCCGCCCTGCTGTCGCTTCCGCTCACGGTACCGATGGCGCTGGAACTGGCGGGTGTACACCTGATGCTGCCCGGATGGGTTCAGCTTTTGCTGGCGACGCCGGTGCAGTTCTGGCTCGGCGCACGCTTCTACAAGGCGGGCTGGAAGGCGGTCAAGGCTGGGACCGGGAACATGGACCTGCTGGTCGCGCTCGGCACCAGCGCCGCCTACGGCCTGAGCATCTATCAGTTGTGGGCCGGCCGCGACGGCGGCATGCCGCATCTGTACTTCGAAGCCTCATCGGTGGTAATCACGCTGGTCCTGCTCGGCAAATGGCTGGAAGCGCGCGCCAAGCGCCAGACCGCGTCGGCGATCCGCGCATTGCAGGTGCTGCGGCCGGACACGGCGCGCGTGCGGCGGGACGGCGTCGATACCGACATCCCGGTCGATGCGGTGCGGCTGGGCGACCTGGTGGTGATCCGTCCCGGCGAGCGCATCCCGGTCGACGGCATCATCGTCGAAGGCGAAAGTCAGGCCGATGAATCGCTGATTACCGGCGAAAGCCTGCCGGTTCCGAAACATCCGGGCGACAAGGTGACCGGCGGCGCGATCAATGCCGATGGCTTGCTGCTGGTGCGGACCGGCGCGATCGGTACCGAGACCACGCTGGCGCGCATCATCCGGCTGGTGGAGAGCGCGCAATCGGCCAAGGCGCCGATTCAACGGCTCGTCGACAGGGTCAGCGCGGTCTTCGTGCCGGTGGTGCTGCTGATCGCATTGGCCACGTTCGCCGGCTGGTGGATCGCCGGTGCCGGTGTCGAGACCGCCCTCATCAATGCGGTGGCGGTGCTGGTGATCGCCTGTCCCTGTGCATTGGGGCTGGCGACGCCGACGGCGATCATGGCCGGCACAGGCATCGGCGCGAAACACGGCATCCTGATCAAGGACGCGGAGGCGCTGGAAGTCGCGCATGGCGTCACTACCGTCGTGTTCGACAAGACCGGCACCCTGACCGAAGGCAAGCCGGTGGTGGCCGACATGGTGCCGTTCGAAATCATGCGCGAGGAACTGCTGCGGCTCGCCGCATCGATCCAGCAAGGCAGCGAACATCCGCTGGCGAAGGCGGTGGTGGATGCGGCACGAATCGAGGGCCTGGCGGCAGCCCCGGCAATCGGCCTGAAAGCCCTTCCGGGACGCGGGCTGGCAGCGACGGTTGACGGCATGGACCTGCGGCTCGGCAGCACCCGGCTGATGCAGGAACTGAACATTTCACTGGAAGCATTGCGGGAACGCGCGGAACGGTTGCAGGCTTCCGGACACACCGTGTCATGGCTGGCGGAAACCGGCGAACGGCCCCGCCTGCTAGGGCTCATTGCGTTCGGCGACAGCATCAAGCCCGGCGTGAAGGAGGCCATCGACCGCTTGCATCGCCTCGGCGTGAATACCGTGATGCTGACCGGCGACAACCGCGGCAGCGCCGCCGCTGTCGGCGGCGCGCTCGGCATCCGGCAGGTGATCGCTGAAGTCCTGCCTGGCGACAAGGCAGCCAAGGTGGAGGAACTCAAACGTGCCGGCCAGGTGGTTGCGATGGTCGGCGACGGCATCAACGACGCGCCAGCATTGGCGGCGGCGGATGTCGGCATCGCCATGTCGACCGGTACCGACGTCGCCATGCATGCGGCCGGCGTGACGCTGATGCGCGGGGAC
>NZ_DASZBA010000110.1:0-10338 GCF_035944575.1 Noviherbaspirillum sp.
ATATCTGCGAAGGTGCCTTTCCCTATATATGGTGCGCAATACGATGCATGCTTTGATAAACGCCTGCGGCGGCATTGCCGCGGTGACCTTGTCACCAGCGAAACGCGGCTTGGCATTGCTTTACAGGTAAGGGCGATTGTGCATTTATCAACCATCGTCGGCGGCCACCTGCGCGCGCCGCCGTAAAGGTTGCAGCCTTGAATGTGTGAGCGACTGACTCAGATTCGCCGTCCGGCTATGCAGTCGGTCAGGGAAGGCTCTTCCAAACGATGTCGAAACCAACTTCGGCGCCGTCATTCATCACCAATCCTGTCCAGGTACGGCTCCCTCTCAGCCCCGCTCCCTCCTTCTTCCAGACTTGCATAGAAAAGCGTGGGAGCCAAGCAGCAATGACTTCACGGTCAATTGCACCTCAGCAGCGCAAAGGCTTTTGCCGCGACAGCGACCGATTCAGGGCGATCATCGCTCGAAATAGGTGTCCGGCTAGCGCGCCATCAGGATGGGGTATCACCCTAGTAACGGTTGATGGTGGTCTGCCATCACGATTTCCAGTGGTTGTTGCGCCAGCCGCAAGCACCTGCCTGACCACTAACAGCTTAAGCGTATTGACCTGCGCTAGAAAAGTGTCGGTATGGTGGTGCTGCTGGCAAGGTCGCGATTATCCATCACCGACCCTTTCCCGCCTTTACGGGTGCGCAGCATTGGCAGCGCGAGTCGTTAGCAGGATGAAAGTGCCAACACACTGTTTTCGCTGGCTATTTGTGCCGCATCAAACGTCTGTCACGGCAAGGCTCGATGCCGCTTGCGTGCTCGTCGCCACTGGCTAGACTCCACAGCTTGATGAAGCGGTTCGCCTGATGGCGCTGCTGCAAAGGAGTGACTATGAAGTGTTGCACTTTATTCTTTCCAGCCCTTGCATTTGTCCTGCTCGGGGTAGCAGCACCGGTGCAGGCACAGGAAGATACTGTTCCCGAGCCGTTCAGCGGGGTTCCGTATCGCGATCCCCGTCCACTTGAAGCGTTGCTCGCACTCGACGATCGGCAGTTCGGCGCGGCGCTGATGGAAAAGACACCAGATCAGGCACGGCAGATTTTTGCGCCGTTTATGCCGCCTGCGGCCACCGAAGCCGGCGTCTCGCGCGGCTTCTCCGGATTACAACTCGGGTGCCTGCAGGCGCGATTGCTACAAGCCTGCCGCAAGTATGCGCAAAGCCTGGTTGCGCTGCACCGGGCCAAGCAGCCGGCCGCCGGCACGTTGGCCAATCCGTTCGGACCGGCGCGGTAGCTGGGAGCCGTACGTGGCGGCCTGACTCGGCGGACGGACACTGCGCAACCATGCGAATGCGATTCGTGCCGTGCGGCGGAGCAGCCGAAGCAAAGCTGGCGACGGGTTCGACATCTGATTCGTAGCTGTAGCATCTGGAGACTGACATGAAACGATTCATCGTGACGCTGGGCCTGGCGTCAGCCGCGAGCTTCAATCCGATGGTGCTTTCGCAAGCGTTCGCCCAAGTGGCGCCCTACGGCCAGTCCGGCTCCGCTTACGTGCTCACCTTCTTCGACGAATTCAACGGCACCCAACTGGACAGCCGCAAATGGAATACGCATTTCTTCTATGACCCGCCTGACAACACACCGAACTATGCGGTGGAGGGCGGTTACCTGAAGATGTGGCCGGAGCGGCTTGCCGACGGTAGTTTTCCGAAGCGCACGATCGATACTGACAGCGGCAAGTTCAGCCAGCGCTACGGTTACTTTGAGATGGAAGCGAAGCTGCCTTACGGACGCGGCCCGTGGCCAGCGTTCTGGCTGTGGAACCACAGCGGCTCGACATTCCCCGAGATCGACATTATGGAAGCTTACCCAGGCGGCGGGCCGGCGAGCGAATGGTCGGATGCAAACCTGCATGCCAATACCTACGGCACCACGATCTGGCTCGATTCCACCACGCGCGCCGGCTTCAAGATGGTCCATCCGGAGCCCCCGCAGGACTTGTCGACGACCTTTCACAAATATGCAGTGAAGTGGGAGGCGAACCGGATCATCTTCTATTTCGATGGCAAGGAAGTCTATCGAAAGAACGCGCGGATCAACGTGCCGATGTATGTGTTGCTCGATCTCTGGTACGGCAGCGCAAGCAATCCGCCGGACAGCACGACGCCGACCGGCAAGACCAACGCTTTCGAGATCAACTATGTACGGGTATGGCGATCGCGGTAGTCACTGGCGATAAGCCATCAGCGCTGTTCAATCAGCCTTAATGCCGTTGTCGCGGATAACTTTACCCCAACGGTCAAAATCGCCGCGCATGCGCGTGCTCATTTGCTCTGGCGTCTGGTAGCTAGCGATCGTTCCGGCTGCCAGCATCTTCGCTTGTACTTCCTTGTCCGAAAGTACGGCCTGCATTTCCTTGCTGAGACGCGCGACGATGTCCTTTGGCGTGGCAGCAGGGACGACCAGTCCCCCCCAGGAAGATGCATCGAAACCAGGGAAACCCTGTTCTGCGACAGTCTTTACGTCAGGCGTGAAGCTGACGCGGCTGGCCGAACCCACGGCAATGGGGCGCAACGTGCCGGCCTTGATATGCGGCAGCGCAGCGATCATGTCGGAGAACATCATTGATACTTGGCCGCCCAATAGATCTTGGATGGCCGGTGCACTGCCCTTGTATGGAATGTGCTGGACGTCGAACTTGCCGAGGTTCTTCAACAACTCGGTCGAGAGGTGGCCAAAGCTGCCATTGCCTGCGCTGGTGTAGTTTAAAACGCCTGGCTGCGACTTGGCCTTGGCAACGTACTGCTGCAAACCGGTCACGTCGGGCATCTTCTGCGGATTGACAACCATCACGAGCGGCAATTCGTAGGCAACACCAACCGGAGTGAAATCCTTGAACACGTCGGCGCTCTTGCGTCCGCTCAGGTGCGGAAAAAGCAGTGTCGGCGTGGCCAGCATCATTAACGTGTAGCCATCCGGCGCACTCTTGGCGACGACGTCGGCACCGATCGTACCAGAGGCGCCAGGACGGTTTTCCACGATTACCTGCTGCTTGAGTCCATCAGTCATCTTTTGTGCAATGATGCGCGCGGCAGTGTCGGTCGGCCCGCCAGGCGGAAATGGGACTACCAGCCTTACCAGTTTGTCCGGATAGGATTGGGCGAACGCACCAGCGGCAAATGTTGCCAGTATTACGCCGCTTGCGATGGAGCGTAATTTGCGCGACACGGCGCTAACGTTTCTAGACGCTTCGTGTTTTTTGCTTGAGAGCAACATATATCTATCCTAATGTAGTGGTGTGCGTGTTCATGCTTTGCAGGGAGTGCAAAGCATGCTAGCAGATTCAGCGCACACACAGTCTGTATCATTGGAGCAAGCAATACAGCGCACCGCTGGCAGAGCGGGAAGCCGTCAAGGATCAGCAGCCCGAGAAGCAGCGCTTGGAGGCCGGACCGGAGGGGGCCGCCGGGGAGTGCGACATTCTAAAAATAGCTGTCGCGCATTTAGCCAAACTAGCCGGGTAAAGTACGTGTTTACCCTGAATCATGTCTCTCAGTATCCGGTACGTTTCCTCGCCGTGTCCTGAGCGTTCATCCAAGCGGATTCAATGCGTGGTCCGCCAATCCGCTGTCAAATCCTGCGCTCAAAGACAAGCGCCTGTTGATGCTTATCCGGCATTCGCGGCTTGAAAGCGGCTCTGTTCTTGGCTGTCAGAAGGTGACCGGAAGCCTGCGGAACCTAAGCGAGAGACGTAGCGAGCGACGCGTCTATCGTCTGATGCGCCATGAGACGCTGCGTTCGCAGACCGGCTATCACCGACATCCCGGCAAATGCGGTGGAGCGATCGCTGACATCGCACCAAATCATTGACATCAGCAATTTGCCGTTGATGTGTCGAATCGAGTCTGCGTCATGGATATCGCCTACATGCGAACACATGAAGGCTGGCTGTTGATGCCGGTGATGTTCGATCAGTTCTCATGGCGAGTGATCGGCTGGTCAATCGGGCCGTAAAAGGATTGGGACTAGCGTTGCATGCGCTATGGACAGCCGTGTGGCGCCGGCAGCCCAAGAAAACTGTCACGGTGCATTTCGACCAGGGCAGCCAGTCCGGCAGCTACAACTGGCAAACGTTTTTGAAGGCGCACAACTTGCAGCAAAGAAGGTGTGGCCGCGGGAATTGCCACCACAATGCGTTAGCAAAGAGTTCCTTCCAATTGCTCAAGCGGGAGCGGATTCGCCGCAAGGATGATTTGACAAGAGACACTGCGGGGCAGTGGTGCTTCAACGGCATCGGGTTGTTCAACAATGAGAAACGATGTTGCGACAATAGCAACCGGTGATCAAACTACGAAAAACGCTATTTCGACAGGCTGGCTAGTGTCTGAAAAACTGCTAGCGATTCAAACGCCAGCATCTCTCGAAGCTTCATTTTCTATTCAGCCCGAAACTCGTCATTTCGTCACGTTGCTTGTCATATTGACGAATCGGTTCGTCGCTCGTCAAACTGGTCTTAATAACAGCGGCAAGTCGCAAACAATTGATATTTACCTGATGTACCCTTTTCGAGAACGAGCCGCATGCGACAAACACATCGTCTGCCGAGCTGTTTGCCACGGGCGACGCGAAAGGTTTCAATACACATTAACCGTAACTGGTTTTGCAACGAGGGATGCCATTGCCTTTGCATATGGACCGAATACCCCATTGTCATTCCTGTTCTTCTGCCAAATCAATGCGCAACTGCCCGGCCATCATTGCAAAAACCTCTTTCAAATTGCGTGACACGTCTGCCGGAAGCAATATGCGTTTCTTTTCCCGGTCTGCCGAGTTGATACGGGGACAGGCGAAATGGACCAGCAATGATATTGGCGCAAATGCAGTGAGGCCCCATGCATCCAGCAGGCCATCGGGTTCGACAATAGGATTCTGGAGATGGTTAGTGAAAATAATGCCTGTGACAATCTCGTTTGCGCCGGACGATTTTTTTCAAAACCCACTTCCAAAGCCTAGGGCAGATTGTCCGCATCAAGACCCTCGATGCAAGCGTATTCGTAGGAGTCACCTTCGAAAGTTCCGAATCCCCCGAACCATGATTTCTGCTTCACCTGAACGTCCAGCGTCTGCGGCGCGCGAGAAGAGTGCTTACTTGATCCCGTACCGATTCATCAGATCGTAAATTGTCGGACGGCTGATCCCGAGAAGCTCCGCAGCTTTCACGATATTGCCGTCGACCTTTGCAAGCGCCCTGACCAGCGCTTTATGGCATGCGTCGTCCCGAACCTGGCGCAGGTTGAGAGGCTCTTCATCTTCTGATGTGTTCGGCAGCCCAAGATCCTCCGCTGTGATCTGCGGCCCGTCTGCCATGATGATCGCGCGCTTCATGCAGTTTTCCATTTCCCGCACATTTCCTGGCCACGGGTGATTGGCAATCGCGTTCAGTGCATCGTCACTGAAGCCGAGAACAGGACGACCTTCCTGCGATCCGAATTTTCGCCGGAAGTGGTGCGCCAACAGGGTCGCGTCACCCATACGCTCGCGCAATGCAGGTATCGTAATGACGATTTCACTCAATCGGTAGTAAAGGTCTTCGCGGAACTGACCCGCATCGACCATCTGTTTCAGGTTGCGATGCGTTGCGCATATGACCCGGACGTCGACCGGGATTTCGGTGCGCCCCCCGATGCGTTCGACAACCCGCTCCTGCAGAAATCGCAGCAGTTTCGCCTGCAACGGCATGGGCAGGTCCCCGACTTCATCCAGAAAAAACGTGCCTCCGCTGGCGAGCTCAATTTTTCCGAGTGTCTGTTTTACGGCGCCGGTAAATGCACCTTTCTCGTAGCCGAAAAGTTCGCTTTCCAGCAGGTTTTCGGGAATGGCTGCGCAATTGATGGCCATAAACCGTTTGTCATTGCGTGCGCTAATCTGATGCAGTGCGCGCGCCAGTATTTCCTTGCCTGTCCCGCTGTCTCCGAGCAGCATGACTGTCGCCGACGAAGGCGCTACTTTCTCGATGCTGCGGCAAACTTTCAGCATTCCGGGATCGCGAGTGATAATGCCGCTCAAGGGCGAATCCGCGAGATTTTGCTGAAGGCGGTGGTTTTCCTGTTGCAGGCTATGAAGATAGAATGCCCGCTCGATGATCAACCCCATCACGTCGAAGTCGAATGGCTTCTGGTGGAAGTCATAAGCCCCCATGCCGATCGCCTTGACCGCATTGGTCCGGTCCTGGTTCCCGGTGAGTACAATCACTTTCGTATTCGGGGCCAGCGCGAAGATCTGCTGAAGCAGGGCAAGGCCTTCCGTAGCGCCGTCGGCATCCGGCGGCAAACCGAGATCCATGGTCACAACGGCTGGTTCGTGACGACGGATTTGGGCGAGCGCGCTTTCCCGGTCGCCCGCGAGCAACACATCATAGGCATCGAAACCCCATCGCAATTGCTTCTGCAATCCAAGGTCGTCTTCGACGATCAGCAATTTTCTCTTTTCCTGGCTCACGGACATTCCCTGCATTATGTTGTGCTCAACATTTTATCTTCCTCATACCCGTACAGAGGAAGACTTACCCTGAAGGTCGTTCCTTCCGACGGTCGGCTGCTGACTTCGAGTCTGCCGCCAATCTGAAGAATGTATTCACGGGTTTCGAAGACGCCGATTCCCATCCCCGCCGACTTTGTGGACTCGAACGGTTTGAACAGACGCCCGCGGATGAATTGGTCATTCATCCCCTTGCCGGTATCGGCAATCTCGACTACCGCGTTGCCAGCGTCTTCCATCAGCCGAACATCAATCCTGCCCTCGCGCGGGGTGGCTTCGATCGCGTTCTGGATGAGATGGCCAATGACACGTTCAAGCCGTGAGGAATTCCCTGACACAGCCATGCCGGATGCGCGAATATCCAGGTGCGGTCTGGGTTCTCCGCCGCTCTTGGAAGCTATGGCCCGTTCAAGCACGTTTTCAAGTAATACCCGGCCCGAACGTTCAGTAGAGAAATCGCGGTTGAACTTCTGCAGAAGGCCCCGCATTTTGTGTACGGCATGATCGATGGTTTCCAGCATGTCCTTCTGAAACTCGGGACTCTCCTTGTGCTTCTCCGCATTTGCAAGAAGTAACGCAAGCTGGGAAACCAGATTCTTGAGGTCGTGCACAACGAAAGTCGACATTCGATTGAAGGTTTCAAACTGCCGCGCCACTGCCAGCGCATTTGCCGATTCCTGTCTTGCCAGATAGCTGGCAGCTTGCTTGCCTACGATCTTGAGAAGGTCGGTCACCTCCCAATTCAGTGTGATCTTGCTCCGGGATTTCGCGAGCACGACAAAGCCAAACAAATCGTCGTTTTCGATCAACGGTACGACGAGCCAGGCCTGGGGAAAGTTACGCAGCCATTCAGGAATAACCAGACCGTCGTATTTGGCCGGATCGGCATCAAATTCCTGTAAGTCGATGACCCATTGCTTTCTCTTCAGGAAGATGCATAACGCACTGTCCGTATCTTCCGGATCACTCCGGAATGTGAGGTTCCATTCGGCCGTCGCAACATACTGTTCTGCTCCGTTGGATGTGTACAAAATGCCCTTCGGGCTTTCCACCAGATGAGCAATCGCGCGCACCACACGTTCGCCGAGTTGAGGTCCTTCGACCGACAGGGTGCGGATGAAGTTGAGCCACTCCTCGCGATAGTCATACCCGTAGTTGTAAAAATGCTTGCTGATGGATACCTTGAGCCAGGAGCGAAATGTGCCGGAGAAAAGTACTGCGATCAGCAGTACGATTGCGCTGACCAGCAAGGTCACCTGCAGGACGGTTCCCCAATCGCCGCCGAAGAAGCGCAGGTAGTAGCCCGCTGCGGCCACCACAAGCAGGTAGATCGCTGAACCGAACAAGGTGGCGGAATGGAACAGAATGCGGCGGGAGACCGCTATGCCGACCGACCATTCGGGGTTCCGTGCGGCGGAAACGGCAATAAGGGGCACAGCGAAGGCATTGATGAAGCCACGTGCCGTCCAGATCTCGACATTAACTCTTCTGAAAAGCAGGGCATCGACGTAGAAGTAAAAATCATAGGCAAACAATCCGCCTATTCCGAGGCAGGCATATTTGATTCCCCAGCGTGCCTTGCCCGGTGTATTTCTGAACAACTGCTCGGTCAATATCATTCCGACGACGGCCATGCCGATAAAGCTCATGCTGCCAGCGATGCCATCGACGAAGTCGAAGCCTGCATACGAGAGAACTGCGGCAATAATCAGCAACATGTAGATCGACGCATAGCTTGCGGTCGGCTTGCTGATTTTCAATCTCATTACGGTGTGGGTGGGGAAAGAGGCATTGACCACACCGAGAAGAAACGCGGACCACATGGCGTTTCTCAACATCTCCAGGATGCCGACCGGCAGCGCGGCGGGCACGCCTTGCTTGGTAAAGTAGACGATGGAGATGGCCCATAAGGCGGTCACAAAACAGGCAAACGTGAGGACAGCGCCATGCCGCCGGCCTCGCCACTTGAGAAGCAGGAGTATGAAGAGCAGCAGGAATGCGCAGGCAGCGATCGAATAGCTGGCTACCGCGATGGCGGCTAACATCGGTTGGGCCCGGAAATCATCGGCTACCCTTGCCGAGTATCATGACTTGAAGGGTATCGATCAGAATTAACAAGTCGAGGAACAAGCTGTTGTTCTTGACGTAGTACAAGTCATACTGGAGCTTTTGAACGGCATCGGCGACCGAAGCACCGTATTGATATCGAACCTGCGCCATTCCGGTGATGCCGGGTTTGACGCTGTGGCGAACGTTGTAATAGGGGATTTCTTCGGAGAGCTGTTTTACGAAATAGGGCCTTTCGGGTCGAGGGCCGACGAAGCTCATGTCACCTTTCAGCACGTTCAGTATTTGCGGAAACTCATCAATCCGTAGAAGCCGGATGATGCGTCCGACACGGGTAGTCCTCGGATCGTTGGCGGATGCCCATTGTGGCGTGCCGCTACGCTCCGCGTCAGTCGACATGCTGCGGAATTTGAGCACCATAAAGTGCCTGCCATCCTTGCCAACCCGCTCCTGCCGATAGAAGATGGGTCCGCGATCTTCCAGGTAAATTAACAGCGCGGTTACCAGAAGAATCGGGAGTGCGATGATAAGGACGCTAATGCTCACCAGGAGATCGAAAACCTTCTTACAGGCGGAGCGAAAAAAGCCCTGATCGAAACCTGTCCCGAACACCAGCCAGCTGGGTTGCAAGGAATCGACCCGAATCTGGCAGGCCTCGCGCTCGAAGAACGCTGCGGAGTCGGTAACTTTGATGCCATTCAGCTTGCAGGTAAGCAGTTCACTGATCGGCAATGCCCCGCCTCTGCGATTCTGAACCGTAACAACGATTTCACTGATTCCGTGCTCGGTAACCATGTCCATCATCGTGCCTTTCATCGCCAGCACTTCTCCGGGAGGGACGCAGCATTCGTCATTTGCGACCGGCACGTAACCGACGATATGATATTTGCGGTCCATGCGAGGATCTTTGACCAGCACGCTGCATTCCTGAGCGAGTGCGCCGGCACCCAAAAACAAGATGCGCGATTGCAGAAATTTGGTCCGTGTGGATTTGAAGAAGATGGTTCGGGTAAGAAGTATCGCTGGTGCCGCCACCAGGAACATAAATCCAACGATCCCGCGACCGAGATAGAGATCGGGAAGAACGTAAAACACGAAGGTAATGAGCACAAAGCTCAACACGCAGGATGGCATCAGGCGAAGAAGGGTGGCCCTTATGCCTTCACGAAAGCTGATCTGATACATCCCTAATGCACTCATGCTGAAGATCATCACAAGAGCAAAAGCGAATGCTGATGTGAAGATCCCGTCCGCGCTTGGAGAAAGCGGAGTGATGGCATCTAAAAATCGAAGCGATACGCCGAGGTAAGCGGATCCAATCAAAACCAGCCCTTCCAGAACGAGCAGCGACGCGACTGCCGTGGACACGAAGTGATTGGAAATTCTTAACATCATTAACCTCGGGAATTTTTAATCAGTAAAGCGAGTGACTATTTCTAGTTCGGGATGGCGCCTCGTAAGTGATTGTCTTCCGAACAATGTTACGTCTTACTGAAAATCAAGGCATTGGTATTTTAGCTATTTCCTGTGTTACAAACAGTAGCTTTTTGGCATATTGACAGAATTAAATAAAATGCCAAGAAATTTCGGTGGAGAATTAAGACACTTCTATGTATTTGATTTCCATATGGAAATATTTTGAGCAGGCTTGGCCAGGGTTGACTGGTTTGCCGTATGTGTTTCGTGATGTATGACTTTCGCGCCTTATTCCGGAAATGAATATCTACTTCTTGTCGCCATT
>NZ_DASZBA010000111.1:0-25837 GCF_035944575.1 Noviherbaspirillum sp.
CAAGAAAAGGTTTCTTGATGAATGCATCGTAGCTCTTGCCTGGTGCGACTCTGCATTGCAGCGAACCACTCATCAGGAGAATCGGAAATAGAGAACCATTTGGCCCGGAGTTCAAACGCTCGCTCAGTTCCAAACCACTAAAATCGGGCATGCAGCAATCGGAAATCAGAAGTCGCGGCTGATGAACCCTTATTTGCGACAGAGCCTCTTCGCCGCTGAATGCAACGCGCACAGTATAGCCATGGGTTTCCAACAACATCGAACAATTCTCAGCCATGTTTGGGTCGTCATCCACTATCAAGATCATCACTGCTCCTTAAATTCGCCAGTTTGAATGGGCGAAATACTTTAGAGCAAAGCAAGCTCTGCTTTGCCTGGCGAAATGCCTGCGTTTTGTTTAAAGGATAGCGAACAGGATGTCCAAAATCCTCCCGAATAAGGGAGTTATAACTGAAGGGAGTCAAACGGAATGGCTCTGAGAATGAGCAAGACGGGAAGAGACCGAGAATACCGCTGCCTGATGAAGAAGTGCGGCCTACTCTTTGTACCATACAGGAAATATGCGGAAGTACCTACTTTTTTTGGCGGGACTTAAATTCCGGACCAAATCGAGTTATCCATAAGGGACCAGGCAAGATTATCAATCCTAATAGCTACGAACATCCGCTTCGATGCGACTGTCCGCTTCTAGCCGATGGCTGTCCTTCCCGACCGGCTGCCATCGACCCGAAGCGGATAGTCAGAAAAGCCGACGATACCCTGATCTGACGCTTATTTAATCACTGCCAACCATAGCAAGCACTGCAGAAAGCTTTGCCATATCGACCGGCTTAACCATATGGTGGTCAAACCCGGACGCAAAAGAATTTTGGCGATCATGTTCCTGTCCATACCCCGTCACAGCAATAAGAATGGCTTTGGCTGTCTTGGGATGAGCGCGAAGGTGTTGCGCCAGCTCGTTGCCATCCATTTCCGGAATGCCGATATCAAGAAGGTAGACGTCCGGCATTTCGATTCGCGCGGTTTCGAGTGCACGTAGTGACCGGTGTTCTATCAACACGTTGTGCCCGGACGCCGTCAAATACATCGATAACATCTGCGCAGCGTCGACGTTATCGTCGACGATTAAAATCTTCAATGGCGCGTTCGCAGTGAAGGCTTCGCGTCCCTGACTGCGCCGCTCTACTCTCTGATTCGGTGTCATCAGTCTTGGCAGACATACCTTGAACTGACTGCCGAGCCCAGGCCCCTTACTTGCGCAGGATACGGTTCCGCCATGGAGCTCGACCAGACTCTTGACCAGTGCAAGTCCCAACCCGAGCCCACCCGAGGAGCGATCCGATGTCCTCTCTGCTTGCGAAAACAGATCGAATACACGTTCCAGAAGATCAGATGCCATGCCGATTCCATCATCCTCGACACTGAGGCTGATGGAATCCGCTTCCACCTGCGTTTTCAATAGAATGTTGCCGCCATCATGGGTATATTTGGCGGCATTGGCCAGGATATTGGCCAGAACCTGGACTAGCCGCTTGTTATCCCCCATGACCATTGCTGTCTCCGGAGGCACATGCAGCATCAGGTGATGCCGGCGAAACTGGATCAACGGGTTCACCTGCTCCACCGCTTCGGCGACGATACGATGAACGTCTACCGGCATCTTTTCCAGATCAATTAACCCACGGGTAACACGCGATACGTCCAACAAGTCGTCCACCAGACTCGTCATATGCTTTACCTGGCGGGAAATGATTTCACTCGTGCGTCTGACCATGGTTTCATCGACCCTGGCGGTATTCAGTATCCTGGCGGCTGTACTAATGGGTGCGAGCGGATTACGCAGCTCATGGGCAAGCATCGCAAGGAATTCGTCCTTCCGAGCGTCCGCATCCTTGAGCTTTTCCTCGGCGACTTTCTGGGCATGGATATCGGTGCAGGTGCCCATCCATCGAATGATCTTTCCATTGTCGTCATGAATCGGCAACGCTCTGCCGAGCGTCCAACGGTATTCTCCGGAATGGTGGCGCAGCCGATACTGGATCTCATACGCTTCCCCCGTTGCCAGGCAATGCTGCCATTCTTCCCGTGCCCTTAACTGATCTTCAGGATGAAACACGTCATTCCAGCCGCTCCCATTGGTAGAACCGTTCGGCTCGCCGATGAAGTCGTACCATTGCTGGTTATAATAATCATGAAACCCATCCGGCAACGTAGACCACACCATCTGCGGCATGGCATTGGTGATCGTACGAAATTTCGTTTCGCTTTCGCGCAATGCAGCCTCCGCCTTGACGAGTCCCGTGATATCCATCTGGGCGACGACCGAACCGATGACCTTGCTGATCGCGTCGCGTACCGGCGTCCCATGAAACAGAATCGTACGCCGCACGCCAGGCGATCCGAACGGTTCGATTTCGATGATATCGCGTGGCGATTCCTCGCCCGCCAAGGCACGCACCTGGGCCCACTCATGGGGCTGGACTGGCTGGCCATGTTTGTCCGAGCCGTCTGCCCACCATCCTTTCCAATGACGTTGTGCGTCAGTGGTTTCGGTCACGGGATAGTCACCCCAGATGCGGCTGTTCTCCGGGTTAGTCAAAATGAATCTGCCACCGTGATCCGCCAGCGTGATCCCGACAGGCGCGGCATGCAAGACTGCATTGAGGCGATGCCGCTCGGTCCCCGCTCGCTCCAGTGTCATATCCGAAAACCGGCCGACCGACTCGGAAAGCGCCTGATCGATGGCTTCGTTGAAGCGGGTCACGTCGTCAGGGTCTGTCACTAGTCCAGCCTTCGCATTGGTAGCCCACAGCTTCAATACGCTGGCACGAAGTGCGCGATACTCCGACACCAGTTGGGTAATCGTATAACCGGACTCCAGCCGTGCACTGGCGTGCGTCTCGGCATAGGTTTCTTGTGAGCTTTGAGGTCCCCGCCCCATCGATTTTTCTGACTGCTGGAGCGGTGTCTGAGGCATTTGCAGGTCATCGATGATGACGTCCAGCATATACGACGCATGGTTACGCAGCGCTTCCGCATCCATGGTCAGGGCAGGCGGTTCAATGGTTCGGGCAAAATCTTCCCATTGACTGAGGATAGACTCTTTGTTTTGGGAGATGAAGGAGGACAGACGCATTGCGATATCAGTACAAATGTGGGGTCAAGGAAGTGCCGGATGGCTATGACCCGTTGCAAATAGAATGTACTGATTACTGTTGACGAACAGTTTTGAAGACTTTCACTCCATCTTACGCACTAAATCAGAGTAACGTGCGATTAATTTGCTTGCACATACTGCATACTTGCTGCGCGCGAGACGTTTGAAATACTCGGTCGCGTCGATCACCATGCATGCCGACATGGAACTGTTTCTCTGTCGTCAGGCGAGCAGGAAATTGGTGCAATCTGGCACCCCGCTTTTCATATCTGGCTCAATTAACGAGAGAGCGCCGCGTCATAGCCAAATTTTGATTGATGCGTGCGTTGACTTCGCGTTTTTCAGCCTACCTATAGGCTCTGAGCAACTGCTTTCAGCGACTCCTCAAGCTGCAGAAACGAAAATGGCTTCGGCAGAAGTGCATCGACTGCTTCTATTGCACCCCTTGGCGCCTGGCAAAATTCAGGACTAGTTCCAGTAATTCACACAATCGGATTTATGGCCTTTGTAGGCCTGAGCGTACTGGCGCTTGAAAAATCCCGGTGCATGGAAACAATCAACACATCGACAAATACCTTATCAATCAATCGCAATGCCATGTCGATGTTCGATGTCCTTTTTACGAAATGCCCACCCTGCTTGAACGTGTCATTGATGATTTGCGGAACGAACCGGCCTGGTTCCACCACAACGATAGAAGAACGATGCGAACAATGCGACAAGGCAATTATTCAAGGACGCAATCAGACCAGAAAGCCAATTGGCAGCTCCCATCAAATAGCTCTGCAAAGTAGATGACATAGGCTCCGGCATTCTTATTCATTGGTGCAGCTATGCGTGCGCACTCCCATTTCCTGCATTGATACGAATTTGTTTGTCATACTGAAGTCCAATTTTCGTTTCAACAAGCTCGTTTGGACGAGGTGAACAATGAAAACCATGCTGATCAAAGGCGAAAGAACGCCGTTGTTTGATAAAGACTTGTTACAAGTAATCAACGTGTCCGAGTCGGAGTCAGAGATTGATGACAGCGATAACCTGATTCGGATTGGCGTGCAGAATGAAGACGGGAAGATCTATCGGATAATTGGCGCAAATGATGTTTTGGAATTCACGCACATCATCAAGGACTTGCATGCAAACCACTGGCCAGTTGAAAACCGTGATCCTGATTCCAGGAGGAGCCTGCATTCTGTCGTACTCCCTCCCGAGGAGATCCAAATGAAGGCACTGGGGATTGACCCGGAAGATCCGGGTAGCGCTGCCTGATCTGTCAACGACCATCATTAGTCGACTGATGCCGCGTTTGTTCAACGATCCCGAGCTATCGATGCGCCGGGCGGTAGCGGTCCACAGCAAGAATGTGCCGAATCCGCGGGCACGATAGCAACCTGTGCCTGCGGAGTCAGTCGGCGGTGTTCCTATTTTTGATGCTTGTGCTCGTGGTAGTGCTTTTGAATATCGTCGAGCTGTCCGCGTATCGCACCAGCAGGGAATTCAGAGTTGTGAATGTTGACGTAGAAATTCTGCGGGTTCTTCAAGATGCGCTGAACGATGCCATGCTCTCCTGTGGGAAACTTGTTTGGTTCCCCTTCGGTTAAACAGTCACCAGCTTGACCATCCTGCGGCCATGCAAGATTGGCGACAATCGGACCGTTGGCATTACGAGGCGCTTCGTGAATATGCGCTGCACGACCATTACCGGGAGCCTGATCCAGCTCTGCCAGTTTCTTGATGTCGACCAGCGCATAGCATAGTGTCTTCGGATCATCATCAATGCCGAAGACGTACGCCTTACCGCGCGCATCCGGGTCGCCGACAATCGTTCTGCTATTGTCGGCGGGTACTTCCTCCCGCCCGTCAAGCTCGGCTTCCAATACCACATTGAGATGGCCCGCCACAGCATAGGGGCTCCAGGCTGCCATTGACAGCAGGCTTACCGCTGCAAATCCACGAATCGATTTCATCATGTTTTCCTTGTGAGTTGAGTCAAGTATCGGGTCCACGCACGCAGCAATGATTGCCACATTGAATCACCCGATCCATGGACAAAAATTGGGCAAGAACTTAATGCAAAAGCGGTGCCATAAATTTAAGTAGCACAGCACCAGCCGCCGATATTTGTCTAGTTCAGGTTTGAAAATTCGTTATGTAAAAAATGGATGGCTTTGTAAAAAGTGGCGTGCTAATTGATCCGTCGCAGACAGATTATCGATACAAACAGGACTTAAAAGGCATAAAGAAACAAGCTGACCGTTTGAAGATATAAGGCGGTCTTTCCAGTGTTGAATTTTGTCCTAAACAATCAGCACCAATTTTTGACATTGCTTAAACTTTGAGGAAGCGGTTGCTGAATTTGGATAGGCATTTGTTCTCTCTTACAGAAGCGGCTCCATATCGGAGTCCGCTTCCCCACAGGAGACAAAAATGCGGACCCCGATATCCAGATATGCACTACACGCTACGCTGATAGCGGGCGCGTTAGCCAGCGCCTTCACAACAACCGCCAATGCATCGAGTCATCGAGAAGGGCCCTTCATCGCAGGCGTTCCAAAAGCCGATGGCACCGACCTTTACATGTTCCGCAGCTACGAAACTGGCCGGCAAGACTATGTCACGATCATGGCCAATTACGTGCCATTCCAGGATCCGCAAGGAGGTCCAAACTTCTATCCATTCGATGAAAACGGACTGTATGAAATCCATATCGATAACAACGGCGATTCTAGGGAAGACATCACGTTCCAGCTTCGCTTCAAGAGCACGTCCAAGCGCACTACGCTGAAAATCGGCGACAAGGATGTGCCGATTCCTATTATCAATTCCGGGCCAATCAACGGCGTCAATCCCGCAACGCTCAACCGGCGCGACACATATACGGTCGATATGGTGCGGGGTGATCGCCGCAATGGCCAACGAATGCCCCTGACAAACATTGCTGGCGGTGGAACAGAGTTCGACAAGCCGGTCGCCAATATCGGCGACAAAACCTTTGGCGGACCGTCCGGCTACGAGACGTATGCAAACCAGCACATTTATAACGTTGCCATTCCGGGCTGCGGCAACGGCAAGATATTTGTCGGTCAGCGCAAGGAGCCTTTCTATATTGCTGTTGGCAAGATATTCGATCTCATTAATCTCAATCCGCTGGGTGCCGAGATCAATGGCAACAAGAACGATCTGGAATTCAAGAATGTGAATTCCATCGCAATGGAAGTGCCAATTGCCTGCCTAAAAGGTGATGATCCAGTCATCGGTGCATATACGACTGCCAGTTTGCGCCAGGGTCGCCTTATTAATCCAACTCCTGAATCGGGCATCAATAACGCAACGAAGGAAGGCGGTCCCTGGGCACAGGTATCGCGTCTCGGCATGCCGCTCGTGAACGAGGTTGTGATTGGCGTGGATGACAAGGACCGGTTTAACGCATCAAGACCGACCGGCGATACACAGTTCATCGACTATGTGACCAATCCAACACTTCCCGCTTTGATGGAAACTTTGTTTCCAAGCGCAAAAGCACCGACGAACCTTCCCAGAACGGATCTCGTGACCGTCTTTCTCAAAGGCATTGAGGGTTTGAATCAGCCGAGGAATATCGTACCTTCGGACATGCTCCGCCTGAATACTGCCATTGCACCGACAGCGCCGGATGCGCAAAGCGCCCTCGGCGTTGCGGGCGGTGACAATGCCGGATTCCCGAACGGGCGCAGGCCGGCCGATGACGTCGTGGACCTGTCGTTGCGAGTAGCCATGGGTGCGCTTTGCGTACTGACCGGCGCGGAAGACAAGCTCAAGGTCGGCTGCAAACCGTCGGATGCGCCAGCCGGCGGATTGCCCCTGACCGATGGGGTACGCAAAACCGTGCATGACTTCAAATACACGTTCCCGTACTTCAATACGCCGATCCCCGGTTCATTCAATCAATAAGGAGAACATCATGAGTTCTCATTCTTTGGCGACAGCCGCCTGTGTGCTGGCATTCGCGATCACCGGCTGCGGTGGAAGTGCCGGAGATATGGCTGTCAAGGTCAACACCAACATGGGCACTGCGGGTAGCCAGTCCTCGGACGCTTTTATCGACAGGGTGAAGCCAATCATCAGCGCCACAACAGAGCATGACGGGCCCCATGCAATTGACTCAATTACGGTTACCAGACCGGAGGACACTGAGCCGATACCGATCAGCTGATAGTTGAAGTAGCACTACCACAGCAATTAATGCGGGGCTTGAGCTGGCGATTCAAGCCTCGCTTTCTTATGTCTTTCACTCTGCGAAGAGGACAAGCAGTTTGAACTTGAAAAACTTTGTAATAGGGGAAAACCAGAGTCCCTGTTCACCGTATAACCATTCATGAATAATTCAATTATTTGCTGACTTCGACCATGCAACTACCGCAGTTGATTGTGAACATAAGCCTGTAAATTGAATGAGGTGGCGCGATGGACCCGGAAGATAAAGTCGCAAATATCCTTCTCGTGATGGTTGGCGTAGTCTTCCTCACATATTTCTATATGTTTTAGTGCTGGATATTGCAAGCTCAAATTTGGCATTCAATGCAAAGCGGAAGTATCTTTGTCGCACTATGAACCACCGTCTACGTAAAGCTTCTGCAAGAATCGGTTGCGCGCCGGCACTGCCAATCACCGCGTTGATGCGCTAACCGCAGTGCTTCTTGCCACGCGATGCCCGGCGTCGCTCGTATTGGCCGACAGTTGGCTTCAGCTTCTCGGCTCTTTGAGAAATGCTTGTTGAACGGCATGGTTCGTCAGGGCTTTGCAGGAGTTGCTGCAGGCTGCTGCACAGTGCCTCCAGGCGGGCATCGGTACCCATTGCAACCGGCTCGCCCCAGTAACAGGCCAGTTCGTGGTCAGTGAAGTACATCCGGACGACATGTTCACCAACCGTGATATCCAGCAAATGCGGGCTCTTATGGTTCATGCCTTCACCATGGTTCCAGACAAACATCGTGAGATTCAATCCCAAGCGGCAGGAGATGGCCGTCAACCTGCTTTCAATCGCTGCGGCCGCCACTGCACGCTGTGCGGCATCGAAATACATGGTTTGCTTCATAAGCTTCACCCATTAAGAAGAACGGCCAGCATTCCGTTGGCTAAGGGTGGTATGAGTCATTCTGCAAGGCATGGTTGCGTGGTTTCGAGATGCGTGTTTGCGAAATCGCAAATCTTTATGTCCGCTATCTAACGGAAGTGCGAATGGGATCGTGCTGGATACCCGGGTGAATTTGCAGACGGAACTCACTGTGTAGATATGCCGAGTGAGCGACCGAAGGTACAGTATCGAACCGTCTCTTGTAGCCAATGGATGCCTTTTCCTACTGACCGTTATCGACCCTGGATTCAACCGGTCGATGCAACACCCTGAACTCTGCTCCAGCAGAAGGCTTATTGCGCAGGAAAACTTTAAGCTACCAAACGCCGGCGAGCGATTCCGTCAACTCCTTGCATTGACCTGTTGAATCCACTATACAAAGGCGACATTGAACGAGAGTCCAAATGACGATTGCGGCATGTCCAAAGCAATAGATCTGTTTTGATACTAAATGGCCGGGCCTCACGTTGCCCTCATCCGTTTCAATGATTGATGCCCCACGAGGGAGCAGCAATTTAAAAAGCAGTCCGCTGTCCCTACACTGTTACAATGCGCTGCACCTCACGCCCCTATCCGTGGAATCCAGTCAGCGGTTCCCTTGGCAGGTCATCTTCTTCCCCCCCTTTTTCTTACACCTGCCTCCTGGCCTGCAGGATCGCATGGACTTTAGGAGCAACCATATGAACAACGACCTCACCGGCCAGCTGGCACAGATTCTCACCGAGCATCATGATTCATTGCTGGAGGGCTGGATTGCAGGCATGCTGTCGCTCATGATACGGCGCGACAAAGTCGCCGAAAGCGCGATCCGCGAACAAGCCGCACGTTTTCTTCCGCTCCTGGCGAAGACGACTAAAAATGGACAGTCGCAGGACATTGACGCGCCAAACTGGAGCGAAGCGCTGCAATTGCTGGCCGAAATCTCGCAGGCACGCGTACGCCAGGGATTCAGTTCCATCGAAACGGCCAATTTCGTCTTTTCCCTCAAGGAGCCCATTTTTTCGCACTTGCGTACCGCGTTGGGTTCCGACGGCCAGGCGCTGGCCGAACAGACGATGGCTACCAGTGCGCTGTTCGATAAGCTTGGCCTGTACACCATTGAGGTCTACCAGAAGACGCGCGAGCAGGTCATCCAGCGCCAGCAGCAGGAATTGCTTGAACTGTCGACCCCGGTGGTCCAGTTGTGGCGGAATGTCCTGGCATTGCCATTGATCGGTACGCTCGACAGCGCCCGTACGCAGGTGGTGATGGAAAGCCTGCTGCAAAAAGTTGTCGATACCGGCGCTTCGATCGCCATCATCGATATTACCGGCGTACCGACGGTAGACACGCTGGTAGCGCAGCATCTGCTCAAAACAGTCGCCGCGGCACGTCTGATGGGTGCCGACTGCATCATCAGCGGCATCCGTCCGCAGATTGCCCAAACCATTGTGCACCTGGGCGTCAACCTCGAGGAAGTCACTACCAAGGCAACGCTCGCCGATGCGTTCGTTGTAGCCCTTCAGCGTACCGGCTCATCGATCAGCTACGCCAATCACGGAAAGTGAGATAGCATGGATCGCATCCCCATCCTGAAGTTGGGCAGGCTGCTGCTCGTGACGATCCAGGTCGACATGCACGATCAGCTGGCCATGACCCTGCAGGACGATCTAACCGAGCGCATCGTGAAAGACCGTGCCCAGGGCGTGCTGATCGACATTTCGGCACTGGACATCGTCGACTCATTCATCGGCCGCATGATCAGCAATACGGCGGCGATGGCGCGCGTGCTTGATGCGCGCACCGTGCTTGTGGGCATGCAGCCCGCTGTCGCGATCACGCTGGTTGAACTAGGCATGACACTGACCGGCGTCAAGACGGCGCTCAACGTCGAGCAAGGCGTGCGCTTGTTAGAGAGCGCATGACGCCGACATCCATGCATATCACAGGCCATCACGCCGGCACGGATGCCGTCACGATGCCGCTCCGGACCGATGAAGACGTGGTGCGGCTTCGTAAAACCGCCCGCGACTATCTGATTGCAACTGGCTTCGGCATGCTCGATCAGACCAAGATGATCACGGCAGCCAGTGAACTTGCGCGCAATACATTGCGCTATGGCGGCGGTGGTGAAGCCCGGCTGGCGATATTGTCCGACGGCGCTCGGCGCGGAGTCAGCATCAGTTTTCACGACGAAGGTCCTGGCATCGACGATGTCCGG
Source organism: Noviherbaspirillum sp. (assembly GCF_035944575.1). Lineage (GTDB taxonomy): Bacteria > Pseudomonadota > Gammaproteobacteria > Burkholderiales > Burkholderiaceae_D > Noviherbaspirillum. The sequence goes on from NZ_DASZBA010000111.1 coordinate 10,471, forward strand.
CTGGCGCTGACCGATGGTTATACAACCGGCGGCGGCATGGGACTTGGTCTGAGCGGCGCGAAACGGCTTACCGACGAATTCGAGCTTGAGACCGCTCCCGGCAAGGGAACCATGGTTCGCATCGTCAAGTGGAAAGCTTTCTGAATATCTCAAGCCGACAGGCCGTATTTCCGATAGGCGAGATAGGCGAAGTATCCGCTGCGCGGCGCGCGGGGGTGAGTCTGGCGCGACGGCTCGGTTTTGACGAGACGATGGCCGGCAGGCTGGCGCTGCTCATTACCGAAAGCGCGACCAACATTGTAAAACATGCCACCCGCGGCCAGGTCATTCTCAGAGCGATCTCGGAAAAATCACGCGACGGCGTAGAAGTGCTCGCCCTGGATTCCGGCCCCGGCATCACCAATCTGGCATCGAGCATGCGTGACGGTATTTCGACCGCCGGCACATATGGCGTCGGACTGGGTGCGATTCGCCGGCTGGCCGATGACTTTGATATCTATACCGGCCCCGGCCGCGGTACGATCGTATGGATGCAGCTTTGGAGAAATGCGGCCGGCAGCGCGCACCGGGAACGGAACGAGCGGGACGAGCGGGACGAATGGGACATTGGCGTCATATGCCTGCCACTGGCGAGCGAAGACGAATGCGGGGATGACTGGCAAGTCGTTCACCATGGACCCGGTTCCCTGTCGGTCATGGTCGCAGACGGACTTGGGCATGGCCCGGAAGCCGCGCGGGCGTCGCGCGGCGCCGTCGATGCCATTCTCCGGTCCGGCAAGTCACCGCCGGCACAGATTCTCAGCGACGCACATGCCACATTGAACGGCACACGCGGCGCGGCGGTCGCGGTTGCCTGCATCAGCGCCCTGGCGGGACAGTTGCATTTCGCGGGCGTCGGTAACATCGAGGCCCGCATACTCGAGGGTGAGGCAGGCAGGCATATGGTTTCCCATAACGGGATTGTCGGCAGCAACCTGCGAAAGGTTCAGGAGTTCACTTTTTCCTGGCTGCAGGAATCGATGCTCATCATGCATTCGGACGGGCTTGGCACACGCTGGAATCTTGCCAATTATCCCGGCCTTTCTGCAAGGCACCCTGCCCTCATCGCCGCCGTTCTTTATCGCGACTTTGCACGAGCTCGCGATGACATAACGGTTTTAGCACTGAGACAGTCCGTGAAACACCAGTCTGATGACAGAATGATCGCTCCATAGTGAAAGCACCGCTCCGAAGAACAAACCCATGATGCGCCGGATTCTCTCTGTCTCGGTCAAGACCGAACTTGACGTGCTCGCAGCGCGCCAGCGTTCGCGACAGATTACCGCGCTATGCGGCTTCACAAGCCATGATCAGGTCCGGATTTCGACCGTTGTATCCGAACTTGCGCGGAATATCTACAACTATGCGGATTCGGGACGCATCGACTTTTCCATTTCCCAGCAATCTGACGTACAGAGCCTGATGATCCGGATCGAGGATCTGGGACCGGGTATCGCCCATCTTCCCCTGATCCTCGCTGGCCGGTATCACTCTGAAACCGGCATGGGGCTGGGCATCCTCGGTGCCCGCAGGATGATGGACGAATGCGATATCACGACCGTTCCGAATGAAGGCACGACGATTGTCCTGAAAAAGCTGTTGCCCGCTGGCGCCGCGTACCTGACACCGGCCATGATCGGCGACATCGGTTCGCAAATTGGTACTCTGCAGGTGAATGTGGCCTTGTCCGAGATGCAACAGCAGAACAAGGATCTGCTTGAGGGCTTTGCGGCGCTGAAGGCGCACCAGGACAAACTGCTGCAGCTGACCCAGGAATTGCAGACCACGAACGAGAAGATGGTCGCACTGAACGTCGAGCTTGCCGTGAAAGCCGAACAACTGCAGCGCGCCGATGTGCGCAAGGATGAGTTCCTGGCGATTCTCGCCCATGAACTGCGCACTCCGCTTGCTGCCGCCGCGATGACAGCCGACGTACTGGAGAACGTCCCCGTGTCCCAGGCACGGGTGATCGAACTGGGAAAGACCATCTCCCGTCAGGTCGGCCATATGAGCAGGCTGGTGGAAGACCTGCTCGATGTATCGCGCGTCACCCGAGGGCTGGTGGCGATCAAGAACGATCCAGTGGACATGCGTGCCGTAGTGCTGGCATCGCTGGAGCAGACCAGTCCGCTGGTCAAATCCAAATCACATTCGCTTCTGCAGTCGTTACCGGATGTCGCCTGCCATGTATCCGGCGACATGACACGCCTTGTCCAGGTGGTGAGCAACCTGTTGACGAACGCGGCAAGATACACGCCCGCTGGCGGACGCATTACCGTCGACCTTGCGGCGGACGAGGATTGGATTGTGGTGGAGGTAATGGACAATGGTGTCGGGATAGATCCTGAACTTATGCCGCGCCTATTCGATTTATATGTACAAGCGGAGGTCTCGACCGATGCAAGGACCGGCGGACTTGGCCTCGGGCTTTCGCTGGTCAAAAGCATTGTAGATCTTCATCGAGGAACAGTTTCCGCTGCCAGCGAAGGCAACGGGAAAGGTAGTCGGTTCCGGGTCCAGCTTCCACGAATTCAATGAGCACTTGGGAGAAACAGAGAATGGAAACCCAATTGTGCGCAGCGGTGGCAAGCGACGTTTCGATGTAAAAGGATTCCAGGATTGTTTCACCGACCTGCCCAATAAGCTTGGGGTCGTGAGCATGGAAAAGCTGTCGACGGACTTTTTCGACAGAATTGGCCCGACGCAGTCTCTCGTACCTTCCCGTCCAACCCGAATAGTCACATCCTGCATACTTCTGCCAGCAAGAAAGCCAGTTTTTTGGTGTCGACCGGCTTGACGAGGTGATGATCAAAACCGGCAGCCAGCGTTTGCTTTCGGTCTTGCTCCTGACCGTACCCGGTCACCGCGATGAGCACCGACTTGGCGGTTTCCGGTTGGGCACGCAAGCGTTGCGCCAGCTCGTTGCCATCGATTTCAGGTAAGCCGATGTCGAGCAGGCACACCTGCGGCTTTTCTTCCCTGGCCCGTTCCAGCGCCTTACGTGACGCATGCTCGACCAGCACCTCATGCCCAGATGCTTCCAGCAGCATGGCCAGCATCGCTGCCGCATCGACGTTGTCATCCACTACCAAGATGCGCAAGGAATGGGTGTCCTTGCGCATGTAGCTGTCGACATTCTGCCGGTGGGTGTCGCTTTGCTCGTGAACCAGGCGCGGCAGACACACAGTGAATTTGCTCCCCTTGCCCAAACCGGCGCTTTCACACGCCACCGTGCCGCCATGGAGGTCAACCAGACTCTTGACCAGTGCCAGTCCCAGGCCGAGTCCACCCGAGGATCGATCGGAGCTGCGCTCGGCCTGTGCAAACAGATCAAACGCGCGGGCCGCCAATTCTGGGGACATGCCAATGCCGTTATCTCCCACTTCGATGACAACATGCGCCGCATGCACGTCAACCTTCAGCACGATATTACCTCCCTCCGGCGTGTACTTGACGGCATTGTTGAGGATGTTGGCAATGACCTGCACCAGGCGCTTGTTGTCACCCTTGACAATGGTGGTGTCCGGAGGCAGGTGCAACGCAAAGTGATGCCGCCGGGACTGGATCAGTGGCGTTACCTGCTCCACCGCATCGCCCACGACACGCCGGATGTCGAGCGGCGCATTGTCGAGCTCGACCAGGCCACGTGTCACGCGGGAGACGTCCAGCAGGTCGTCTACAAGGCTCGTCATGTGGCTCACCTGCCGGCCGATGATCTGGCTGGTCTGGCGCACGCGCTCTTCATCCAGCTTGATTATTTGCAGCAGTTCGGCAGCCGCACCGATGGGTGCCAGGGGATTTCTGAGTTCATGCGCCAGCATGGCCAGAAACTCGTCCTTGCGCCGGTCGGCCTCCTGCAGCTTTTCCTGTGTAGCCTTGCGCTCGGTGATATCCCGAAAGAAGAAAGCCAAGCCGCCGTCAAGCGAAGGATAAGCGCGCGATTCAATCCACCCGTTTTTCCCATCAGGAAATGTATAGGGCACTTCGACGATCTGAGGGGTATGCGTTTGTTTGACCTTCTCGAAGAGATCGCCAACTGCGGTGCCTATGAGTTCAGGCCATACCTGCCAATGATTTTTCCCAATGACTTCGTGTGCTGCGCGCTGTGTGATACGCAGCCCCGCTGCATTCATGTACACGATGGTCCAATCCCTATCGACCAAGCCGAAGCCCTCAGTCATGCTGTCGAAGATGTACTGGTTCTGATCCCGCTCGCGGCGCAGTTCACTTTGGGTCCGTGCATTCTCCACGGCAGCCCAGGTGCGGTCCACCATGTCTTGCGCCAAGGCGATTCCATGCGCCGTCCAGTAATGCGGTCGGGAATCATGCAAGTTCAGGATGGCGCGCAGCCGACCCTCTTTCATCAGCGGAATGGACATGAAAGACCGCACGTTCAGCTCGGCATAAGCGGTCGCATGGGCGGCAGAGCGTTCGTCGGCCGTCACATCGGCGATTGCGAGATCCTTTCCCGCGCGTACCACTTCGCCCACGAGTGGGCCAAAATCATCCAATCGCAATACCGCTCCGGCCATTGATCGCGATTCGCCACTGGTCCAATCAGGTTTCATGGTGAGGACCTCACCCGACTCATCGACTTCGGCATAGACCACGCCGCCCACGCCGAGATGCTTGCCAAGCAGCTCACTCGCCGCAGCGGCAATGTCGTTGGACGCGTTCAGGTGACGTAGACGCTCTGTCAGCTCGCATTGAAACGCATAGCGGCGTTCGGCCTGCATCCTGCGAGTCGTTTCGACAGCCGTGATGTATATCCCGACAACGGCCCCGCTGTAATCTATGACAGGAGAAAAGGACGAGGTGTACCAGCGCTGCGTAGGGATACCGGCTGGCTCCACCATGTAGGGAATGTCCTCGAAGTATGAGGTCTTGCCCGCCATTGCATCGTCGATGATCGGCCCGATTTCGGGCCATATCTCGAACCACATCGCACTGAAGCTTTTGCCCAGCATGGCAGGGTGCTTGTCCCCCAGCTGCGCTGCATAGGCATCGTTATACAACGTGCTCAGCCCCTGCCCCCAGATTATGGCCGCCGGGGAGCGGGACTGCAGGACCAGACCCACGACCGTATGGAGCTGTTGCGACCAAGTCTCAGGTGGTCCGATTGCGCACACGGACCAATCCAGCTGACGCATGAGGGAGGGCACTTCGCCGTCGACATTAAACCAAGGAAAGTTTTGCAATGAATCGTTCATGCCAAGGATTTTCGCATGACTGGCCACTGTCTTGCCCGCTGCTCAATGGCAGGAGAAATGACAAGTATGCAGTTGCGATTTGGTAATATGGCGGGACATTCTGGCAGCCAAGATGTCAATACGACGTCATCATCCACTGCAAGCACGCACGAGGAAAAAATGGAGAGTGAAGCCACAAGCCTCAACAAAATTGTGATGACGCCTCATCTGCTCGCACGCACAGAAAGGGCTCCGAATAGGCAAGCGGAACGTGATGGCTTTGCCCGGTTGGCTCACCGAACGTCCGAAGGCAAGGTCGCGATACTCAACGCGTTGTGTGAACTTGCATTACAACTTTGCCGGGCCGGCTCATAGGATCTCCGCGTGATGAGTATCCTTGCAGAACACACGTCCGCCGCATTAAGACTTCAGGAAAGTTGATAGCAACATCAATGCATTGAATACTTGCATCGTAACGCGCCAGGCTATCCCGAATCTCGTTAAAAGCGGGAATGGCTGCCTGACCTTCTGCTATCGGTACATTCTGATCTCAACATGATGAATTAGTGTCCTGTCGCCACTATTGCCCAGCCCTTTCTGCGCCCAAAACCGGCATGTCGTCGAATCACCTTGGGACCGTAAAGCGCAAAACCCATTGCGCGTATGACGCATCTGTCGACGCACTGTCGAAATCCGCTTCCTCCACCGTACAGACGGGATGCAGCGCGCATCCGGCGTTGCCGACCCAGGGGTATGACAACGGCACCCTTCATCAACGTCACGCTAATCGGTGAGGATGTCAGCATGTCCGCACCGGCCGGCGGACCCGCCATCAATGACGGGGTGAACGGGCTCCAGCGACCGAGGGGACAGGACGATCTCCGGTCCTGTCAGACAGGCAACGCGACGCGGTTAATCATCCGGTCATATTCTTCGGCGATGAAGTGCCGCAGGTTGGTTCGGATCAGCGGCAGCACCTGATCCTTGTAGTTGACGCTCATGCCGCCGACATGCGCGGTGACGATGACATTGTCCATCGACCAGAACGGATGGTTGCGCGGCAGCGGCTCAACGGTGAAGACATCCAGTCCCGCGCCGGCAATCGTTCCTTCGCGCAATGCACGCAACAACGCGTCTTCATCCACCACGCCGCCCCGCGCTAGGTTGAGGAAATAGGCGCTGCGTTTCATCGCCCCCAGCACCTGGGCATCGACGATCCGGTCGGTGTCGGCGGAATACGGCAGCAGCACGATGACGTAATCCGCTTCGCTCACCGCCTGCGTCATCTGATCACGGGTATAGATAAGATCAAACCACGGCACATCGCGTAACGAAGAGGCAACGCCCGTGACCCGCATGTCGAACGCCTTGCAGCGGCGCGCGATATCCTCCGCGATCGCGCCGACGCCGATCATGGTCACCGTGCTTCCCAGCAGTGGCTGTTGCGGCCAGCGTTCCCACTTGCCGGCTTCCTGGTTCTTCAGCATCTTGCGGAAATTGCGCGTCAGGCTGAGCATGTGCAGGAAGGCCATTTCCGCCATTTGCGGGCCGGCGACGCCGCGTGCATTGGTCAGCAACAGGTTCGGCGGAAGGGTCGTCAGCGTTCGCAGCGCGTCGGCACCCGAGGTGAGCGCCTGTATCCATTTCAGGCGTTGCGCACCTGCCAGCCACTCATCCGAAAAGTAATGCGGCAGCGCCAGCGCGCAGACAATGTCGGCGTCGCTGAAATGCGGCCGCGCTTCGGCAAGCGTGGTGGCAGATGCGATCCGCACATCGGGGAACTCGGCGGCCAGTGCATCGCGCAGGTAATGCGCGTCGATATCGAAAATGAGCATCTTCATGTCAGGCCCGTCGGCAGTACGAAGTCAGTATGGGATCATTCACGATAGGATGGCTCCCTGCGATCCAGCATCCGGCGCAATGCGTGCCAGTCGCGGTCCTTGATGAATTCATTGGACTTCGCGAACTGGATGGCCGCGTGTTCGCACACTTCCTGAGGCGGATGCACCAGCGGTGCATTGCGACTGGTGGCATCGAGCTGGATCTGGCATGCCATTTCCAGGTAATACATTTCCTCGAAGGCCGAGCGCACCGTGGGACCGGCTGTCAGCAGGCCGTGGTTGCGCAGGATCAGCACGTTGTTCTTGCCAAGGTTCTTCACCAGGCGCTCCCGTTCGTCGAGGTCGAGGGCGATGCCTTCATACCCGTGGTAGCTGACCCGGTTGTAGAAGCGCATCGAATGCTGCGAAATTGCCAGCAAGCCTTCTTCCTGAGCCGATACCGCGACGCCGGCGCGTGTATGGGTATGGAACACGCAATGCAGATCATGGCGCGCCTTGTGAATCGCCGAATGAATGACGAAGCCGGCCGGGTTGACATCGAGCGGGTCATCTTCCACCGGGTTGCCGTCGAAGTCGACCTTCACCAGGTTCGATGCGCTCACTTCTTCATACAGCAAGCCGAAATGGTTGATCAGGAACTGGTCGTCATGGCCGGGCACACGCAGCGAGATATGGTTGTAGATCATATCCGTCATGCGGTAATGCGCGGCCAGCCGGTAGCAGGCGGCAAGGTCCTCGCGTGCCGCCCATTCTTCGGCGGAAACGCGCGAGCGCATTGTGCGGCGACGTTCTTCAAGGAGGGGTTGAAGTGTTTGATTGTCCAATTTCTTCACCTTCATGTTGGTTGAAAAAGCCGCGGTAATTGCAGTGCATTGCAGTGCAGGCCGCGGTGGCCTGTTGAATCATGACTCATGAGGCGGCCCTCATGGCGCGTGGCGGCGTCTGCAGGAGCGGGTCGGAAAGCGTCGGCGCGTGCAGCATCAGGTTGTGCGGGCCCAGTTCGCCGATCCCTGTTGCGCCGAGAAGAGTCAGGGTCCGGTCGAGTTCCTCGGCAAGTATTCGCAACACATCGCTTGCGCCATTCTCGCCGCGCGCGGCCATGCCGTACAGCAGCGGCCGACCGATGAACACCGCCTTCGCGCCGCAGGCGAGCGCCTTCACCACATCGGACCCGCGACGAAAACCGCTGTCGACGAAGACCGGCAGCTGTTGGCCCGCCGCGTCCAGCATGCGGGGCAACGCAACCATGGCGGCCGGCGCCGCATCGAGCTGGCGTCCGCCGTGGTTTGACACGATGATGCCGTCGACGCCGTGCAATGCCGCCTTGCGCGCATCGTCCGGATGCAGCAGGCCCTTGACGAGGATCGGCCCGTCCCACATCCGGCGCAGCCAGGCAATGTTTTCCCATACGAGGCTGCGATCCATCGCCCGCGCCAGAAGCGCCGCCTGCACTTGCGGCGATCCGCCCGCCCCCTCCGATTCGGCGAGGTTGGCGAATTGCGGCATGCCGGCGCGCGCAAGCCGCGCAAGCCAGGCGGGATGCAGGCACAGGTCGAGCAGGGTCGGCAGCGTGGGGCGAAAAGGCAGGCGAAAGCCATTGCGCACATCGCGCTCGCGATAACCGCTGACCGGCACATCGACGGTCAGCACCAGCGCCTGATAGCCGGCGTTGCGTGCACGGCGCACGAGCTGTTCGGCGATGCTGCGCTCGCCCATGACGTAAAGCTGCAGCCACTGCATGCCGCCCGCGGCGGCGACCTCTTCAAGACGGGTATTGGATGCGGTCGACAGAACGAAGGGAATGCCCGCCACTGCTGCCGCACGCGCAAGCAGCAGGTCGCCTTGCGGGCGCAGCAGACCGTTGAAGCCGGTGGGTGCGATTGCAAAAGGCCGCTTCCATGTGTGGCCGAATACGTCGATGGCCGGATCAACCGTCGTGGTGTCGCGCAGGCAGCGCGGCAGCAAGGCAAGACTGTCGAGCGCCTCGCGGTTGCGCCGCATGCAGTGTTCGTCCTCGGCCGCGCCGTCGATGTACTCGAATACGAAGCGCGGCAGGCGGCGGCGGGCTTCGCGGCGGTAGTCTTCGATGTTGAGTAGCATGGGCAAGCGGTTTTCAGATGGACGTTAATGCGTTGGTTCGATTGTTCTCACGTGATAAAAGACGAACACCGGCGATGTCATTTTCCGAAGTTTGTCGTGCCGCGCCGTAACGGGCCCTCCGCAGGCAGCGGGTGCAGCCGGGGTTTCAGTCGACGTGTCACCTGCTGCGAAACGGTACAGGCTTGCAGGCCCGTACTCGACGTTCAGGGTGGGGTGTGAAGGCGGACTATCGACTGCGATCGATCGACCCTTCCCCCTCGCGCGAGCGCCCCATCCCGACCGGCAGACATGTGTTTGCTAGCGCAATACGTTCAGTGGCAAGACGACATGTTCTCCGAATTTTCTGCTTCGCTCCCTTCAAATAGGGATGGCGTCGGCGGTGGCGCCGATAGAGTCTGACCGCCTTGCAAAATAACAGACCGCGTTACGGCATCAACTTCGGTAACCACAACGAAATACCCGGAAACGCACACAAAATAATCAACCGCGCCACATCGACGCCGATGAACGGCATCGTTCCCCGATATATCCGTCCCAACGTGATATCCCGTGCGATCGAATTGATCACGAAGACATTGATGCCCACTGGCGGGCAGATCATGCCGAAGGTCACCGCCATCACGATGATGACGCCAAACCATACCGGGTCGAAACCGAGCTGCATCATGGCCGGGAACACGATGGGCACGGTCAGCAGGATCATCGCCAGTTCGTCCATCACCGCGCCGAGCACGAGGTAGCCGAGCATGATGATCGCCAGCACGCCGTAGGCGCCGACCGGCAATCCGACCAGGAAGCCGACTGCCTTCTGCGTGAATTGCGTGATGGTAAGGAAGTAGCCGAACAGGAAGGCGCCGACCACGATCAGCATGATCGCCGATGATACCCGCAGCGCATCGATCAATGCGGCACGGATCTCTGGCCAGCGCAGCCGTCCCCGCAGGATGCCGATCAGCAGCGTGCCGGTGGCGCCGATGCCGGCGCCTTCGTTCACCGTGAACCAACCCATGTAGATGCCGCCCAGCACGAACAGGAACAGCACCATCACCGCCCACAGGTCACGCAGGCTTTTCCAGCGTTCAGGCCAGGTATGGCGCTCGCCGAGCGGCATGTGAGCCGGGTTGCGCATGCCGATGAATTGCACCACGCCGGTGTAAAAGAGCACCGCGAGGATGCCCGGTATGACGCCGGCGGCAAACAGCTTGGTGATGTCGGTGTCGGTCATGATGCCGTACAGCACGAAGATGACCGAGGGCGGGATCATGATGCCCAGCGTTCCGCCGGCTGCGATCAGCCCGGCGGCGAAGCCCGGATCGTAGCCGGCCTTGCGCATCTCGGGCAGCGCCACCTGCGACATCGTGGCCGCTGTCGCCACCGACGAGCCGTTGATCGCCGCGAAGCCGCCGCAGGCTGCGATCGCCGCCAGCGCCAGTCCGCCTCGCCGGTGTCCGAGCCAGGCACGGCCGGCGGCGAACAATTCGCGGCTCATGCCGGAATGGGATGCGAACGCACCCATCAGGATGAACATCGGAATGACTGCAAGATCGTAGTCGGTCAGGACCGACAGCGGCACATTCGACAGCAGGTTCAATGCGGGCGTGATGCCGGCAAGCACGCCGAAGCCGAGTACGCCGATGATGCCCATGGCAATCCCAATGGGCACCCGCAGTGCCATCAGCACAAACATCAGGACGAAGCCGCCCAGCGCAACGAGGTCACGATCCATGGCGGGCCTCTCCCACGTCGTCAAGGTCATCGTGCGGATCATGGCCACGCGCGACTTCAAAAGCGCGCAATGCCGCCAGCAGCGCCGCCACCACCGCGCCGGCGGCGGCCACCGCGTAAAACCATATCATCGGCAAGCGCAGATCGGAGGTGGCCTGGGTGCCGGTATTGCCGACCTTTACCCAGATCATCCACGCCAGCGGTGCGAGGAATGCGAGGGTAAGCAGGCTGGCAAGCACATCGATGCGGCGGCGGTTGGTCGTGTTCATCATTTCCCATACCGCGTCGACGCAGATATGCCCGGCGCGGTAGGTGGCGATCGAGATGCCCCAGAACATGGCGATTCCCAGCAGCAGGCGGGAACCGTCGAACCAGTCGGGCACGGTCTGCCCGAACAGATCACGCAAGATCACATTGCCGGAGGTCAGCAATGCGATCAACAGGAGGAAGACGGCCGCGATCGTTTCCGTCGCCGACAGGAGGCGCTTCATCGCGGATCAGTACGCCGCGTTGCGCGATGCCAGCTCCTTGCGGAAGCCCTCCAGCACATCTTTCGGTTTGGCGCCCGCTTTCTCGGCGCTCTGCATCCATTGCTGGGTCACAGGCTGCACCGCCTTCTTCCACGAGTCGATTTGCTGCGGCGTCAGCTTGACGATGGTATGACCGGACGTCTGCGCCAGCTTTTCCCGCCCTGAATCTTCCTGGTTGCCCCACGCATGCCCGACCTTGTCCGCCCATGCATTGCTGCAATGGTCATCGATGACTTTCTTTTGCGACGCCGACAGCTTTTCATACCACTGCTTGTTCATCAACCAGGCAAAGCTGGCGGCATACAGGCGCGCATCCATGTGGTATTTCACCGCCTTGTCGATGTTGAAGGAAATGATCGAATTCCATGGAAAGGTGATGGCATCGGCTACACCCTTTTCAAGGGCATCGCGGGATTCCGGCGCGGAAACCTGAACGTTGGTGCCGCCGAGCTGGGTGACGGTCTGGGCTACGGTGCCGTTGGCTGGGCGGATCTTCATGCCCTTGATCTGCTCCGGGTCGGTTATCGGCTTCTTCGAGTGCAACGTGCCGACGTGCAGGTGGGCGAAGCAGAACTTTACATCCTTCATCTCCGTCTCGGCGTACTTGCGGTACCAGGCATCAAGCGCGGCGGAACCCGGTCCTGGCATGGCGACCTGCATCGGTAGTTCGCTGGCGGCGAAGACCGGGAACCGGCCAGCCTGGTAACCAGGGCTGACCCAGCTCATGTCGGCGATCCCGTCGCGCGCCATGTCATAGTGGTCAGCCGCCTTGCCAAGTTGCTGGGCGGGATAGAGCGTGACCTTGATGCTGCCCTTTGACGCTGCTTCCACTGATTTCGCCCACGGCTCGAACCCGGTGGAAGCAAGTGCATGCTGGGCGGGCAGCCAGTTGGCGAAACGGAGTTCGACGGATTTGTCCTGCGCGGTGACGGTTGCGGCGGCGCCGGCGAGGGTGACGGCGAGTGACAGCGTGCTGATCTTGGAATGGGTCATGGTGTGTCTCCTTTTATTGGTTTGCTGCTTTGTCAAAATGACCGTCCGTGTGCCCGGACTCAATTTCATCAAGGAAGGGCCTCCTTCCCCGTGAAAGGGGAAGAAAACAAGTCGTCTATTTCGCCGGCGTGTTGGGCCGCACATCAAATTCCGCCTTGTTTCGCACAAACCGCACTGGCTTGGCTACCATCGCCGGTGCCGGCAGTCCCAGCGATTGCGCGAGCGTACGCCCTTCCGGATCCGCCAGCGCCGCTTCTCTTGCCCGCCTGACCCTGCTTGCGGCGTCCGCCGACATCGCATTGCGTTCGACATCCGCCAGAATCGCAGTCAAATTCCGGTGTCCCCGCTCGCTGGTTTCACCATAACCTTTTACCAGGTTGCCGCATAGCGCAAGCTCATACGCCAGTCCGGTCGAGTGAACCAGCGCTTGCCGCACCGCATCGAGCCAGCGAGCGATCATCCTCTGTTCGGCCGCGAAGCGCGACGTGCGTGGCCGCCACCTGCGCAGCGAACGCAATGCGCAGAGCATCAGGAAGCCGCTTACCGTATCGGTCCGCACATGCAGGCCGGCATGCATTTTGTCCTTACGTGACGCATAGCGCCTGTGCACGCGGTCTGCAAGGCTGGTCGGCAGTATGGAACACATTTCATCCAGACCCGGCTTCAGGTATTCGGTCAGGCGCAGCGGTTCCCCGTCGCGCGCGCCAACCTCGGTGCGCACCCGCGCGAAACGCGCCTTGCGCGTCTTGAGATCGGCTACGCGGATCACGTCTTCATAGCTCATCCACAATGCCAGGTAGCGCGCGGTTTCGCGCGTCACCGGGTAACGGGCCGGCCCGCCGCCGGCATCGCGTTCGTCGCGGTAGACGGCTTCGACCCGGTCCAGATAGGCGTTGGCGTACGCCGCGTCCTGGTAATCGAAGACCTGCTCGGTGCCGGTCTGGACGATGGGGCGCAATTCTTCCGCAAAGACATGCAGGCGCGCCGATGCCGGCGCATTCTTGTGCTTGTGCGGTGCCGGTTCGGGCGGCATGGCCGGCGATGTTGCCAGGTCAAAACCAGCTTCGAAGCCTTGCAGGCTGGCTTCCACCGCCTTGCCCGACCGGCGTATCGCTTCCAAGCATGCCGCCTTCGATACCGGCAGCGCACCGGCGCCGGCCATGGCGCCGAACATCACCGTGTTGATCACCGTGCCATGCTTCAGCGCTATGGCTTTCAGGTCGGACAGCACCAGCGTGCGTGCGAATTGCTTCGCCGCCGCAAGCACCTTGCCGCCGTCGAACCGGCCATCGCCCATGGACGATTTCTCGACCACCGCATACTCGCGATGCGAGGACGCGATCAGCGCGGTACGAGACGGATCGATGAAGCCACTCTGGATCAGGCGCCCTGCTTCAAGCAATTCCGACGCAGCGGCGACATCCACGTCGCCGGGCATCGGCGTCAACGACATGACGGGATGGCGGCCGTCCAGCTCGCTGCGGGGCACCGGAAAGATTTCGATGTAATAGGTGGTGGCGCCGGTGCGCTGCGCGACACCGGGAATCGATGTGCTCTGCACCGGGAAATCATGCACACTGGCCGCGGCAACCAGCCAGTCGGCCAGCACGCCGCCGCCCTCGCCGCCGAGCGCGGCGATCAGGATCGTGACGGGACGAGTATGGTTCAGGTCCATGCGTTCGCGTGGCGGGCGGACCCGGCCAGTCGGTCGATGACGAAGCGGCGCATGCCGTGCAGCAGCATGTCCCACTTCGACGGGTTCTGGATGATGTCGGCCTTGTAGAACGACGGACACAGCACCGCCGCATGCGACACTTCGCCACACAGGCCGCAACCGACGCAGCCCTGGTTGATCGTGGCCACCGGATCGGTGCGTAGCGGGCCCGGATTCGGCTTGATCGTGAGCGATGGGCAGCCCGACAGGCGGATGCAGGAATGATCGCCGGTACAGACATCGTCGTCGATGCCGAAACGGGTACGTACCACGCGCTCGCCGCGCTTCAGCCGGGCGGCGGTCTGCGGCTTGATGCGGCGCTGTTTTTCGAGCTGGCATTCGCCGTCGGCGATGATGACCTTCAATCCTGCTTCCTCGGTCGTCATCGCGTTCGACAGCGTATCGACCATGTCCGCGACCTGATAGCTCGGCACCGTCTTCACCCAGGTCACGCCGATGCCGCGCAGCGCCTTTTCCATGTCCAGCGATAGCGGCTGGCCGGCGGCGGGCGACGACGGGATCGCCTGCGTGCCCGTGGCGGAGGTGTAGCCGTTTTTCATGATCACCAGCACCGAGTCGTGCTTGTTGTACACCGAATTGACGATGCCGCTGGTGAACCCGTTATGCCAGAAGCCGCCGTCGCCCATGATGCTGACGACGCGGTTGCGCATCAGGCGGCCGATGCCGGCGGAACTGGCGAGGCCGAGTCCGTAGCCGAGCACCGTGCTGCCGATATTGAAGGGCGGCAGCGTGCCGAAGGTATGGCAGCCGATATCGGCGCTGACATGCACCGGCCCGAGGTTTTTTTGCATCAGCTTGAGCGCGGCGAACACCGGCCGTTCCGGGCAGCCAATGCAGAAGCCGGGTGGACGGGCGGGTACCGGCGCGCCGAGTGCCTGCGCGCCGCTCTCTTTCAGGCGCACCAGCGATTCCGCCGCCAGGGTGGCCTTGTCGGCCTTGTCCGCTTCGATACCCGCGGGTCGGGCCTCGCGGATGAACTTCCCTATGCCCGTGAGCAACACCTCGCCGGTATATTCGCCGGCCAGCGGCAACAAGTCCTTGCCGTGCAGCCGGGTCGTGACGCCGGCTTTCCGGAGGATGGCATGGATCGCGTCCTCGATATAGTTCGGCTGCCCCTCCTCCACCAGCAGCACCGCGTTCTTATCCTTGCAGAACGCCTCGATCTCGTCCGGCACCAGGGGGTAGACGACGTTGAGCACATGGATCGGGATCTCG
>NZ_DASZBA010000112.1:0-5246 GCF_035944575.1 Noviherbaspirillum sp.
GTCTTGCCCATGAAGATCAGGATCTTGCAGCGCGGATCGTTCGCGCCGGAGGTCCACCATTTCTGGCCGTTGATGACGTAGTGGTCGCCGTCCCGCTCGATCCGAGCCTGGATGTTGGTGGCATCCGAGGATGCCACGTCCGGTTCGGTCATCGCGAAGCCGGAGCGGATCTCGCCTGCCAGCAGCGGCTTCAGCCATTGTTCCTTATGCGCTTCCGATCCGTAGCGGACGATGGTTTCCATGTTGCCGGTATCCGGCGCGGAACAGTTGAACGATTCCGGACCGATGGTCGAGCGTCCCATGATCTCGCACAGCGGCGCGTACTCGAGATTGGTCAGGCCCGCGCCGAGTTCGGACTCGGGCAGGAACAGGTTCCACAAGCCCGCGGCGCGGGCTTTCTGTTTCAGTTCCTCCACGATCTTGGTTGCCTGCCAAGGGTTGCCGGCCTTGCGGGCAGCGTCCATCTCGGCAGCGAACACGGCTTCCGCCGGGTAGACATGTTCGTCCATGAAAGCGGTAACGCGTTTTTGCAGGTCCTTGACCTTGTCGGAATAAGCGAATGTCATGTTTGTCTTTCGGTTAGGAATTGGAACGGATGCGTTCTGCGTACTGCCAGGCCAGCTCGGCAAGCGGACGGGCACGCTTGCCGGTCTCAACGGCGTCGGCACTGGATGCGTTGCCGAGCTGCGCGCGCTTGGCGATGCCCTGCAAAATGCCGACGAGGCGGAACATGTTGAACACCATGTAGTACTCCCAGTCGCCTTTCGGAATGCCGTCGCGGCCGGTGCGCTTGCAGTATGTGGCGATGTATTCGTCCTCGGTCGGGATGCCGAGTTCGGTGAACGGCAAGCCGGCCATGCCGCGCGACTGGCCGGGATGCATGCGCCAGGTCATGCAGTGGTAGGCGAAGTCGGCCAGCGGGTGGCCCAGCGTCGACAGTTCCCAGTCCAGCACCGCGAGAATGCGCGGTTCGGTCGGGTGGAATATTACGTTGTCGATCCGGTAGTCGCCGTGCACGATGCGGGTCTCGTCCGCTGCCGGGATGTTCTGCGGCAGCCAGTCGATCAGATTCTCGACCGCCTCGATGCGCTCGGTTTCCGAGGCGCGATATTGTTTGGTCCAGCGGGCAACCTGGCGCTCCAGGTAATTTCCCGGCTTGCCGTAGGTTCCAAGGCCGACCGCCTCATAGTCCACGCTATGCAAAGCGGCTATCACCCTGTTCATCTCGGCGAACAGGGCAGCGCGCTCGGCCGGCTCAAAACCGGGCAAGGCAGAATTCCACAAAATGCGGCCCTGGACGTAATCCATGATATAGAACGCGCTGCCGATCACGGCGTCGTCTTCGCACAGTGCGTAGGACTTCGCAACCGGGACGTCGGTTGCCGCAAGCGCGGAGATGACGCGGTATTCACGATCGACCGCGTGAGCCGACGGAAGCAGCGTGCCGGGCGGCTTGCGGCGCATGACGTACTGCTTGCCGCCTGCCGTGAGCAGGAAGGTCGGATTGGACTGTCCGCCCTTGAATTGCTCCACCTGCAGGTCGCCGCTGAAGTCATCGACGTTGGCGCGCATGAAGGCGGCGAGTTTAGGAATATCAAACGCGTGCTGGGGTGCGACGGGGCGGGTGCCGGCGAAGCGTTCCTGGGGGTCTTGGCTCATGATCTTAACTTTGAATATTTTCGGGCGGTCCCTTCCCTGTTGCCGGGGTGGGTCAGGGAGGGTGGCGAGGTTGAGTTTGCGCACGCGATTACTCGGCCTCACCATCGCTATCCCAACCTTCCTCCTGCAAGGGGAAGGAGCGGAAGTCAGTAGATTTATACGGCGCTGATTCCCCCATCCACCGCGATACTTTGTCCGGTGATGTGCCGCGACGCTTCGGAGGCCAGGAACACCACCGCGCCCTTCAGATCCTCATCGCCGCCGATCCGATGCAACGGAGCGCGGGCGATCACGCCCTCCGCAACCTTTTCCAGCAAGCCTGCCGACATCTTTGACGGGAAGAATCCCGGGCAGATCGCGTTGACATTAATGTTGTACTTGCCCCATTCCGACGCCAGGGAGCGGGTGAAGTTCACCGCTGCGCCCTTGGACGTGTGGTAGGCGATCGTGCTGACATTGACGGCACTGCCGCGCAATCCGGCGACCGACGCGATGTTGATGATCTTGCCGAACTTCTTCGGAATCATGCAGCGACGCGCCACTTCGCGCGACAGGAAGAAAACCGCATCCACGTTCAGGCTCATGACCTTGCGCCACGCTTCGTCCGGATACTCTTCGGCGGGCGCACCCCATGTCGCGCCGGCGTTGTTCACGAGGATGTCGATGGTTCCGAAACGCTGCAGGACTTCATCAACCATGCCGGGGATCTGGTCAGTCTTCGACAGGTCGTTGACAATGGTCAGCACCTCGACGCCCATTTTTTCAAGGTGGGCTTTCGCTTCGACAAGCTCATCCGCCTTGCGCGCGGTAATTGCCACCTTGCATCCCATTTCACCCAGCGCTTCCGCCATCTGAAGCCCGAGGCCACGGGACCCGCCGGTAATCAATGCGATCTTGCCGTCGAGTTTGAAAAGTTCCTTGACGCTCATCTGAAACACTCGCTTTCCGTAGTTGGGCGCGGTCCCGCCGGGGCGCGCCGGAACATCATCAATCAGCAGACTTCGAACAATCCTGCCGCGCCCTGGCCGCCGCCTACGCACATCGTCACCACGACATACTTGGCACCGCGCCGCTTGCCTTCGATCAAAGCATGTCCGGTGAGCCGGGAGCCGGATACGCCATAAGGATGGCCGACCGCGATCGCGCCGCCGTTCACGTTAAGCAGCTCATCCGGGATGCCGAGCTTGTCGCGGCAATACAGCACCTGGCATGCAAACGCTTCATTCAGTTCCCACAGACCGATATCGTCCATTTTCAAACCGTTGCGTTCAAGCAGGCGCGGAATGGCGTACACCGGCCCGATGCCCATCTCATCGGGTTCACATCCCGCGACGGCAAAGCCGCGGAAAATACCCAGCGGCTGGATGCCGCGCCGTTCGGCCAGCCGTGAACTCATGACCACGCATGCGGACGCGCCATCCGAAAACTGGCTCGCGTTTCCGGCCGTAATGACGCCGCCGGGCAAGGCCGACCGAATCTTCGAAACCGCTTCGATCGTCGTGTCGGGACGGATGCCTTCGTCGGCGGAGATGGTTACTTCGCGCCGCATGATGCGTCCGCTCTCCTTGTCGACGACGCCCATGACCGTGGTCATCGGCACGATTTCATCATTGAACTTTCCCGCTGCCTGCGCGGCGGCCGCACGCTGCTGGCTGCGTACGCCATATTCGTCCTGCCGTTCCTTGGAGATGTTGTAGCGCTTGGCCACCTGTTCGGCGGTCTGCAGCATGCTCCAGTAAATCTCGGGCTTATTTTCGATCAGCCATGGATCCTGGCGCATATGGCGATTGGTTTCGTTCTGCACGCAGGAGATCGATTCGACGCCGCCGGCGACCATGACCGGCACGTGTTCGACCATCACCCTTTGTGCGGCCATGGCGATCGTCTGCAAGCCGGACGAGCAAAAGCGGTTGACAGTAGCGCCGGCCGTTGTCACCGGCAGCCCGGCGCGCAGCGCGATCTGGCGCGCGACGTTGCCCCCGGTAGTGCCTTCGGAGAGCGAGCCGCCCATCAATACATCTTCGACTTCGGCCGGATCGATGCCGGCGCGTTCAACGGCGGCACGCACCGCATGTGCGCCGAGAGTGGCGCCGTAAGTCATGTTGAAGGCGCCTTTCCAGGATTTGGCCAAGCCGGTGCGGGCGGTGGAGACGATAACTGCGTCGTGCATGTAGTGTCCTCGGGTATTCATGTCGGTCCCTCTCCCGCAGGAGAGGAAAAAGGTCTGATTAGCCGGCGGGCCGGCGACGTTTTAGTGAAATGTTTCGCCAGCATCCGCGAGTCTGACGAGCGACTGCGCTGGCTGCCAGAATGCGGCGTCGCCGCCCGGTTGCGAGGCGAAGCTGCGCATTTTTGCCACCACATTCGGCAGGCCGACGATCTCCGCATGCAGCATCGGTCCGCCGCGATGGGCCGGGAAACCGTATCCGCTAAGGTAGACCATGTCGATATCCGAAGCGCGAGCCGCGATCCCCTCTTCCAGGATGCGCGCGCCTTCATTCACCAGGGCGTAAATGCAGCGTTCGATGATTTCCTCGTCGCTAACCTTGCGTGGGGTGATGCCGGCCTCCTTGCGTCCGGCGGCAATGATTTCATCCACGACCGGATCGGGCAGCGCATCGCGCTTGCCAGCCTCGTACCGGTACCAGCCGGCGCCGGTCTTCTGTCCGAAGCGGCCCATCTCGCACAAGCGGTCGGCGATCACCGAACGCTTCATGTTCGGGTTTTCCTCGTACAGCCGCTTGCGGATGGACCAGCCGATATCCAGGCCGGCAAGATCGCCCATGCGGAAGGGCCCCATCGCCATGCCCCATTTTTCCAATGCACGGTCGATCTGCTGCGGCGAAGCGCCCTCTTCCAGCAATTCGAAGGCCTGCGCGCGGTAGTACTTCAGCATGCGATTGCCGATGAACCCGTCGCACACACCGGAGACAACCGCCACCTTCTTGATTTTTTTCGCCAGTTGCATCACGGTCGCCAGGACGTCTTTTGCCGTATGCTCGGCGCGCACCACTTCCAGCAAACGCATTACATTCGCGGGGCTGAAAAAATGCAGGCCGACCACGTCGTGCGGACGTTTGGTGAAACCCGCGATCCGGTTCATGTCGAGCGTGGAGGTATTGCTGGCAAGAATAGCGCCTTGCTTCATCACCTGGTCGAGCTTGCCAAATACCTGTTCCTTGACGCCCATGTCTTCGAATACCGCCTCGATCACCAGATCGGAATCGGCGATGTCGTCATAGGACAGGCTGGTCGTCAGCAGCGCCATGCGTCCATCGAGCTTGTCTGCAGTCAGCTTGCCCTTCTTCAGCGAATTCTCGTAGTTTTTGCGGATCGTCGCGACGCCCCTGTCGAGCGCTTCCTGCTTCATCTCCAGCAAGACGACCGGTATGCCCGCATTCAGGAAGTTCATCGCGATACCGCCGCCCATGGTGCCTGCCCCGATCACCGCCACTTTGGCGATACTGCGCACCGGCGTATCGGCAGGAACATCAGGAATCTTGGCAGCCGCGCGCTCGCCCATGAAGGCATGCCGCAGCGCGCGGGATTCCGGCGTATTCATGAGCGACAGGAAGAGTTCGCGCTCG
>NZ_DASZBA010000113.1:0-13993 GCF_035944575.1 Noviherbaspirillum sp.
CGATTCCGAGCAGGCATCGGGCTATGTGACCTGGAACGAATCGCCGTCGGGCATGGGGCTGGGCAAGGTCACGGCGCGTCTTGCGTCGCTCGTCATTCCGAAATCAGCCGCGTCGGATGTCAGCGCACTGCTGGAGGGAAAGAACACCACGACGCGCATGCCGGGACTGGACATCGTCGCGGAGAATTTTGAACTGTTCGGTAAAAAGTTCGGTCATCTGGAACTCGTGGCCGACAATACGCGCGGCAATGCCGGCCTCGAATGGCGCATCAACAAGCTGTCCATCGTCAATACCGATGCGGAGCTGACCGCCACCGGCAAATGGTCCATCCGCGACGGTACGAATCTATCCAGCCTTGACTACACGATGAACATCCTCGACGCAGGCAGACTGCTCGATCGCTTCGGGTTCGCGAATCTCCTGCGCGGCGGCAAGGGCAGGATGCAGGGCGAAGTGAACTGGAAAGGCTTGCCGTTCACGCTCGACATCCCGACGCTCTCCGGCCAATTCAAGCTTGATATCGCAGCCGGACAGTTCCTGAAGGTCGATCCGAGCGCCGCCAAGCTGCTCGGCGTACTGAGCCTGCAATCCTTGCCGCGCCGCCTGGCGCTCGACTTCCGCGACGTGTTCTCGGAAGGCTTTGCCTTCGACGGCGTAACGGCCGATGTGGCGATCAACCAGGGGGTCGCGACCACCAGCAATTTCAAGATGCGCAGTGTCGCGGCGACAGTGCTGATGGATGGCAGCGCCGACATTGCAAAGGAAGCCACCAACCTGCATGTCGTGGTTATCCCGGATATCAATGTGGGTGCCGCATCGGTCGTGTATGCACTGGCGGTGAACCCGGTTATCGGCGTGGGCACCTTCCTCGCCCAGCTGTTCCTGCGCGATCCGCTGATGAAGGCGTTCACCTTCGAATACCAGATCAGCGGTCCATGGAAAGAACCCGTCGTTACCAAGCTCGCCCGCAACCAGCCGGCTCCGGCACAGGATGCCGCAGGCGCCGGCCGACCGGGCTGAAAGGAGATGAAATGACGCAAGGCCTCATGAAAGCGGCAGCCGTGCAAATGGTGGCGACGCCGCAGCCGGATGAAAACATGGCTGCGGCGCGGCGCCTGATCGGGCAAGCCGCGCAGCAGGGTGCCCACCTCGTCCTGTTGCCCGAATACTGGCCCATCATGGGCTTGAAGGAGGCGGACAAGGTCGCGCATGCGGAAAGAACCGGCGACGGCCCGATCCAGGCGTTCATGTCCGGCATTGCACGCGAACATGGCATCTGGCTCATCGGGGGAACCCTGCCGATGGCCGCTGCGGAACCAAACAAGGTGCTCAATACCCTGATGGTTTACAACTCGGCAGGCGAGCGCGTGATTCGATACGACAAGATTCATCTCTTCAATTTCACGCGCGGTGACGAGTCTTACGACGAAGCCCGCACCATCGTTCCCGGTTCCAGCGTAACCACTTTCGAGGCGCCGTTCGGAAAAGTCGGCCTGTCCGTCTGTTATGACTTGCGCTTTCCCGAGCTGTACCGGGCGATGGGCGACTGTGCGCTGATTGTCGTCCCGGCGGCATTTACCTATACCACTGGCGAAGCGCACTGGGAATTGCTGCTCAGGGCTCGGGCGGTGGAAAACCAGTGTTACGTGCTTGCCGCTGCCCAGGGCGGACAACATGTCAACGGGCGACGTACCTGGGGCCACAGCATGCTGATCGATCCCTGGGGGGAGATTAAATCGGAGTTGCCGGAAGGAGAGGGCGTCGTGATTGGCGACATCGATCTGGAACATCTGCAGCGCGTGCGCGACAGCCTGCCCGCCCTGAAACATCGCAAGATGTAGAAAGGCCGATTTTCCGGCATGATGCTTTCATGCATCATCTCCTCCTGCAGGGGGCAGCGTGCTGACAGATGCTCTACAATCGTTTCATCCTCGGATCAAACCTGTAACGCGGATCAATTCCGCAGATGCGAAAGACCATGAATTTATTTGAACCGAATCTCCAAACCCTCGCAACCGCCCGTGAAGTCCTGCTGACGCCATTCGGGTTGGATGAATCGAAACTCATCAAGGCGCTCGGCGCCATTTTTACCCACCGCGTTGATTACGCCGATCTGTATTTCCAGTTCACCAAGAGCGAAGGCTGGAGCCTTGAAGAGGGCATCGTCAAGACCGGCAGCTTTTCCATCGACCAGGGTGTCGGCGTGCGCGCCGTGTCCGGCGACAAGACCGCTTTCTCCTATTCCGACGAAATCTCCGAGCGTGCCTTGCTTGAAGCGGCCGCGGCTACGCGCACCATCGCTCGCCAAGGCGCAGGCCGGGTCAAGGTGGCCTCCGCAATCCAGCCGTCCGGCGGCCGTTCCCTTTACTTGCCGCAGGACCCGTTTGCCTCGCTCGATGCCACCGAAAAAGTGAAGCTGCTGGAAAGAGTGGAGCGCATCGCCCGCGCCAAGGACCCTCGGGTCGTGCAGGTCATGGCGGGACTTGCCGGCGAATATGACGTCGTGCTGGTAGTCCGCAGCGACGGCGTGCTGGCAGCGGATATCCGGCCGTTGGTAAGGGTATCGATCACCGTGATCGCCGAGCAGAACGGTCGGCGCGAAGTCGGTTCGAGCGGTGGAGGCGGTCGGTACAGCTACGGCTATTTCACTGACGAACTACTTGAAAAATATGCAAGCGAAGCTGTTGCATCCGCGCTGGTGAACCTGGATTCCCGGCCTGCACCGGCTGGCCCGATGACCGTGGTGCTCGGACCGGGATGGCCCGGCGTGCTGTTGCATGAAGCGATCGGCCACGGCCTCGAAGGCGATTTCAACCGCAAGGGTTCCAGTGCATTCTCCGGGCGCATCGGCGAGCGGGTAGCGGCGAAGGGCGTGACGGTGGTCGATGACGGCACCATCGCAGACCGCCGGGGTTCGCTGAACATCGACGACGAAGGCAACCCGACGCAGTGCACGACCCTGATCGAGGACGGCATCCTGAAAGGCTACATCCAGGACACGATGAATGCGCGCCTGATGAGCATGCCCGTTACCGGCAATGCAAGGCGCGAATCCTTTGCCCACCTGCCGATGCCCCGCATGACCAATACCTACATGCTCGGCGGCGACAAGGATCCGGCAGAAATCATTGCATCCGTGAAGAATGGCTTGTATGCAGTCAATTTCGGCGGCGGACAGGTTGATATCACCAGCGGCAAATTTGTCTTTTCCGCGAGCGAAGCCTACATGATCGAGGATGGCAAGATCAGCTATCCGGTGAAGGGGGCCACCATCATCGGTAACGGACCCGAGGTTCTTAACCGGGTGTCAATGATTGGCAATGACATGCGCCTGGACAATGGTATCGGTGTTTGCGGCAAGGAAGGGCAAAGCGTGCCGGTGGGCGTAGGGCAGCCGACTTTGCGTATCGATGGCATGACCGTCGGCGGTACCGCCTGACAATCCTGCCTTTTTGCATGATTCGGGCAATCGATGCTTTCAGCCGGCTGTCGTAATTTGCGACGGCCGGCCTTCTGGGATACAGCGAATTTTTTGTCTGTCGCTTGCCAAATCCTTTGATTTACTGCACTATTGGCTCCAATCTGTTTGAGAACAACGCCATTCACATGACTTTCTCGCGCTTCTACTTTTACTTTTACTTTAGCTATCCCAGCCCAAAGGCGGTGGAAAGCGGCAGGTTCATGTAAAAGCAGTGCGCTAAACAGAACAAACCGAATTTCTAAAAAAACCGCCCGTGATGGCGGTTTTTTCTTTTGTACGGAATCCTATTTCAAGACCTTTGACTGGAGAAAAACATGCCGCGCACCGACGATCTACGCATACGTGAAATGAAAGAACTGATTCCGCCGTCACATCTGATACGCGAGTTCTCCTGTTCGGAAAAAGCGGCCAATGTCGCGGCCAATGCGCGTACCGCGCTGCACCGGATTCTCCATGGCCAGGACGACCGCGTCATGGTCGTCATCGGGCCCTGCTCGATTCACGACACGAAGGCGGCAATGGAATATGCGCGGCGCCTGGTAGAGCAGCGCGAACGTCTCGCCGGCGAGCTGGAAATCGTGATGCGGGTCTATTTCGAAAAGCCGCGCACCACCGTGGGCTGGAAAGGTCTGATCAACGATCCGTACATGGATAACAGCTTCCGCATCAATGACGGCCTGCGCATGGCGCGCGAGCTTCTGCTGAACATCAACGAACTTGGCCTGCCCGCCGGTACGGAGTTCCTGGACGTGATCAGCCCGCAGTACGTTGCCGACCTGGTGAGCTGGGGCGCCATTGGTGCGCGCACCACCGAATCCCAGGTGCACCGTGAACTTGCTTCAGGTTTGTCCTGCCCGGTCGGATTCAAGAACGGCACCGACGGTAACGTGAAGATCGCCGTCGATGCGATCAAGGCGGCATCCCAGCCGCATCACTTCCTGTCCGTCACCAAGGGCGGCCACTCGGCGATCGTATCTACCAGCGGCAACGAGGATTGCCACATCATCCTGCGCGGCGGCAAAGCGCCGAATTACGATGCCGCAAGCGTTGAGACAGCCTGCAAGGATATCGCTACCAGCGGTCTCGCGTCACGTTTGATGATCGACGCATCGCATGCCAACAGCTCCAAGAAGCCTGAAAATCAGGTGCCGGTGTGTGCCGAGATCGGTAAGCAGATCGCTGCTGGCGATACGCGCATCGTCGGCGTGATGGTCGAATCGCACCTCGTGGCTGGTCGCCAGGATCTCGTACCGGGCAAGGAACTGACTTATGGCCAATCGATTACTGACGGTTGCATCGATTGGGAATCGAGCATCAAGGTGCTGGAAGGGTTGGCTGAATCGGTGAAGCAGCGTCGTCTCGCCGATCCGGAATAAGAGCTGATGAGCTGACAGGATCGCGCCGGACTCGACGCGATCCTGTTCGATTGTCAGGCGCGCTTGGACTTAGAACCGCTTGGTCAGCGTCATCTGTTCGCCTTCGCGACGCATCTCGGTTCTATTCAGGAACGACATGCCAAGCAAAATAATCGGCAATCCCTGTTCCTGCACCATGGCATCCACCTGGTTGAGTTCAATATCCCCGACCTTGACGGTATTGAGCCTGACCTTGTACGCCGGCGCGACGCCGTTCGCCGTGTTGACGTACGTTGGCTGGCCGCTTCGGTAATTGATGCCCAGCCTCGTCGCATCGGACGCCGGCATCGCGATCAACGTGGCCCCGGTATCGAGCAGCATGCGTACCGAGCCTCCGTTGATCTGCCCCTGCACCATGTAATGACCTTGTCCATCGGGCTTGAGCGTCACGCTCGCCGGACCACTGGCCGCCGTCCGGTTGACATGTTCGCCCAGGGCAATCGTCTGCCGCTTCCCGTTCGACTCGATTGTTGCGCCGCCTTCATTGACCGCGACCAGCTTGAATCCGCCCGGAATATTGGCGCCCACCGAGTAGGTCTTCGGCGAACTTCCATCGATGACCAGCACCGCCTTATTGGGAAACAACCCCACGACGCTGACATCGGCTGCATGGGCTGTACCGATCGATAGAAGAAAAGTGGCTAAAAGTGTAGTCGAACGCATCGGATACTCGGCGCAAGTTAGGGCAGGGAGTGAGGCACGATTTCAAGATGAATGTCCCACAACAGGCGGATATCATCCCATACTTCCGGCGGAAATCCTTCCCGGCTTCCGCGTTCATTCATGGTCAGCTTGGCAAAATAGGTGTTCAGTTCCGGATATCCCCACATCGATTCAATGGCAGTAAGGACATGCCGAAAATTCTGCTCCATCAGCGTAACGTATCGATCTTCCGGACGGGCAGGTTTTTGCAGCGCGAATTTCTGTTCTGACGGACGGCCGAGCATTGACACCTCCTGCTAGCTAAGGCATGGCGATGAATGGCGCTTAAGGGGACATATGCGCGACTAATCGCGGAAGTTATTGAATTCCAGCGGCAGGTCCGTTACTTCCTTGCGCATCAGGGCCATCGCCGCCTGCAGGTCATCCCGCTTGGCGCCGGTGACGCGGACCGCATCACCCTGGATCGATGCCTGGACCTTCATCTTGCTGTCCTTGATGATGCGGACGATCTTCTTGGCCGCCTCGGACTCGATGCCGTTCTTGATCTTGATGACCTGCTTGACCTTGTCGCCGCCGATCTTCTCGATTTTTCCAAGGTCGAGAAAGCGGACATCCACGCCGCGCTTCACCATTTTTCCGGTCAGAACGTCGCGTACCTGCGTGAGCTGGAAATCGCTGTCGGCGAAAGCGGTCAGTTCCCGCTCCTTCTGTTCAACCCGTGCATCGCTGCCCTTGAAATCGAAGCGGGTCGAAATTTCCTTGTTGGCCTGGTCAACGGCATTTTTCACTTCGACGGTATTGGCTTCAGAAACCACATCAAATGATGGCATAAATATTCCTCTTCAATGCAAGCATATTGCTATTTAAGTAACGATGTATTCTAGCGGACAAAAACCCGGGTGGCCATAATTGCTTCCGTCTATAATCCTCCAGCTATGACAGACAGACTGCCGCTTCAGTGCGATTTTTCACTGCACGACCATAATACTTTCGGCATCCGCGCAAAAGCCCATGCCTACATTCAGGTTATCAATGCTGGCATGTTGTCGGAAATTCGCCGGAATGCCTCATTAAGCAGATTGCCACGGCTTGTGCTTGGCGGCGGCAGCAATATCCTCCTCAGCGGCGACTTTCCGGGGCTCGTGCTGCATATGTGCCTCAAAGGCATTGATATCCTCGGACAGGATGCGCAGGCAACTTATGTCCGTGCGGCCGCTGGCGAAAGCTGGCATGGCCTGGTCTGCCGGACACTGGAACATGGGCTGGGCGGCCTGGAAAACCTGTCGCTGATTCCCGGCAGCGTCGGCGCTGCGCCGATCCAGAATATCGGCGCCTACGGGGTGGAGTTGAAGGATTGCTTTCACGACCTCACCGCCTTTGATTTCGGAACCGGAAACATCGTTACATTGAGTCGCGACGAATGCAATTTTGGCTATCGCGACAGCGTATTCAAGCATCGACTTGCCGGACGCGCCGCCATTCTGGACGTGACGTTCGCCTTGCCCCGGCAATGGCGGCCGAACCTGAACTACGCTGAACTGGCGCAGGAACTTGCCTCGCGGGGTATGACCGATCCAACACCCCGCGACATCAGCGACGCGGTGATCGCAATCCGCACCCGCAAGCTGCCGGATCCGGCCGTCATCGGGAATGCCGGCAGTTTCTTCAAGAATCCGGTGGTATCCGCAGCGCAGCGCGAACGCCTGTTGGCGATGCATCCAAAGCTGGTCAGTTACCCGCAGCCGGACGGCAGTTTCAAGTTGGCCGCCGGCTGGCTGATCGACCAATGCGGCTGGAAAGGCAGAAGAATGGGTCACGCCGGCGTCTATGAAAAGCAGGCACTCGTGCTGGTCAACCATGGCGGCGCCAGCGGACGGGAATTGCAGGACCTGGCGAAGGCAATTCAGGCGGATGTGATGGCCCGGTTCGGTGTCGAGCTTGAACCGGAGCCGGTGATTGTCTAGAAGCTGTTGATCCGTGTACGGGCAATCGCGAACCTGCGGTGCCCGGTATGCCTCATTTCCGTCCGCACTTTCACACGTCTATACCCGCCCACCGATCCTGAAGCCGCTCCCGGAGGTTCTTATTCCGCGACGAAATGGCAGACGTAATCCAGCGTCTGCAGAGTTTCAATGTCGAAGCTGGAGTTGCCTGGTACATTGAAGCTCTGGCCACCTTCATAGGTCTTCCACTCCTGTTCACCCTTCAGGCGAATGCGGCATTGACCGGCATTCAACTCCATGATTTCAGGCGCGCCGGTGTTGAAGGTCAGCGACGACGGAAAAATCACGCCGATGGTTTTCTTGGTGCCGTCAGGGAACAGGACGGTGTGGGAGACGCATTTGCCGTCGAAATAAATGTTTGCCTTCTTGACGACGGCAACGTTGTCGAATTGTGTTGTCATGGTGTGTTTTCGTTTATAGGAACGGAATGCGTTATTTGTCGCTGTCCTTGCCGAGGCGCGGCAGCGCAACTGACGGATTGGCGGTCAGCAGGCCGGCTTTGCCATAGACGCCGAGCTTCGCGCGCGTATCGGTGATGTCGAGGTTGCGCATGGTCAGCTGGCCGATGCGGTCTTGTGGCGTGAACGCGCCTTCGCCTTTTTCCATCGTCAGGCGTTCCGGCTGATAGGTCAGGTTGGCCGATTCGGTATTGAGGATCGAATAATCGTTGCCGCGCCGCAGTTCCAGCGTCACTTCGCCGGTGATGGCGCTGGCAACCCAGCGCTGTGACGCCTCGCGCAGCATGATCGCCTGCGGATCAAACCAGCGGCCCTGGTACAGCAGGCGCCCGAGCTTGCGACCGTTGTCGCGGTATTGCTCGATCGTATCCTCGTTGTGGATGCCGGTGATCAGACGTTCGTAGGCGATGAACAACAGCGCCAGGCCGGGCGCTTCATAGATGCCGCGGCTCTTCGCTTCGATGATGCGGTTTTCGATCTGGTCGCTCATGCCGAGCCCGTGGCGGCCGCCGATACGATTCGCTTCCATCATCAGATCGACCATGTTCGAAAACACGATGCCGTTCAATGCGACCGGACGGCCTTCCTCAAAGCGGACACTGACTTCCTCGCGCCTAACTTCGACATCGTCGCGCCAGAATGCAACGCCCATGATCGGTTCGACGATCTTCATGCCGCTGTTCAGGTGTTCGAGGTCCTTTGCTTCGTGCGTCGCGCCCAGCATGTTGGAGTCGGTGGAGTATGCTTTTTCGACCGACATCTTGTAGTCGAAGCCGGACTTGATCATGAATTCCGACATCTCCTTGCGGCCGCCGAGTTCCTGGATGAAGCGGTCGTCGAGCCAGGGCTTGTAGATGCGCAACGCCGGATTCACCAGCAAACCGTAACGATAGAAACGCTCGATGTCGTTGCCTTTGAAGGTGCTTCCGTCGCCCCAGATATCAACCTGATCTTCCTGCATCGCGGCGACCAGCATCGTACCTGTGACTGCCCGGCCAAGAGGTGTCGTGTTGAAGTAGGTGACACCAGCGGTGGAAATGTGAAATGCGCCGCTTTGCATCGCGGCGATGCCTTCCGCAACCAGTTGCTCGCGGCAATCGATCAGCCGAGCCTGCTCGGCCCCATACAGCTTCGCCTTCGCCGGAATGGCATTGTAGTCGGCTTCGTCGGGCTGACCCAGATTCGCGGTATATGCATAGGGAATCGCGCCTTTCTGGCGCATCCAGTGCAGTGCTGCGCTGGTGTCGAGCCCGCCGGAAAAGGCGATGCCCACTTTTTGATTGACGGGAACGGACTGGAGTATGGTTGACATGATTTCTGCTTCGCGTACTGAGGTGGTGAATAGGGTTGGAAGATGAGGAACTGGTCGAAAACTGGCTGATCCGATGATTACGTGTGCATTTGTTAGGCTAGCCGTCCGAGCAACAGGTATTCGAGCAATGCCTTTTGCACATGCAGGCGGTTTTCGGCTTCATCCCACACCACGGATTGCGGTCCGTCGATCACTTCGGCCGCAACCTCTTCGCCGCGATGCGCCGGCAGGCAATGCATGAACAGCGCATCCGGCTGCGCGCGCTGCATCTTCGTCGAATCGACGATCCAGCCGTCGAAGGCGCGCAGGCGGGCCGCGTTTTCCTCTTCATATCCCATGCTGGTCCAGACATCGGTCGTCACCAGGTGGGCCCCGGCGCATGCGTCGGACGGATTGGGAAATACGGTGTAGTTCTTGTTCGTCGCCGACACCAGGGCCGAGTCGATGTCATAGCCGGCCGGCGTCGAAACGTTCAGATGGAAGCCAAACACCTCCGCCGCCTGCAGCCAGGAATAGAGCATGTTGTTGGCGTCGCCGATCCAGGCAACCGTCTTGCCGGTGATGGAGCCGCGGTGCTCGATGAAGGTGAAGATGTCGGCCAGTACCTGGCAGGGATGATGTTCGTTCGTCAGACCGTTGATCACGGGCACGCGCGAATGGGCGGCGAACCGCTCGATGATTTCCTGTCCGAAGGTGCGGATCATGATGATGTCGCACATGCGTGACATCACCTGCGCCGCGTCCTCCACCGGTTCGCCGCGTCCGAGCTGGCTGTCGCGGGTATTGAGATAGATGGCGGCTCCGCCGAGCTGATGCATGCCGGCTTCGAATGACAGCCTGGTGCGCGTCGAGTTTTTCTCGAACACCATCACCAGCGTGCGGTCCAGCAGCGGATGATGTGTTTCGTAATTCTTGAATTTGCGTTTGATGATTCGGGCGCGTTCGATCACGTACTCGAATTCATCAAGCGAAAAGTCAGAAAACTGCAGGAAGTGTTTGATCGCCATAAATGAAAACGGCGGCCAGGCGCGCCGCCGAAGTGTGTGAGCAAGTTTGTAAGCCGTTCAATTATAAGGGAAATTCTGTCAAAAAGATAACCCGCCGAGCCGGCGTCAGTAGAGCGTCTGCGATGCTTCGTGCACCAGTTGCCGGTACAGGTCGTGCCGCATCGGCGCAATTGCTCCATCTTCCACGGCCGACAATACCGCGCACGACGGTTCGTTCAGGTGATGGCAGTTGTAGAACTTGCAATGGCCGAGATGCGGTGCGAACTCGGGGAAGGCCCGCTCCAGCATGCCTTCGCTCAGGTGATAAAGCCCGAATTCCTGGAAGCCGGGCGAATCGATGATCGCGGTGTCCGGCGACGGCCGGTAAAGACGCGTGAAGGTCGTGGTGTGCTTGCCGGTGTCGAGTGCGGCTGAAATTTCCCGGGTAGCGATATCGGCGTCGGGAACGAGCAGGTTGATCAGCGAGGATTTGCCCATGCCGGACTGGCCGATCAGGATGCTGGACTGGCCGCCCAGCAGTGGCCCGAGCGTGGCGCGCGTCCCGTCCGGGTTGCCTTTGGCGGATACCTGATGAACCGGATAGCCGAGACCGGCGTACAAGCCGAGGCGTTCGCGGGTCCTCTCCAGCGATGCGGTGACGTCGATCTTGTTGAGGATGATGTGCGCGCGGATGCCGGCCGCTTCGGCGGCTACCAGTGAACGGGAAACAAGATCATCGGAAAAGCCGGGCTCGGTGGCAACGACGATAAATAGTTGGGTAAGGTTTGCCGCCAGTATCTTGGATTTGTACTGGTCGGAGCGGTAGAGCAGGGTGGTTCGTTCCTGAAACGACTCGATGACGCCCTGATCCGGCGATGTCAACTTGATGTTGACGATGTCGCCTACAGCAACGTCGCTTTTCTTGCCACGGGTAACACATTGCAGTTTGGCGGTATCGGTCTGGACCAGATAGTGACGGCCGTGGGCGGCAATGACGGTTCCGGAGAGCATGCGTCAGGCGGCCGCTTGCTGGCGGATTGC
Organism: Noviherbaspirillum sp.; assembly: GCF_035944575.1. Lineage (GTDB taxonomy): Bacteria > Pseudomonadota > Gammaproteobacteria > Burkholderiales > Burkholderiaceae_D > Noviherbaspirillum. Next base: position 11,361 of record NZ_DASZBA010000113.1, read on the forward strand.
GTCGACCTTCGCGGCGCAGATGAAATCATTCTCAGAGATTCCACCGCGCCCGCCATTGACGGAGTGGGTATCGAACTTCACCGTGCAACGGTTGTAGGTGACGAGCAATTCGGGATGATGGTCTTCCGCATGGATCATGTAGGCGATCGCATTCACGAACGCCATCGTCTCGTAGTAATTTCCGAAGGAAAACGTCTTGACGATTTTTCCGTCCGTCAGGGTCCATCCTTCCACGATCTTCAGGTAGGCGCCGATGTCGGCCTCCGTCAAGCCGTCTTCCAGGTGCCGGCAGCGCTTCTGCAGGAGTTCATTCGTGGTTACCATGGCATCTCCTTAGCGGCTGGCAAGTAATTGGTTGATCCGGACGCTTGCGGGCGGGTGTGAATCATAGAAGGCGGAATGGAGCGGGTCCGGCGTCAGGGTCGACGCATTGTCCTCATACAGCTTCACGAGGGCGGAGACCAGGTCCTGCGGATTGGTGTACTGGGCGGCGAACGCATCCGCTTCGAACTCATGTTTGCGCGAAGTGATCGAGGACAACGGCGAAAACAGGAAGGTGAAGACCGGCAGTGTCAGCATGAAAAGAATCAGGGCCATCGCATCGTTCGCCGGCATATGCACGGGATCGACGCCCAGGCCGGTAAAGAACCACGATTGGGTCTTGAGATAGCCAAGCAGGGCGAGCAGGGCGAGCGACACGGCAAACATCACTGCAATGCGCTTGATGATGTGCTTGAGCTTGAAGTGGCCGAGTTCATGCGCCAGTACCGCTTCGATCTCATTTGGCGCCAGGCGCGACAGCAGGGTATCGAAGAAGACGATGCGCTTGGCCGCGCCGAAGCCTGAGAAATACGCGTTGCCGTGCGCGCTGCGCTTCGAGCCGTCCATCACGAACAGTCCCTGGGACGCAAATCCGACGCGCTTCATGAGGCCTTCGATGCGCGCGCGCAGGTTTTCGTCCTGCAGCGGCGTGAATTTATTGAACAGCGGCGCGATCACGGTGGGGAACAGAACAAGCATCAGCAACTGGAAGCCGCTCCAGACCATCCATGCATACAGCCACCACAGCTCACCGGACTTCTCCATCAACATCAGGATGATCCAGATCAGCGGCAGGCCGATGGCGGTGCCGAGCAGCGCACCTTTGACTAGGTCCGTCAGAAACAGGCCGACCGTCATCTTGTTGAACCCGAACCGGGCTTCGAGCACGAACTGCTTGTAATAGTCGAAAGGAAGGTCGATCAGGCCCGATATCACCGCGAACGCCGCGAGCAGGCCAAGCTGATAAGTCATGCCGGAACCGGTCAGATCGAGAAGTGCGACCGACAACCACTGCAGGCCGCCAAGCAGCGTGAACCCGACCAGCACCGCTGCATTCACCAGCAGCATGAAAAGGCTGAACTTGGTTTTTGCTACCGTATAGTCCGCTGCTTTCTGGTGCGCGTGCAGCGGGATGGTTCCGGCGAACTCGGGAGGCACCTGGCCACGATGCGCAAGCACGTGACGGATATGGCGCGAACCCAGCCAGAACCGCACCACCAGCGTGATGGCGAGAAAAGCAACGAACAAAATCGAAAACGCAAGTGAAGACATGCTATGCCTGTGAGAAAATGGCGGCTTACCGAGGAAAACAATTATGTCACAAGCGATTGAATCAGATACCCCCAACCCCACTTCATCACAAGTAATTCGCCCGAATGAATTCAACCTCGTCTGGGTCGATATGGAAATGACAGGATTGGAGCCGGATACCGACCGCATCATCGAAGTCGCGGTGGTGGTTACTGATTCCGAGTTGAATGTACTGGCCGAAGGTCCCGTTTTTGCAATCCATCAACCGGATGAAATCCTCGACGGGATGGATGCCTGGAACAAGGGCACTCATGGTCGTTCCGGATTGATCGATCGCGTGAAGGCATCAACTGTTTCCGAGGCGGATGCAGAGGTGGAGCTGATTCAGTTCCTGAAAAAATATGTGCCATCAGGAAAATCGCCGATGTGCGGCAATTCGATTTGCCAGGACCGCCGGTTCATGGTGCGCGGCATGCCGAAACTGGAGGCATTCTTTCATTACCGCAATCTCGATGTATCGACATTGAAAGAACTCTGCAAGCGCTGGAAACCCGACGTCGCCAGCGGTTTCAAAAAGCATCAGAAGCACACGGCGCTGGCGGACATCATCGAATCGATCGAAGAGCTGCGCTACTACCGCCAGCATTTTATACAGGCCTGAACCGGACATTCAGGCAATAGGATTCAGAGACGATTGGTGTCGCCTGAATCACCGAATCACTTTTTTGCAGTTGCATCATGGCTTCCGCTGACGAACTCTCATTGACTGATACTACCGACACCGCAAACGTCGGAGCGATTCCCGAAACGCGCACGGCGCCGAAGGAATTGATCCCGCGTGAAGTCGCGCGCCGCCGGACCTTTGGCATCATCTCCCACCCGGATGCCGGTAAAACCACGCTGACCGAAAAGTTGCTGTTGTTCTCGGGCGCAATCCAATTGGCCGGCACGGTGAAGGCACGCAAGAGCGGCCGCCATGCGACGTCCGACTGGATGGAAATCGAAAAGCAGCGCGGCATCTCCGTAGCCAGCTCGGTAATGCAATTCGAGTATCGCGATCA
>NZ_DASZBA010000114.1:0-3099 GCF_035944575.1 Noviherbaspirillum sp.
CTGACCGGTTCGCCCGGCCCCGTTACGATCATCCATCAACCGGATGTCCGCCGCATGCTGATGTCGATGCGCGCCCAGACCGAAGCCGCGCGTGCACTGTCCTATGTCACGGCGGCCGCTTCCGATGCCGCGCATCATCACCCGGATGAGGCGACGCGCAAAACGAATCAGGCGTTTTACGAATTCATGGTGCCCATCGTCAAGGGCTGGTCCACCGAGATGTCCATCGACGTCACGTCCACCGGTGTGCAGGTGCACGGGGGTATGGGCTTCATTGAAGAAACCGGCGCCGCGCAGTACTACCGCGATGCCCGTATCCTGCCGATCTATGAGGGTACGACTGCCATTCAGGCGAACGACCTCGTCGGCCGCAAGACGGTGCGTGACGGTGGCGCAACCGCCAAAGGCATACTTGCCCAGGTCCGGCAGACCGAAGAAGAATTGGCTGCCTACGGCGCTGGCGACCTGGCCGCTATCCGTAATCAGCTGGCAGCCGGATCGAAAGCGCTGGAGGATGTCGTCACGTTCGTGGCAACGAATGTCAAGTCGGATATCAAGGGCGTGTTTGCGGGTAGTGTGCTGTATCTGAAGCTTGCCGGCATTGTCCTGGGTGGTTGGCAAATGGCCCGTGCGGCATTGATCGCGGAACGCAGACTCAAAGCGGGCGAGGGCGACGCCAAGTTCTACCAGGCCAAGATCACGACGGCGCGGTTTTTTGCCGAGCACATCCTGTCCCAGGCATCGGGCTATCGGGCGGCAATCGTGGAAGGCAGCAGCGGCGTATTGGCACTTACGGAAGAGCAGTTTTAAACGCCTTTCCCGCATAAAAGGGCAGCTTCGGCTGCCTTTTTTTACTGTGACTTTTCGGGCCTGCCTAGCGAAGACGTCCGATGTACGCCCGGTCGACATCCTCGTCCGGCAGGCGGGATGTCGTGTTATCGCCCGGTGCATGAGATATTTTGGCCGCTGCAGCCGCGCTTCCAAAGCGCGCCGCCAACGGTGCCTTGGGCGGGTTTCTCACAAACAAACCCTCATTGCCAAAATAAATCTCCTGCAGTTTCTCGCAGATCCGATGCGCGTCTTCAGCCGGCGTTTGCAATGCCAATTGCAATACATGCCTGCAGTAGGCAGGGTCTGCCCGCATATACTCGATATCGGTTATCCGGCCACTCTGTCGGCGCAGGATGACATGCAGGCGTCCCATCAGTGCGAATGCCTGATTCTCCAAAGCCGCTACGGTCGTTTGCTGGTGCGCTGTCATATCACATGCTCCCCATGCTGTTCGATGTCCAATCCGTCCCGTTCCGCCTCGGCAGTGGCGCGCACGCCTACCGTCAAGTCGACGACAGCGAGAATCAGGCCCGTCATGACGCCGGCATAAATTGTCGTCGCGACCACGCCGATTGCCTGCCTCAACAATGTGCCTTCGACTCCGCCGATGCCTTTGACCGCGAATACTCCCGTCAGGAGCGCGCCGACGATGCCGCCGATTGCATGCACGCCGAAGACATCCAGCGAATCGTCATATCCCAACCGCGATTTCAACGAGGTCGCGCCCCAATAGCACGCCGCACCGGCAACGGCACCGATGTAGAATGCGCCGCCGACACCGACAAAGCCCGACGCTGGTGTGATTGCCACCAGTCCGGCAACAGCTCCGGAGAGCAGTCCCAGCACCGACGGTTTGCCGCGACGCATCCATTCCATGCACATCCACGTCAGCGCGCCGACCGCAGCAGCTACCTGTGTCACCAGCATCGCCATGCCCGCTCGTCCATCCGCGGCGCCGGCCGATCCGGCATTGAAACCGAACCAGCCTACCCAGAGAAGGGACGCGCCTATCATGGTCAGTACGAGGTTATGGGGTGGCATCGGTTCCTTGCCGAAGCCGATGCGCGGCCCGATGATGATTGCGGCGACCAGGCCGGATATTCCGGCGTTGATATGAACCACGGTGCCGCCGGCGAAATCAAGTACGCCCATGGCCGCCAGCCATCCGGACGGATCCCATACCCAATGCGCTACAGGCGCATAAACGACAAGCGACCAAAGGGAGATGAAAAGGAGTAGTGCGGAAAATTTCATGCGTTCCGCAAATGCGCCGGTGATTAGCGCCGGCGTAATGATGGCGAACGCAAGCTGGAACATCATGAAAACGCTCTCGGGAACGGTCGGTGCGATACTGTGGACGGTCAGCTTGCCGGCTTCCTTCATGTATTCCATGCCCTGCAACATTATCTGGGCGCTACCGCCGAGAAACGCATTTCCTGGCGAAAACGCCAGGCTGTAACCAAGCAAAACCCACAGTACCGTCACGATACAAACAGCCGCAAAGCTATGCGCTGCAGTCGTCAACACGTTCTTCTTGCGCACCATGCCAGCATAGAAAAGTGCCAGGCCCGGAATCGTCATCAACATCACCAATGCGGTGGACGTCAGCATCCATGCCGTATCGCCTGCACTGATTGTTGAAGCATCGACCAGGGTCGGCTTGGTCAAGGCAGGTGTGGAGGTGGCTGAAGGCAAGGCTGCCACGCTGTTTTCCGCTTTCAGCGCTGTTGACCCGGCGTTGCCCGAACTTTCGCCTGTGGCAATGCCAGTTGCCGGCACCATGACTTCGGACAGACCTGAAGGAAGGGTTGGTGATACGGGCTGCTGCGCGCTTGCGGATGTGGCGCATATGCAGAAAAGCAGGCCGGTCAATGTAAGTAACCCAGAGGCCGCACGCATCTTCATGAAAACTCCCACTGTCGGTTGATGAACTGACGCGCAGTCGCGCATATGTTTCACCAATGCACTTTTTGTGCCACGCAGCAATAAGCTCAAACGACCGGAAAATCATGCAATGCGGCTGTTTAAAACTAGTAAATGCACTAATGTGGTGTGGGAAGGAAAGAAAATAGGGAGCGAGGTGCGCGAGCATGCCATGTAGGCAGAAGGCGACTGCCTGGGCTTTGAACAGTCAGCCGTATGCTCCTCCGGTATAAAGGAGATCGAATGTACGGGCAATTGTGGCAATCAATGCGGTGGCGCCGACTGCAGTGGTGAGCACCAGAAGCACCGCGAGAGGCCACCGGGAGTCAGATTGCTTGCCTGAAC
>NZ_DASZBA010000115.1:0-12900 GCF_035944575.1 Noviherbaspirillum sp.
CCCTCCCCCTGCAAGGGGGAGGGGACTTTACAGAGCAGTAAGATCGGCAGCCAAGTGATTTACCTGCAGAGCAATTCCAAAACCCTACAAACCCCTTCTTCTTCCGGAGAACCCATGATCCCAGGCGAAATGCACATCGAAGCCGGCGAAATCGAACTCAATGCTGGTCGCGCAACAGCAACCATTACAGTCGCCAACAGCGGCGACCGTCCCATCCAGGTCGGTTCGCACTTTCACTTTTTCGAAGTTAACCCCGCCTTGCAGTTCGACCGGCAGACCGCCTACGGCATGCGGCTGAACATCGCCGCCGGTACCGCCGTCCGTTTCGAACCCGGACAGCAGCGCACCGTGGAACTGGTGGCGCTGGCGGGCGACCGCAAGGTTTACGGCTTTAACGCCAAGGTCATGGGCGCGCTGTAAGGAGTGCATCGATGGAATTGTCACTGCTGCTCGCGTTTCTCGCGACGAACTTCCTGCTCAACATCACTCCCGGCCCGGCTGTCCTGCAGGTGGTAGGTCATTCGCTCGGCAATGGCTGGCGCCGTACCCAGGCCAGCATTTTCGGCATCCTCGCCGCGAACGCGATGTATTGCATGATGTCGGCGCTTGGCTTGAGCGCGCTGATCCTGGCTGCGCCGTCGCTGTTTGACATCATCAAGTGGTGCGGCGCTGGTTACCTGGTATGGATCGGCGTTCGTACAATTGTTTCGGCATTGCGGCAAAACGCGGTTGAAACCATGCCGGGCCGTCCCGCATCCTGGTTCACGCTTTTCAAGCGAAGCTTCCTGCTGCAAGGCGCCAATCCTAAATCGGTGCTGTTCTTCTGCGCGATGCTGCCCACCTTCGCCGGCCCGGCTGACGGCGCCCCGCAACGAATTTTCCTGCTGGGCTTGTGCGCAATCGCACTGGAGTATCCAGTATTGCTTGCCTATTCCCTGCTCGGCTGGCGCATGGCAGGCATTACCAAAGGCGCCGCGGCCCGCCGCACCCTGGGCATCGCCAGCGGCCTGTCACTGATTGGCGCCGCATCGCTCGTCGCCCGAACATCACTGCATAACAAATAAGGGAATCGCCATGGCAACAATCTCTCGTCAAGCCTATGCCGAAATGTTCGGCCCCACTGTCGGCGACCGCGTACGGCTCGCAGACACGGAACTCTTTATCGAAGTGGAGAAGGATTTCACCACCTACGGCGAGGAAGTGAAATTCGGCGGCGGCAAGGTGATCCGCGACGGCATGGGCCAGTCGCAACGCAATCACAAGGACGTGATGGACACCGTCATCACCAATGCATTGATCGTCGATCACTGGGGCATCGTCAAAGCCGATATCGGCTTGAAGGCTGGCAGGATCGCCGCCATCGGCAAGGCAGGCAACCCCGACATACAGCCGGACGTCACCATGGCCATCGGCGGCGCAACGGAAATCATCGCCGGCGAAGGCATGATCGTCACCGCCGGCGGCATCGATTCCCACATCCATTTCATCTGCCCTCAGCAAATCGAGGAAGCGCTGATGAGCGGCGTTACCACGATGCTGGGCGGGGGCACCGGCCCGGCGGTCGGCACCGCGGCGACGACCTGCACTCCGGGGCCGTGGCATATCCATTCGATGCTGTCGGCGGCGGATGCCTTTCCGATGAACCTCGGTTTTCTCGGCAAGGGCAACGTCAGCCTGCCGGGGCCGCTGGAGGAGCAGGTGCGCGCAGGCGTCATCGGCCTGAAGCTGCACGAGGACTGGGGCACGACGCCCGCCGCGATCGACAATTGCCTGTCGGTCGCCGACCGGATGGATATCCAGGTGGCGATCCATACCGACACGCTGAACGAAGGCGGCTTTCTCGAACACACCCTGGCCGCATTCAAGGATCGCACCATCCATACTTTCCATACCGAAGGGGCAGGCGGCGGCCACGCGCCGGACATCATCGCCGCGATCGAGCATGGCAACGTCCTGCCGTCATCGACCAATCCGACCCGCCCCTACACCGTCAATACGCTGGACGAGCATCTCGACATGCTCATGGTCTGCCATCATCTCGATCCGGCAATCGCCGAAGACATTGCGTTTGCCGAATCGCGCATCCGCCGCGAGACGATTGCCGCCGAGGATATCCTGCACGACATCGGCGCGATCAGCATGATGTCCTCCGATTCCCAGGCAATGGGACGGGTCGGCGAAGTCGTCATGCGCACCTGGCAGACCGCGCACAAGATGAAGGTACAGCGCGGCCCTCTCGGCGAGGATTCCAGCCGCAACGATAATTTCAGGGTAAAGCGCTACATTGCCAAGTACACGATCAATCCGGCGATCACCCATGGTATTTCCCATGTCGTCGGTTCACTGGAAGTCGGCAAGATCGCCGATATCGTGCTGTGGAAGCCGGCCTTTTTCGGGGTAAAGCCATCGATGATCCTGAAAAGCGGCATGATTGCCGCCGCCCAGATGGGCGACCCGAACGCCTCCATCCCGACACCGCAGCCGGTTCACTACCGGATGATGTTCGGCGCCTACGGCGGCGGCCTGAAAACCTCGTTCACCTTCGTATCGCAAGCCGCCTACGACGACGGCATCGGTGATGCGCTGAAGCTCAACAAGACACTCATTCCGATAAAAAATGTCCGCGCGCTGCGCAAGAGCGACATGATCCACAACGGCCTGACACCGAAGATGGAGGTTAATCCCGAAACCTACGAGGTCCGCGCCAACGGCGAGCTGCTGGTGTGCGAGCCCGCGAAGGTGCTGCCGATGGCGCAGCGATATTTCCTGTTTTGATTTGCCCATTCTCACGATGCTGACACTCAATACCAAACTCACGTCCGCCGAAAACATCGACGGCGAACTCGTCCTCCCGTTCGACCTGCGCGAGAAAAGCCGGCTGCGCGCCCGCCTGACGTCCGACGAGGAAGTCGCCGTATTTACCGTGCGCGGCACGGTGCTGCGCGACGGCGACCTGCTCAGGGGCGACGATGGACGCGTGGTGAAAATCATTGCCGCGAAAGAGGCCACCTATCGCGTCGAGTGCGCCACGCCACGCGACCTCCTGCGCTGCGCCTTCCACCTCGGCAACCGCCATACCCAGGCGCAGGTCGGTGGCGACGCCGGCTCCGGATTCCTGCGCATCCGCAAGGATGCCGTGCTGAAGGAAATGCTGGAAGGCCTCGGGGCGCGAGTCACCGAGGAGGAGGCGCCGTTCGAACCGGAGTCGGGCGCGTACGGCGGCGGCCATCATCATCACGACCATCATCCGCTGGCGCCGATTCCGCTGCGGCAGAAGATCCATCGCCCGTCGGACAAATAACATGCATGCCGCCGCCCTGCTTCATCTCCTGCAGCTCGCCAGCCCTTCCCTGCCGATCGGCGCCTACAGCTATTCGCAAGGCATGGAGGCAGCGCTGGAACGCGGCATGGTGCATGACGAGGCGTCCGCCCGGCGCTGGATCGTCGATACCCTGCACCAGGTGGTAGCCCGCTTCGAGGCGCCTATCCTGTGGCGGCTGTTGAAGGCCTTCGACGCACGGGACGCCGCGGCTGTCGACGCGTGGACGGAACGCTTCATCGCCGCGCGCGACACGGCCGAATTTCGCGCGGAAACCATCCAGATGGGCTACTCGCTCTCCAAGCTCACGGCGGAGCTGGTGCCCGGTCACGACGCCTTGCCCCTGCTGCTGCGGCAGACCGAAGTGCCCTTGCCGACAGCGCTTGCGTGTCTTGCCGTCGCGCTGGATGTGCCGCACGACGCCGCGCTGCTCGGCATGCTGTTTTCCTGGGCGGAGAACCAGGTGCTGGTGTGCGTGAAGTCGGTGCCGCTCGGGCAGGTATCGGGCCAGCGATTGCTGTTGTCGCTGCGGCCGGAACTGGAAGCGGCAAGCCTGCAGGCACAGCGACTTGCGGATGACGAACTCTGCAATTGGTCGCCCGGCCTGTCGCTGCTGTCAATGCAACATGAAGTGCAATACAGCCGCCTGTACCGCTCCTGATGCTCGGGCGGCAGGCTCAGATCACGGCACATGATTGAATCAACTTTTTATTGGTAGATATTGAAAAACATGACAACTGCTTCCAATCCCCTGCGCGTCGGCATTGGCGGACCAGTCGGTTCCGGCAAGACGGCATTGTGCGAAATGCTGTGCAAGGCGATGCGCGACCATTACAACATGGCCGTCATCACCAACGACATTTACACCAAGGAAGACATGGAGATCCTGCTGCGCGCCGACGCCTTGCCGGCGGAGCGGCTGATGGGCGTGGAAACCGGCGGCTGCCCGCATACCGCGATCCGCGAGGATGCCTCGATCAACCTCGAAGCCATCTCCCGCATGAGCGCCGATTTCCCGGATCTCGACCTGATCCTGGTGGAGTCCGGCGGCGACAACCTGGCGGCGACCTTCAGCCCGGAATTATCCGATCTGACGATCTACGTCATCGACGTCGCGGGGGGCGAGAAGATTCCGCGCAAGGGCGGCCCGGGCATCACCCGCTCGGACCTGCTGATCATCAACAAGACGGATCTCGCCCCCTATGTCGGCGCCAACCTCGATGTGATGGCGCAGGATGCGAAAAGAATGCGCGGCGACCGGCCGTTCATCTTCACCAACCTGCGCAGCGGCGACGGCGTGCAGCAAGTGGTCGACTTCATCCGCAAGCAGGGACTAATGGAGTCATGAGCCAGACATGCATGCCGGATTACTGAACATGCATCTGGTATTCGGCATGCAAGGCGTCGAGCGCGGCCAGCATCTCGCCGAATGCCGCGTCGACCTGCACCGGATCGCCTTTGACGCCGAGTTCGATATGCCGGCGCGTCGCCGCATCGCCGACGCTCGGCAGACTGAATACCTTCACTGAAGCGAAGTTCGACTCCAGCCGCTCCATCAGTGGCGTCAGCGTGGACTCGGCCTGCTCGTAGACGAGCACCGATTTTTCCGACCAGGCGGTCTTGCCGAACAGGTGTGAGTAATGCGTATCGAGCACCCACTCGATCATCGGCCATGCCATTACCGGGAAGCCCGGAACGAAATAATGCGCCCCGCCGTTGCCGTTTCGGACGGAGAAGCCGGGAATCTTGTTATAGGGATTCGGGATGATCTCCGCGCCTTGCGGAAATTCCCCCATCTTCAATCTGTGCAGATTCTCCGGCACATCATATTCCGGCTCTCTGCCCGCCTCGCGCGCGACGTCGGCAATACGCTCTTCGATCTTCAGTTTCGCCTGTGGATGCAGGACCAGCGGCACGTTCAGCGCCGCCGCCGCGCATTGCCGCGTATGGTCATCGGGCGTGGCGCCTATCCCGCCGCAGGAGAAGACGATGTCGTCACCGGAGAAAGTACGCTGCAGCGTCGCCGTGATGCGTGCACGATCATCGCCAAGGTACTCGGCCCAGGACAATTGCAGACCACGCGCCGCCAGCAATTCGACGACCTTGGGGAAATGCTTGTCAGTGCGCTTTCCGGAAAGAATTTCATCGCCGATGATGATGAGTCCGATAGCCATGGGTGCGATCCGCCGGATAAATAAGGAAGCGGCAATTATGCCCGAGGCCGCAAATGCCGGCAGCACTGCGTCAGTTGATGTCCTTCAGCACTCCCGGCAATGGCGTGGCCGTCTGTGTCCGCCGATATTCCGCCAGGGCATCAAGGCAATAATGCGTGAACCAGAGTCCGGTAAATACAAAGACCAGCACATAAAGCCAGATCGCACCGCCAGCAAGCAGCGGAAAGAAAATCACCGACAGCGCGCCGCCGAGCCACAGCAATGTCGGCGCGGCGCCCAAGGCGCCCGTGATCGCGCCGATCAGCAACAGCGGCCACCGGTGCCGCCGCGTGATAATCCGGTATTCTTCCCGGGTCGCGTGTTCGGCCAGCGCATCGTAGGCCATCACTTTATAAGTCAGCCATCCCCACAGGATGGGCTGGATGATGAAGGTCAGCGGCGGTATTGCGGAGAGCGGCAGCGTTACGATCCACAGCACGGCGAATATCACGAACGAATAGGTGGAAAGCCACAAGGTTCCCAGCAGGTTGCCGCCATGGCGCATTTCCAGGGATGGATGGCGGCGCTTGGCCACATGACGGACGATGATCGGCATCGCCGTCGTGCCGACGAACACCAGCGCGGTGAGAATCATCAACGGAAGCAGCACCCACATCGCGATCAAAGGCACGACCACGACGTATAAGGCACCAAGCCCCAACGATTCCATCGTCTCCTTGGCGAACGGGAAATGGTTGTTCTCAGTGAAAAACGCTTGCAACCAGTCGACCAGCGGCTGCAGCCCAAGCCAGAGGACAACGCCCCACAGCACCAGCGACAGCACGAATGGAAGCACGGTAAGCAGTAACAGGCGTATATGCAGTTGTGACCATACGGCATTGCCGAAGGCGACCATTACCGAACGGTTCATCGATACCCTCTCCCAAAAATATTCTTGCTCGAAAACCAAGGCAGTCCACGGAGCTTGCTTTGCATCTTATCCACCGCAAAACGTTATGTTACAGGCCACGCTTCCACGCAACTAACCGGCGTCAGTTGCCATCCATTGTCATGAATTCGTTATGTAATGACTGGACAACCATGTATTTAATTCAACTTTTTCTGCCCCTGTACGACAACGACAAGAATGCTTTTCCAAAGGCGCTTTTCCTGTCCATCCGTGACGAGCTGGTCGAACGCTTCGGCGGGTTGACCGTTCACACCCGTGCGCCGGCCAAGGGCTTATGGCAGGACCACGAGCAGGATACCGTACAGGATGATCTCGTGATTCACGAAGTCATGAGCGAATCCCTCGATCACGACTGGTGGCGATCCTACCGCGCATCGCTGGAATCGCGATTCCGACAGGACACCGTGCTCATCCGCGCGCAGCGGATCACCATTCTCTGAACCGAAGCAGGACAGGTGCTTGCAACTGCTACAATCCCGCCACTCGACCACTCATGAAAGGAACCAGCATGTCCACTACTACGACAGCTTCCGGGCTGCAATACGAAGAAATCTCCGTCGGTTCTGGCGACGAGGCCAAGGCTGGCGGCCAAGTCACGGTGCACTACACCGGCTGGCTGCAAAACCCGGACGGCAGCGCCGGTCGCAAGTTCGATTCGAGCAAGGACCGTAATGAGCCTTTCGACTTTCCGCTCGGCGCCGGCCATGTGATCAAAGGATGGGACGAAGGCGTGCAAGGCATGAAAGTCGGCGGCGTGCGCAAGTTGATTATTCCTTCCTCGCTAGGCTATGGCGCACGCGGCGCCGGCGGCGTCATTCCTCCGAACGCCACCTTGATCTTCGAAGTGGAACTTTTAGGCGTTTAAATACTCTTTCCTTACGGCATCTTGAAGACCGACATCATTTCCTGTCGGCTTCCTGATGTCCGTGCCCTGACCGGTAGAGGATGAACAGAAGTCCTGCCGTTTGAAAAGCGGTTTGCCCTGCGCGGTTGCAACGCATGGCTTGACGGCGGCATGGCAATACTACGTTCAACCCATGCCGCGCACATCGCGCGGCGATACACCGGATCCGTACTTCATGCATTTCAAAAAGTTGTTCGCCACTTGCGCCTGTGGCGCGTTTTGTTTGGCCGTTTCGGGTTGCGCCGTGGTGTCCGTTGCGACCACCGCCGTGTCGGTTGCCGGTACCGCGGTAAGCGTCGGGGTCGCAGCGGGCTCGGTTGCGGTAGGCGCCGCGACGACGGTTGCGAAAGGCGCGGTTGCCGTTGGTGGTGCAGTGGTCGGTTCCGATTCCGACTGAGCACTCCTGCCACCCGCGCATCAACGCCGGCCACACCGGTTTCCCGAACTCCGTTGCAAACCGCCGGATGATCTCATGCGGATCCGGCGTGATTGCGTCATCGGCTGGGTTTCACAGCTGCGCGCTGCGGTTATAGCCGAACAATCACATTGCAGTCCGACTCCGTCGCAGCCATACGCTGTCGACATTAGACGCTTTCTCCCGAGGCAGCGCCAGCACGTCGTCGGCTGTCATCGAGTCACTCCTCTAAATGTTTGCTTTAGTGGCTGTTTCTTCTATGTTATTTTGAGCGCCGTCTTTGCAATGGGCGATATTACAGCCCATTATTTTCATCTAACGGAGAACACCATGAGCCTGCAAGCCCAATTCGACCAAGCATTGGCCGACTCGAAGAGTCTGCCCGAACGACCCGACAACATGACGCTGTTGAAGATCTATGCGCTGTACAAGCAGGCAAGCGAAGGTGACGTGCAGGGAACACGGCCGGGATTTACCGATATGGTCGGCCGTGCGAAATGGGATGCATGGGATGCGCTGAAGGGCACGTCGAAGGACGAGGCAATGCAGCAATACGTCGATCTCATCACCGAACTCAAGGGATAAAACCCGACGGCTGTGCCTGCGTCAAACGGCGCCTTCGTCAAACTTTGCTGCTGAAAACCCTCTTCATTTTCTCGGTGACCTTGGATTCGATGGTTGACGCAAAGCCCTTGAACAGAAATCCAAGTTTTATCTGAAGCTGCGCTTCATTGTCGAGCAAAGCAAGCGTGCCGGACACACCGGTGCGCTTGAACACCAGCACATCGCCATCCCATTCGGATGCCATATCGTATTCCTGAGACATCTGGTCCGCCACTTTCTGAGCGGCGGCCTTTGCCATATTGCGGGGCAGCTTGTGTGTTTGGCAAACGATGATATCGGCCATTGCTTTATTTCCTGGAGTTGACGCCGGGGTTAAGGATATTCGGCGGCGTCCCGCCCGTCAACGCGGCAATCAGGTTATCGGCCGCGCAGTTTGCCATTGCGCGACGAGTTGGTTCCGAGGCGCTGCCGATGTGCGGCGTCAGCACCACATTTTTCAGCGACAAAAAGCCAGGATTGAAGGCCGGTTCATTCTCGAACACGTCCAGGCCGGCAGCAGCGATCCGGCCGGTGCCCAGGGCATCGATCAGTGCAGCATCATCGACGATCCCTCCCCGCGCGATATTCACCAGCGTCGCAGTCGGCTTCATCTGCGCCAGTTCGGCGGCACCTATCGTGTGATGAGACTGTGGCGAATACGGCAGTACCAGCACCACATGGTCCGCAGTCCGCAGCAGCTCTTCCTTGCCAACGTGCCGCGCGTTGTTCGCATACGCCTCGGTCTCCGGCGCGAGGCGGGAGCGGTTGTGGTAAATGACCTTCATGTTGAAGCCCATCGACCGGCGCGCGACCGCCTGGCCGATGCGGCCCATGCCGATGATACCGAGTGTTGATCCATGCACGTCCGCCCCCATGAAAGTATCGAAGCGCCATTTCTTCCACTGACCGGCGCGCAGCCAATGCTCCGATTCGGTCACTCGGCGGGCCGTCGCCATCAACAAGGCCCAGGCGAAGTCCGCGGTCGTTTCATTCAGCACATCCGGAGTGTTGGTAACGATGACTCCGGCCCTGGTCGCGGCATCGACGTCGATGTTGTTGTAACCGACCGCCATGTTGCAGATGGCTTTCAGTCCCGGCGCTGCAGCGATCACCTCGGCGGAAATCCGCTCGCTCGGGGTAGTGAATACCGCATCCTTGCCCTGCAGCTTTTGCGTCAGTTCGTCCGACGACATGATCTTGTCGTCCTGATTGGACTCGACATCGAATTTCTCGGATAGACGCTCGATCACGTCGGGGAAGATTGCACGTGTCACTAGGATTTTGGGTTTGGTCATTGCATCCTCAACGGAAGAATAGGAATGTCATGGCGATGAAAAGCGGCACCAGCACGATACACGACCATGCCATGTAACCGAAGAACGACGGCATCCTGATGCCGCGATCTTCAGCGATTGCCTTCACCATCAGGTTGGGCGCGTTCCCGATATAACTGTTGGCGCCCATGAATACCGCACCGCAGGAAATTGCGGCCAGCGTCGATGCGAGCGTCGTCATGAGTGTCGCAGGATCGCCGCCGGCGGTATTGAAAAACACCAGGTAGGTCGGTGCATTATCGAGAAAGGAAGACAGTATGCCGGTTGCCCAGAAATACATGGCGTCGATCGGCTGCCCGTCGTTGCCGGTGACGGCGCGGACCACTGCGGAGAACGCACCGGATTCGCCGGCACGCAGCATCGCGATGACGGGAATGATGGTGATGAAAATGCCTGCAAACAATTTCGCGACTTCCTGCATCGGACCCCACGAAAAATCATTGCCGCTGCGTGCCGAACGGGGTGTCAGCGCGAGCGAGGCGAGGGTGACGGCGATGAGTAGAACGTCGCGCATCAGGTTCTGCAATTCCACGTCGGTGCCGAACACCGGGAATGTGATGCCGGACTTCCAGAAGCCGCTCATCAATACGAGTCCGACAATCGCCGCCAGGAAAAGAAAGTTGACCTTGCCTTCGATGCTGAGGGACGACTCGGGCGTTGGATCCATGGCCGGTGGCAATTGCTCCTCGCGATGACGATAGTAGAAATTATCGAGCACGTAAAAAATGACAAGCAGGGCCCCACACAAAAACAGTGCCTGCCAAAACATATGCTTCATGGTCCAAAAGAAATCAATTCCTTTGAGGAAGCCGAGAAACAGCGGCGGATCGCCGAGCGGGGTCAGCGAGCCGCCGGCGTTCGCCACAAGGAAAATGAAGAACACCACGATGTGTACCGCATGTTTGCGGTTATCGTTGGCGCGAATCAGCGGCCGGATCATCAGCATGGATGCGCCCGTGGTACCCATGAAACTTGCCAGCACCGTGCCGAGGGCCAGCAGTCCGGTGTTGACCAATGGCGTGCCCCGCAAGTTGCCTTGCACGCAGATGCCTCCCGCCACCACGAAAAGAGACGTCAGCAAGATGATGAACGGGATGTATTCCGCGATGAACGCATGCGCGGCGCCGCTGGCTGCGGCAGCGATGCCAAACACTGCGGCGCAGGGAAGAAGGAAGGAAAGCGCCCAGGCGAGTGAAATTTTGCCAAAATGGTGGTGCCAGAAGTAAGGTGCGAACAAGGGCAAAAACGCAATCGACAGCAGCAGACCCGCGAACGGGATCGCCCACCAGACGGACAATTGGCCCCCATCCAATTCGGCAGCGTATGAAACGATCGGAACCATTCCTGCCATGCCGGCCAAGATTTTTGCGTGCACTTGATGTCCCTTGCGTTATTTTTAAAATCGGCGGCTATTTTAGCCTGCTTCCAAAGTGCTCTTCTCCGTAGAAATACGCAATTCCGCCAAGCGGGCAACAACTTCAGGACTCAACCTTTCGCTTCTGCTTGATCCATTCTTCATATTTGCTTATTCGCAATCTGTATAAATCTGGTTTGTTAGAAAGACTGAATTATCTTAAAATACAAGGCTTTGCGAAGAGTTGCATCGGTGGACTTTCAACCAAGGCGATCCGCCGTGCCGAACACGCCTAGCACCGCTTTTTCAGCCTTCATCCAATTTCAGGAAAATTTACAGATAGGATTGTTATGACCCACGTTGTGACCGAATCGTGCATCCGGTGTCGTTATACCGATTGTGTGGATGTATGCCCGGTGGATTGCTTTCGCGAAGGCCCCAATTTCCTCGCGATCGATCCGGATGAATGCATCGACTGCGCCGTCTGCGTGGCCGAGTGCCCGGTCAACGCCATCTTTGCGGAAGAGGATGTGCCAGCGGATCAGCAGCATTTCATCAAACTGAACGTCGAGCTAGCCCGTGCGTGGCCTTCAATTACCAAGACAAAGGCCGCCCTGCCGGATGCTGATGACTGGAAAGACGTAAAAGACAAGCTCGACCAACTCGTCAAATAATTCAATTTCTCAACGGTGGCGCCTAATGTGGCTGCCATCGTTGCAGCAGTAAGCAGTTGCATCCCCTGAGGCCTCCCCATTGCAGACCCTTGAGTGACAAGTGTCTGATTCTCTGCAACACCCCTGTCCACCCAACCCGCCCACATATCTGCAAGTTTGCTTGGCCGGATTTCCCCAGCGCCTCTCAATTTCATTTAGCTGATTCAAATATCAGGATTTTCGGCTCATCAATCAAAACCTCGCACGAGCGCAAAAAGCCGAAGATTCCGTCCCGTTTGCAAAGAAAAACCGGCTCCCACGATTGGCAGAGTGGTTCAGAAGCACTAATTAAAACTGGAATTTTTCTCTGCGTACCCCTTGCCGCATACACGCGTAAGTTTTACAAAGCGGCCTGACAGTTAAAAGAAAATCATTCTGCACTGCCATAAAACTGGGTTTTCATGTCTAGGCACGCTTTATGCTCGCCTCATGGAAAGACCAGACGAGTAGCAACAGAATTTTCGATGGATTAATTTCTTGTTTATTGTTTGATCTAAACAAAACTACAAGATATGCAGTATCTTGCAAGTCAAGGAAGTTGCATCCATCTCGTATTCAAGTTTAGTTTTCGACCAATCACGAGTGATTTAACGACTTTCGTGATATGTTGCTAGGGAATAATATTGATATTGCTCAACAATTGCATCATAAGCCATTACAAACGGATACAACAAAGTGCATGAGCGACTCAGTGATTATTTCGGGAAACTATTGAAAAATTGCATTTGATGCATTGCAGCAAAACAGGTTTGTCAGGACAATACCCTGCGACTTGGATTACTTGATAGAGGGCAATATGCTTTACCAATTTCATGAACTTAATCGCACGTTTTTAAGCCCCCTTATCCAATGGGCGGAAGCGTCCGCCAAATTGTTCACCAATCCGGTGTCTCCACTGGCCCACACGCCATTCGCGCAGCGTATTGCCGCTGGCTACGAATTGGTTTATCGCCTTGGCAAGGATTACGAAAAGCCGGAGTTCGGCATCAAAAGCGTTGCGGTTGAAGGCAAGCAGGTTGGCGTATTCGAGCTGGTTGAAGAGACTAAACCGTTCTGCCGACTGATTCACTTCAAGAAGGATTTGAGCGACAAACAGTTCGCCGATACCAAACAGCCGACCGTGCTTTTGGTCGCG
>NZ_DASZBA010000116.1:0-32939 GCF_035944575.1 Noviherbaspirillum sp.
AGCCGCCGGTCTTGATCGACAGCAGCGTGGCCAGTTCCACCTCGCTCGGGTCGAAGTGCTGGCGGTGCACCTGCTGGGCACGAAACAGCAGATCGTTGAACGGCATGTCGAACAATGCCATCACTTGCTCCACCGGCCAGGCATCACTGCTGTTTGCCGTATTTGCGCCCATAGGGCGATGGAAAGCTGGGACGAATGTGAGGGTATGGGAAGACATCAATACATTTCTTTCGATCAGGGTAAAGTGGTTTGCGTCTGCGGATTCCCGGAGGGTTCGCCGGTTGCCGGGTGGCTGCCCACATGGACGAGCTTGAATGTGGCTCTGGCTACGCACACCGCATTGCCTTGTGCATCCCGCGCTTCGCCTTCGCAAAACACGATGCGCGATCCACGCCGGATGGTGCTGGCCTCAAACACCAGGTCGGTGCGTGCGGCCCCGAGAAAGTGGGTGGACATCTCGACGGTAATCACGCCGGTTGCCAGCGGATCATGCGAGCGGGCGGCGGCGCTCAGGGTGAAGTCGAGGGCACTCATCAACGTTCCTCCATGCACATCCCCACGGCTGTTAAGCAACTCTTGCTGCAATGGCAGCCGGGTGCGTGCAAGGCCGGGTTCCAGCCGTTCCGGCAGCAGGCCGATGTGGCGCATGAATGGAACATCGATGCCGAAGTAGGCAGTGCATCCCAAGTCCGGGTTGTCGACATTGATGATCTTCATGCGGGCTCCCGGTGCTCTGCGGTACGGGCGAGCAATCGCTGCGTCAAGCCCGTGTCGATGCGTCCGTCGTTGAAGTCCTCGCTGCCGAGCACCTTCAGGATGAACGGAATGTTGGTTTTGATGCCCTGGATATCGCAGGCGGACAGTGCCTCGCGCAGGCGGCGGATCGCCTGGGGACGATCGTCCGCGGACGCGATCAGTTTTGCAATCATCGGGTCGTAATGCGGCGTGACGACCGACCCCTGCCGATATCCGGTTTCAATCCGCACGCCTGGCCCGCTGGGCAGCACGAACGATTCCAGGCGGCCGGCGGAAGGAAGGAAACGCACCGGATCTTCGGCGTAGATGCGTGCTTCGATTGCATGGCCGCGCGCGGCGACCGGATCGGGCAGCACGTCGCCGATGCGTTCTCCGCTTGCCAGCCGGATCTGCGATGCGACGATGTCGATGCCGGTGACTTCCTCCGTGACCGCGTGTTCTACCTGCAAGCGGGTATTCATCTCGAGGAACACAAAGCCGGTCTGCTCGGTGTACAGCATTTCGACCGTGCCGATGACGTCGTACCCCAGCCTTGCGAGCAGATCGGCAAGGAGACTGGACATGCGTTCAAGGGCAGCCCCGTCGATCCCCGGCGCGCGCGCCTCTTCAATCACTTTCTGGTGGCGGCGCTGTACCGAGCAATCCCTCTCGAAAAGAATTCTGACCCCGCCGTGCCGGTCGGCCAGCACCTGAAACTCGATATGACGGGGTGTGCTGATGAGTTTTTCCAGGTACAACTCGGCGGTCGCAAAACTTTTTTGCGATATCGAACGCGCCTTCGTCCAGGCGGCGGCAAGTTCGGCTTCGTCATGGGCCGGCAGCATGCCGATTCCACCGCCGCCCCCGGCCGGCTTGACCAGCACCGGGAAACTGATTGCTCGGGCGGCGGCGGCGACCTGTTCCGGGGCGTCGGGCAGGACGGGTGAACTCGGCGCCTGCGGCATTCCGCAGCCCGCCATCAATGCGCGTGCCTGCGTCTTATGACCCAGTGCACGGATCCATCGTGGAGACGGGCCGATGAAATTGAGACCGGCGGCGGTCACCAAGTCCGCAAATCCGGCGTTCTCGGACAGAAAACCATAACCGGGATGGACGGCATCGGCGCCGCTCTCCAGCGCGGCTTGAAGCAGCCGCTCCTGGTTGAGATAACTGAGCCTCGCAGGCGCCGGCCCGATGTGCACCGCATGGTCCGCATCCTTGAGATAGGGAAGATCGCTGTCGGCGTCGGAATACACCACGACCGATTCAATGTTCATCGTCCGCAGCGCGCGCAGGATGCGCGCGGCCACCGCGCCCCTGTTGGCAATCAGTACGCGCCGCGGGCGGCTCGAAGGCAAGGTCAGTTGCATGGGGTGGTCAGCGCTATGGTGTTCATGGACGGATGCCGAATTGCCGCATGCCAGCCTGCCGCAGCGGGGCGGCAAGATTGGCGAACTCGCACAATATGCGGCGGGTGTCGCGCGGATCGATGATGTCCTCGATCACGAATGCCTCGGCGCTGCGAAACGGCGAGGTCAGGCTGCGTACCCGCTGCTCGATTTCGGCACGTTTTTGCACCGGGTCGTCAGCGCCTTCGATCTCTGCCTTGTATGCGACCTCCAGGCCGCCTTCGATGGGCAGGGAGCCCCAGTTCGCCGACGGCCATGCATACCGAAAATTGAACCGGCCCATATGCTGGTGCCCGGCGGCGGCCACGCCGTAGGCGCGGCGCAGGATGATCGAACACCAGGGAACCGATGCCTGGTAGACGGCGGCCAGTGCACGCACGCCGTAGCGCATCGTCCCTGCCTTCTCCGCGTCCAGTCCGATCTGGAAACCGGCGACGTCGACCAGATTGACCACCGGCAGGTGGAACACTTCCGCCAGATCGATGAAGCGCGTGAATTTTTCCGCCGTACCCGCATCCCAGCAGCCGCCATAAAAGTAGGGGTCACTGGCGACGACCGCCACCGGCCATCCGTCGATACGCGCGAAGCCGGTCACGATCGCCTTGCCCCACTGGCGGCCCATTTCGAAGAACGAGTCCTTGTCGACGAGCGTCTCGACGATCGGCCTGATCTTGTACACGGTCCGGCTGTCTCGCGGTATCGCGGCGAGCAGCCATTCATCGCGCCGGCCGGCATCGTCCGTCGGCTGCGAGCGCGGCGGCAATTCGAAGACCGACGAAGGCAGGTAGGACAGGAAGCGGCTTGCCCGCTCGAATGCTTCATGCTCGCTCTCGACTTCGTCATCGACAACGCCATTGCGGGTATGGATATGGCTGCCGCCCAGTTCATTTTTTTCCACGATCTGGCCGGTGCGTGCCACCACGGGCGGGCCGGCATTGAACAATTGAGCCGAGCCCTTGACCATGACGGAATAATGACTTGCCGCGACCCGCGCCGCACCCATGCCGGCCACGGAACCGAGCGCGAGCGAGACGACGGGAATCACCGACATGTTTTCGACGACGTGCTGCCATACCTTCATCGTCGGAATGAGCGTATAGCCCTTGGTCTCGATGTTGCGGACCGAGCCGCCGCCACCGGTTCCATCGACCAGCCTGATCATCGGCAGGCGCAAGTCGTGTGCCATCTTCTCCGCATGAATCAGCTTGTCGCCGACGGCGCCGTCATTGGCGCCTCCGCGCACGGTGAAGTCGTCGCCGACCAGTACCACCGGCCGGCCTGCCATGCGCGCACGGCCCATCACGAGGTTGGCCGGGACCACGGCGATGAGCTTGCCGTGTGCGTCGTACTGTCCCCATCCGGTCAATGCGCCGACCTCCTGAAAGGAGTCCGGGTCGGCACAGGCGTCGATGCGTTCCCTGACCGTCAGTTTGCCTGCTGCCTTGTGACGGGTGACTTTTTCGGGGCCGCCCAATGCAGCCGCCAATTTTTTCCGGTAAGCAAGTTCATCGATTTCGGGCTGCCAAGACATCATTTCCGTTCCTTGCTACCATCATGGAGACAGTGAACATGTTGCAACCTGCATGCCAGTTGCCTACCCCATTGTTTTTATTGGATTTGTTTTTGTATCAGGGAGAACTGTTCGCGATGGAGACACCGAAGAGTGTCCACAGGAGAGACAATATGTCGTTATTGGAGACACCGAAGACGGCGCTGGGCGCCCTGGTCTGCGACAGGTCGGGCACGGTGCTGGCAGCGTTCGGCGCCGCAGCCGACCCGGAAGTATGCGCAGCCACCGTTGCCGCATGCCAGGCACTTCCCGACAAGCATGAAATGGAAGGCATGGTGTTTCAGGTCGCAGTACCGGGAAGCGCCCCTAGGGGAGAGCAGCAGTACATCGGCCTGTGCGTGCACGATAACGCCCATCAGATGGTGATCCTGCGTGACAGCAAGCATGAACTGCCGCTGTTTGATTTCATCGGAACGGTGCCGTTTGCCTCATCCATCCTGAACTATTTCATCACCAATCCGTACCAGGCGATCACCGTCGCCGACAAGGAAGGAAAGATCCGTTTCATCAGCCCGGTGCATGAACGGTTTCTCGGCCTGAAACGGGGGCAGGGCTATGGCATGGCCGCCACCGAAGCCATTCCGAATTCCAGGCTTGGCATCGTGGCCGCGACCGGCAAAGCGGAGATCGGCCAGCTTCAGGATATGCACGGGGTTACGCGGGTCGTGAACCGCATCCCGATCACCGAGGGCAAGGAGGTGGTCGGCGCGATCGGGCAAATTCTGTTCAAGGGACCGGAAGCCCTGACGCAAATGCAGCAGCGTTTGAGCCAGGTGCAGGAGAAGATGGAGCAATACCGGCGCGAACTGGAGGAATTGCGCGCGAAGGCGTCGCCGGCGGCGATGCTCATCGGCAGCAGCGCCCGCATGCAACGCTTGAAGCGCGAGATCGAAACCGTGGCGAGACTTGATGTGCCGGTGCTGATTTTGGGGGAAAGCGGCACCGGCAAGGAACTCGTTGCCCATGCGATCCACGCGTCCGCGCACAATGCGGGCAAGCCGCTGGTGAGCCTGAATCTCGCCGCGCTGCCATCGACCTTGCTGGAGTCCGAGTTGTTCGGCTATGCGCCCGGAACCTTCACCGGTGGCAAGCGCGAAGGGCAGGTCGGCAAACTGGAGCAGGCGGAGGGAGGCACGCTTTTCCTCGATGAAGTCGCCGATATACCGATGGAAGTACAGGTGAAGCTCTTGCGGGTGCTTGAAGACCATATGGTCGAGCGGCTCGGGGGGCGCACGTCACGCCGGGTCGACTTCAGAATCATTTCAGCGACACACCACAATTTCCAGGAGCTGATCGAAGCAGGCCGCTTCCGTCTCGACCTCTATTACCGGTTGAGCGGCGTCGTACTGCGCGTGCCGGCATTGCAGCAGCGCTTCGAGGATATTCCCGAACTGCTGATCCACTTCGTTTGCGGATTTTGCGAGCGGAACAGGATTCCCATCCCCGCGATTGCACCGGATCTTGCCCGTTATCTGGCCGGACGCCCGTGGCCGGGAAACGTCAGGCAGCTCCGGCAGAAAGTCGAGGAAGCATTGGTCTTCTGTGACGGCAAAGTCTTGCGCGTGAAGGATTTCACGCGCGAAGATGCCGGCCAGGAGTATGACGGTCCATCTTCCGTACCGGTTGGCATTCCGGGCGAGGTGCAGCAGGCAAGAGAGGCGGCCAACGAAGACGCTTCGTCAACGCTGCTCGACGTCGAACGCAGGGCCGTGCTGGAGGCGATTGCGAAACATGGCGGCAACAAGAAGCACGCCGCGGAAAGCCTGGGTATATCGCGATCCTATCTCTACAAGATTCTCAACCGGAAAACGGGGTGAAATTGCGGCGTATCCGCGGGTGGTATTCCGCTCTGCCGTCACCCGCTTCGTGCGAATCATCGACTGCAGCGTTGTACGGCACTTGGCGACTACAAGACTTTTTCCATGTTTCCGACGCAACAGTTTCGAAGGTCGACAGGTAGGCGGCAAGCAGATATCAACAAAAAGGTGGCCCAGGCAGTCCCATTGTGAGCATTGCATTTCATGAAAGTCATTGATTTCCCTTGTTGTTTCGCAGAAATATTCCGTTTGGGGGGCCGTCCCGAACATGGAACGTCCAACCCAAATCCGATAAACTCCGGAATCGGAACACAGGGGTTATTCGACAAAGCGCGACGTTGACCTTCTTATCCGGTTCCAAACTATTTGTCTCAGCCCTGAGCCACTCCGCGATTGCTTCATCGATTCAGAGAACGCGCTGAAATTGGCAGTGAGGACTTCTTTGAGTCAGACCTTACATGGAAAACAAGATTGAAGCTGATGTGGCAGCCGTGTCACGCATCGATGCCGTACCTTCGATTCTCGAAGTGGTTTGCCGGACCACCGGCATGGGCTTTGCTGCAGTTGCAAGAGTGACTGAAGATCGGTGGGTTGCCTGCGCCGTCCGGGATGAAATCAATTTTGGCCTCAAGGTTGGTGAAGAGCTGAAGCTCGAAACCACCATCTGTAATGAAATTCGCGGAAGCGGGCAGGCGGTCGTCATTGACCATGTAGAGGAAGACGCGGCCTATTGCCTTCACCCCACCCCAGCGATGTATGGTTTTCAGAGTTACATTTCGATGCCCATTTTCTATCCTGATGGGCGATTCTTCGGAACCCTGTGTTCCATCGATCCCAAGCCTGCAAAACTGAACCGCCCGGAAATCATCAAGATGTTCAGGCTCTTTGCGGACCTGATCATGTTTCATCTGAATGCAGCGCGCGGCGAGTTCTCGCTCGAACTGTCCGACAGCTTGCGCACGGCGAACTCACCCGAGGACATTATCGCGACCGCATGTGAATTGCTCGGACGCAGGCTGGGCGTTTCCCGCGTGGTGTATGGCGAAGTCGATGAATCGGGCCAATATGTTTTCATGCGGCGCGATTGGACCGGTGACGGCGTGCCGAGTTTGGCTGGCCTGACCAAGGTCATGAACGATTTCGGGCCCGAGTTGATAGCAGCACTCGGCGCAGGGCAGGTGATCATCAATGAAGACATCACTTTGCACCCGCACACCGCCCGGTATGCCGACGCATACAGCGGAATCGGCGTGCGTGCCGAATTGCTTGTTCCGCTCGTCAAACTCGACCGGTTACGCCTCGTTCTCGCCTTCCACCGTGATCAACCGTATCGATGGACGTCCGAGGAGATCGATCTTGCCCGGGATATGGCCGAAAGAACCTGGCTGGAAGTCGATGCCGCACGTGCGCAGGCGGAGCTGCGCACCGAACGCGATCAGAGTCGCTACATTTTCGACAGCATGACCGAAGGCTTCGGCCTGATTGACCGGGACTGGACCATCGTGCGAATGAACGCGGCCGGATTGAAACTTCTCCATCGCACCGAAGAGACCGTGGTGGGGCGCAACCACTGGGAAGCCTTTCCCGAAACATTGGGTACGGAGATCGAGGCCCTGTGCCGCGCGGGAAAGGAAAAGCACATTGCCGGTTCGACCGAATATCCATATAAATTGCCAGATGGACAAACGCGCTGGATGGAAGTTCGGGTTTCTCCGGCGCTGAACGACGAATTGGCAATCTTTTTCCGGGACATCACCTCGCGCCGGAGGGCAGAAGAATCGCTGCGAAGAGAAGCAAAGCGCAAGGACGAGTTTCTTGCCATGCTTGCCCACGAATTGCGCAATCCGCTTGCCCCCATCGGTGCCGCCGCCGATCTGTTGCAGGCGGCAAAGCTTGATGAAGCACACGTACAGCAGACAAGCCGCGTCATCGGGCGGCAGGTGCGACACATGACGCATCTGATCAACGATCTGCTGGACGTATCAAGGGTCACCAGTGGTCTGGTCACCCTTGATAAAGCTCCGGTGGATATGCGGTACGTCGTGACCGATGCGGTGGAGCAGGTGAGGCCGCTGATCGACGCGAAACGGCATCATCTGACGCTGCATTTGTCACCGGACGCGGCGATTGTTACCGGGGACGGCAAGCGCCTGGTGCAGATCATGGCGAATCTGTTGAATAACGCAGCAAAGTACACCCCCGATGGTGGCGAACTCGCAATCGGGCTGAATGTAAATGGTTCTTTCGTGTCCATCGAGGTCGTGGATAACGGAATCGGGATGCGGTCGGATCTGGTCAATCGCGCGTTTGACCTGTTTTCTCAGGCTGAACGTACGCCCGATCGTTCCACTGGCGGGCTGGGTATCGGCCTGGCGATCGTAAAGAACCTGGTTGAGCTGCATGGCGGAACCGTCTCGTGCGAAAGCGCCGGGCTAGGCAAGGGAAGCCGGTTTGCCATCAGTCTTCCCCGCCTCGTCGAACCTGATGATCGCGCAGCCCAGCGGTTGGGCGACCAGGATCAACAAGAATTACACCGTCCCTTGAAGATATTGGTCGTCGATGACAATAAAGACGCCGCCACGATGCTTGGAATGCTGCTTAAAGCGTCCGGCCACCACGTGCTGATCGAACATGACTCCCTGCAGGCGCTGGCAATCGCGCGGAAAGAGGCGCTGGATCTCTGCCTGATCGACATCGGACTTCCGGGAATGGACGGCAATGCTCTGGCGGAACGACTGCGGAAGCAGGCCGAAACCGCCAAATGTACGCTCGTCGCAGTCACGGGATACGGACAGGAAAGCGATCGGGAACGTGCGCGGATGGCGGGTTTCGATCATCATTTGGTCAAGCCGGTAGACACGCAGAAGCTTTTTGCGATCCTCACCGGGGTTTGAAATCCGCCATGGCAAGTTTGAGTGACGACGCATCGCACCACGACATAGGGGGCTGACAAATTGAAAGTGGCGACACTCCTTGCGGCCATCGCCGTCACATGGATGATGTGGTACCAGCTGCTCGTCTGGTTCGTCTTCCGCCCTGGATGGAACGGAAAGGCGACAGGGGGAAATTCCGCCGATGACCGGTTGCGAAAGAAGAGGCTTCTGGTGATCAGCGGCGTACTGGCGATATTCGGCACGCCGGCATTGTTCCTTGGATTTGCCTGGCTGGTGCAGACGCACCTGGCTTGACTGGGTGCGATGTAGAAATACGCAAACCTGCATGCCGCCCTGGTCTGTGGGGTGTCCCGCACACCATGCCAGCGCAGGTTCGTTACCGTCCGGTAAACCGTGGTGCCCGCTTTTCCACGAAATGGGCGACGCCTTCCTTGAAATCTTCCGACTGGAACGACGCGTGCATCGCCTCGTCGGCGGCTTGCCACGCTTGCGCCAGGTCCTGGAACAGCCCTTCGTACACCTGCCGCTTGATGACGCCCATCGAACGCGGCGATGACAGATTGGCGAGTTCCGCCGCAGCGCGGTGCACCGCCTCGGCGAAGCCATCCGCCGGCAGAAGCTTCACGAGGCCCATCTGCGCCGCCTCGCTCGCTTCGACCGGCCGGGCCGAGTACAGGAGGTCGAGCGCATGCATGGTGCCGATGAGTTTCGGCAGCATCCACGAGATGCCGTGTTCGGCGATCAGCCCGCGCCGGGCGAAGGCGGTCGTCAGCTTCGCGCCTTCCGCCATGTACCGGATGTCGCAGAACAGGGTCAGGCACAGGCCGATGCCTGCGACCGGCCCGTTGATCGCGGCGATGATGGGCTTCGGAATGCGCAGCATGGTGCTGAAACGCTGCCGGAAATTGGCGTCGATGCCGTCGTCGGCCTCCGGGGATGACGCTTCCGCCGATCGCTGCGGCGTGGCACCCTGCGTGATGCCCTGGATGAGCTTCATGTCCGCCCCGGCGCAAAATCCGCGACCGGAACCTGTGATGACGATGACATGCACCGACTCGTCCCCGGCCGCCCGCTGCAGCGCGGCGCGCACCTCGCTATCCATGGTCGGGGTCCAGGCATTCAGGCTGGCGGGACGGTTCAGCGTCAGTGTGGCGACATGCTCGCGCGTGTCGTACAGCAGCTCCTTGTATTCCATGAATCTTCTCCGTCGGGTGCTTTTTAATCGATCTTGATATTGTTTTCCTTGATCAGGCTGCGGAACGTCTCCCGCAGCGGCGGCAGCGTCTTCGCGAATTCCTCCGTCCCGAGCACGGCGGGGACAAGGCCGTTTTCGTTGATGTACTGCGTGATGTCCGGCTGCTGCAGCACCGCCACCAGTTCCTTGCTCAACCGGTCGACGATGGGGCCGGGTGTCCCTGTCGGCACAAACAGCCCATACCAGCCGACGGCCTCCAGTTTGGCTACACCCTGTTCCTTGAAGGTGGGGACGTCGGGAAAGAGGGGAATGCGGTCCGGTCCGGTGACCGCCAGTACGCGTACCTTGCCGGTCTTGACGTGCGGCGAGATCGTGATCGGCGTGGCGATGTACCAGTCGATGCGGCCGCCGAGAAAATCGGACATCAGCGGCGCCTCGCCCTTGTAGGGAATGTGAACGGCGTCCAGGCCGGCGGAGCGCTTGAACGCTTCACTGAGGATGTGCTGGGTACCGCCGGCGCCTGCGGTGCCGTAATTGCTCTGCCGCCCCTTCATCTGCTCGATGAATTCCTTGACGTTTTTGATCGGGCTGTCGGTGCGTACGACCAGCGCCAGCGGCGCCGTGCAGCATTGCGCCAGCGGTCTGAAGTCCTTTTCTTCGTCGTAACGCGCATTCGGATACACCATCGGCACCTGGAAGATGGTGGTGTTCGTGGAGTAAATGGTATAGCCGTCCTTCGGCCCCCTTGCCACGTGCTCGCTGGCAATGATCGTATTGCCGCCGGCACGGTTATCGACGATCACGGATTGCTTGAGCCGGGGGGCAAGTTTGTCGGCGATCTTGCGAGTGATGGTGTCGGAAGCGCCGCCGGGCGCGAACGGCACGACGATACGCACCGGCTTGTCGGGATAGTTGGCGGCGTCGCCGGTTTGCGCGCCGGCAGTGGCGCAGAGGGCGCTCAAGGCGCCGCACAGCATGAGTGTGGCTATCGGCTTCATGGTTGTCTCCTTTGTCAGCCTCGGTGGATTGATGTTGCAGTGTCTCGTCTCTGTGGACGATCAATCGTCTTCTGTCGTGATTTTCTAGCCCAGGCCGAGCACGGCCTTCGCCATGATGTTCTTCTGTACTTCCGTGGTGCCGCCGAAGATCGACATCGCGCGCCGGTTCAGGTAGCGCGCCGCGGCGGTCGCCGCGAAATCCGGCCCGACCGGTTCTTCGCCGCCAATGCCGAGAATGAGCGGCTTCTGATAGGGCAGGGCGTAGTAGCCGGATGCCTCCATGAGCAGTTCGAGCAGCCGCTGGCAGAGTTCGGTGCCGCGCACCTTCAGTCCCGACACCGCTGGTCCGGGCTTGCCACCGGCGGCCATCTCCTCCAGCATCTGCAGCACCCGCAGATCAAGGGCAAGCAGCCGCACTTCGACGTCAACCAGTTTCATCCGGAACGCCGGGTCCTCGATCAGTGGCGCTGTTCCTTGCAGGGGTGACCTGGCGACCTTCTTCAGTTTGCGCAGCAGTCGCTTGGCAAAGCCGACCGACGCATTGTCGAGCCGTTCGTGCGACAGCAGGAACTTCGCATAGCTCCAGCCCCGGCCTTCGTCGCCCACACGATTTTCCTTGGCCACGCGCACGTCGTTGAAGAAGATGGCATTGAGCGAATGGGTGCCGTCGAGCGAGGTGATCGGCCTGACCTCGATGCCAGGGGATTTCATGTCGATCAGCAGGAAGGTGATGCCTTGCTGCGGGCGTTCTTCGCGGCTGGTGCGGACCAGGCAAAACATCCAGTCGGCGTAGTGCGCCCAGGAAGTCCAGATTTTCTGGCCGTTGACCAGATAATGATCGCCCTGGTCATCTGCGCGCGTCTTCAGCGCCGCGAGGTCCGACCCTGCCATCGGCTCGGAGTAGCCCTGGCACCACCATTGCGTGGATCGCAGGATCGGCCCGATAAATCGCTCCTTCTGTTCCGGCGTGCCGAATGCCTGGATTACCGGTCCCACCATGCGTGTACCGAATGGCACGATGGGCGGACAATTCATCTCCGCGCAAATGGCATCGAACAGATACTGCTGCACCACGCTCCAGCCAGGCCCGCCGAGTTCGGCCGGCCAGGTGTACGCAAGCCAGCCTTTCCTGCCGAGGATCTGCTGCCAACGGACGTAGTCATCCTTCACCAGGATCTGGTCCTGGTCCACCTTCTGTGCGATATCGGCGGGGAGGTTGGCGGCGATGAACGCCCGCACTTCACTGCAGAATTCCTGGTCGGCGACGGAAAGCGAAATTTGCATGCTGGTTCCTTTCGGGCTTACGCCGGTTGACCGATCGGCGTATCGGCATCGAGTGCAAGCCGCGCGAACCGCTGTTCATGCCAGGACGCATTGCCGAAGCAGACGTCGATCGCCGTCAGGCGCTTGAAATAATGACTGACCGGCGATTCGTCGGTCACCCCCATCGCACCATGCATCTGCACCGCTTCCTGGCCGATCAGGCGGCCGGCCTTCCCAGCCTGGATCTTGGCGGCGGACACTGCCTTGCAGCGGCTGTCCGCGTCGCCGGTCTCCAGGCTGGTGGTGGCATTCGCCACCAGGACCCGGGTTTCCTCCAGCGCGATATGCATGTCCACCAGCCGGTGCTGCAGCGCCTGGTTGGCGCCGAGCGGCCGGCCGAACTGCTGGCGGGTCCTGAGGTAGTCCAGTGTCAGGTCGAGCAGGGCGGCCATGGCGCCGAGGGACTCCGCCGCAACGGCGGTCGCGCCCGCATCGATGATCTTTTCGAGTGCGACGGCTGCTCCCTGCGGGTTACCCAGCACGGCGTCGTGGCCGACCCGGACATCCTGCAACCTCAGTTCACACGCATTGGACCCGTCGATGGTGGGATAGGCAATGATGTCGAGGCCTTTGCTGGCACGCGGCACGATAAACAGGCCAAGTCCATCGGACGAACGCTGCCCGCCGAGGGTGCGGGCAACGACGATATAGGCAGACGCATGCGCGCCTCCCAGCACCACGGTCTTGTGGCCGTTAAGCAGATAGCCGCCGTCGTGCTCCCGTGCGGTGCTCATGCAATCGTTGAGGTCGTAACGGGATTGCGGCTCCACGAACGCCAGCGCGAGCACGCTTGTTCCTTCCTGCAGTGGCTGCAGCCAGGCTTTTTTCTGCGCGTCGCTGCCGAGTGCGGCAAGCAGGCCGCCACAGAGAATCACTGCAGGCAGATAGGGTTCCAGCACGAGGCTGCGGCCGATCGCTTCCATCATGATCGCCGCCTCCACCGGGCCGCCGCCGATGCCGCCGTCCGCTTCGGAAAACGGTGCCGCCAGCCAGCCGAACTCCGCGAATTGCCGCCAGGTGTTGCTTTCCACGCCGGTGGCCGCACCGAGCGCGGCGCGGCGCATGTCAAATGTGTAATGCTCGCGGAAGAAGCGCTCAGCGCTGTCGCGCAGCATCGATTGTTCCGGTGTCAGTGTCCAGCCCATGCGTAGTCTCCGTCTTTCCGGCGCGATCCGTCTGCCGTCGCCGGTTCAGGCGCTGTGTTGTGTGCCGCCGGTTATTTCCTTCATGCCGTCCACCGGTAAGATGCGTACGCCGCACAGCCAGAAGCCCGCACCTTCCGTCTTGCAGCCTGCCTGTGCTGCGTCGCTCAGCACCCGTTGCGGATCGGTGGCCTGCAGCGTGATGGCGGACAACCATGACTGACCGCCGTCATCGGCAGGAACGAAGCGGATCGCGCCGCCATCCAGGTCGATCTGCGGCGGCTGTGCCGGCACGCTGGTCAGCGGCCGTTCCAGGATCTGCGCCCATCTGTCGGCAAACGCCGCAGGATCGGGCGCCGTGATGTCGATCGACAGCATGCGTTTGGTTACGTCGTCGCGCCGGTGACGCTGCCAGTCCGGTCCGGCCGGATGGTAGGGGCCGTCGATCGCTTCGCCGTCGTGGGTATGGTTGAACTCGATCATCGCGGCGCCGGTATCGCGCGGATGCAGCTGCATGCCGGTGTAGTCCTCATACTGCAACCGGTTGGCGACGCGGATGCCGAGTGTCTCGACATGGTCGGCGCGCCGCTGCGGGTCATCGCAATCGAGGATCACCATGTAGCCTCCCCGTCCGCCGCGCTGCTCCAGAAAGCGGCCTGCCGCGGTGCCGGGCCGCGTAGGTGCAACGATCTCGATGAAGTCCGTGCCGACCGGGTAAAGCACGTTCACCAGGCCGTAGCGCCCGACATTCGGATCGCGATAACACGGCGACAAGCCAAGCACGGTTTCAAAAATGCGCTCGGCCGGTGCCAGCTCGGGTGCCGCCAGGCATATCTGGCGCAGTCGCAGGTAGCCCATAATCATCTCCCCTTGAAAACTGGTGTGCGTTTTTCAACGAAGGCTTGCGCCGCTTCCCTGTGGTCGTCGGTGCCGGCGCAGCGGATGTGGCGCATCGCCTCCGCATCAAAGGCGCTGCCTAGGTCGCCATGGTCCGCCAGGTTCAGATTTTCCTTGATGTAGCCCAGTGCCACGGTCGGTCCCGATGCAAGGGACATGGCGATCCGTCTGGCTTCTTCCTCGATGGATTCGTCCGGAAAGACCCGCGTGACGAGGCCGATGGCTAGCGCCTGTTCGCCGGTAAGGATGTCTCCCAGCATGTAGAGCTCGCGTGCCCTGGCAGCACCAACGATCTTCGGCAGAAAGTAGGTGCCGCCGAAGTCTCCCGACAGGCCCACCTTGGCGAATGCCGTCGTAAGTTTTGCCGCCGGTGTGGCAATGCGGATATCGCATGCGAGTGCGAGCGACAGGCCGGCGCCGGCGGCCGCACCGCGCAGCAGCGCGATGGTCGGCTTGGGCATCTGGTGCAGGAGCCGCGACACTTCCATCCGTGCCCGCAGGTGGCGTACACGCTGGTCATAAGTATCGGTCTGCCCGCCGGCGGCCATCGCCTTGACATCGCCGCCGGAGCAGAAGGCGTTGCCCGCGCCCGTGAGCAGAATCGCCCTGACCGCGGGATCGGTTTCGGCCCGCCGGACGGCGTCGAGCAGGCGTTGGCTCAGTTCGGGGCTCAATGCATTGCGCACCTGCGGCCGGTTCATCACCAGCGTCAGCAAACCGTCGTCAAGCGACTCCAGCAGTACGTCTTCCATGTCTCCTCCTTGTGAGTGAGGTTGACGCCGTCATTGCGGCGCCTGCTCGTGGCCGGTGCGGCTACGCCGCCCGGTCCGCTATTTGCTGCATCGCCTGTTGGCGTAAATCGGTCTTCAGTACCTTGCCGATGGGACTGCGCGGCAGGCTCGCGACGAAGCGCAGATCCGACAGCCGCTGCATCTTGCCGAGCCGCGCGTTCGCCCACTCGAGCATGGCCTGTGCGCTCGCATCGCTGCCGTCCCTGCGCACAATGAATGCCACCGGCGTCTCGCCCCAGCGGTCGGAAGGCATGCCCACCACCGCCACCTCGCTCACGTCGGCATGCTGCCGCAGCACGGCTTCGAGGTCGCTTGGATAAATGTTGAAACCGCCGGAAATGACCACATCCTTCTTGCGGTCCACGAGCACCAGAAAGCCGTCCTCATCAAACCGGCCGATGTCGCCGGTACGGATATACCGCCGTCCCTCGCTGTCATGCCATTCGGCCTCGGCGGTTCTGGCAGGATCGTTGTGATAGCCCGTCATCATCGTCGCCGAGCGGCCGACGATTTCACCTGCCTGCCCGGGCGGCGCTTCACGGCCCTGTTCATCGATGATGCGCATGTCGGTGCCCGGTGCGGGGCGCCCGACGGTATGCAGCTTGTGCGGAAATTCGTGGGCTGCGAGCAGACAGGTCCCGCCGCCTTCTGTCATGCCATACATCTCGATCAGTCCGCCCGGCCAGCGCTTCAGGATGTCCGCCTTCAATGCGGCGCTGAACGGTGCGCTGGTGCAGTATTTCATCCGGAACGACGTCAGGTCGGCTTGCGCGAAACCGGGGTGGGCCATGATGCGCTGGTACTGGACGGGCACCAGCATGGTATGAGTCGCACGATGGCTCTGGGCGAGCTCGAGATAGCCTGCAACATCAAACTTTCGCATCAGGACGACCGTGCCGCCGAGCGCCAGGGTAGGGAAGAAGCTCGCCAGCGTGGTATTGGAATACAGCGGCGTCGCAAGCAGGGTGACTGGTTGAGGAAAATATTTCGGTGCCGCGCGCTGCACATGCCCCCAGCGCATCGCATGCGACTGGACGATGCCCTTGGGCCGCCCGGTTGTCCCCGATGAATAGATGATGTTGAACGGCCAGTCCGGCGCAATTGCAGTATGAGGAGCCGGCGCACCGTATGCGGCGAGCCAGCCATCCGGTATGCCGGAACACTTGTCCGCATCCAGCAGGATATGCGGTATCGGCAGTGTGCGGCCTGCGCTTGCCAGTGCCTGCTCCACGTCATCGTCGATGAAGGCCAGCAGGGCGCCGCTGTCCGCGATCATCGTGCACAGCTCTTCAGGTTTGAGGGAGGGCGCCAGAGGAGCAACGGTGACTCCCGCCCGCAGCGCGCCGAGGAAAACAACCGCGTATGCAATCGAGGTTGATGCGCAGATCGCTATGGCCTGTTGCGGACGAATGCCGTTACGATGCAGCGAAGCCGCTACCCGATCCATCAGCGAATCCAGCGAGGCATAGTCGAGCTGATTGTGTCCTTCAATCAATGCCGTATGGGATGGCGCGTCATGCGCCGTACGCCGGATGCAGTCGGGCACGGTTCCGAACGCTTGCTGGGTGACTTCTTCAAGATCCATGAAGACGGCGCCTTCTGTTCCTAGTTGACCTTCACTGAAAACCCTTGCCTTCCCGGCATCGATGGTCAAGGCGGTAAATATTGAACCCTTGCTTCACCGCGACCCCGATACTAAACTGCTGTGGCAGCGTTCGCATTTATGAACGCTATTCATATATAGATAAAGTCAGTCTAACCGTTTCCTGCAGGTTTTCCGACACGGCGCAGTTTGATATATCGCAAACCTTGCATCCGGAGTGTTTTATGACCAAGCGGCAAAACGATACTGCAGTGGGTGGAGCAGACGTTGCAGTGGAGGCGCAGGAGGCGGCAAAACGCGGCGGGCCGATGTCGGTCGCACGGGTGATCGGCATCATGGAAATGCTGGCGGTCGAGCCGATGTCCCTGGCGACCCTGGCGAACCGGCTGGCCGCCCCCAAGCCCAGCCTGCTGAATCTTCTCGGCGAATTGACGGTGCTGGGCGTCATCCGGCGCGACGAGGCGGGCCTTTACATCCTCGGCGGACGTGCGTTCCGGCTGGCGTCGAAGATGAGCTTTTCCGGTTCACTCAGCACATCGGTGCGCACTACGCTTATCGAGGTAAGCAGGGCACTGGAAGCCGCCGTTTCCATCGGCTACCTCGACCATCACACCCGAACGCTGGTCTACGCCGACCGCTATGGTGAAGCAAGCGCGGTCCGGTACGTCGTCAAGTTCGGCGCGGCGATCCAGTTGCATACCCGGGCAACGGCAAAGCTGCTGGTGGCGCATGAAAGTGAGGAAACCTGGCGGGAATGGTTCGGCCCCGAACCCTACCAGCAACTCACCCCGCGCAGCCACACGCGCTTCGCGACCCTGTATCCGGAGCTGGTTGACATCCGAAATTCCGGAATTGCGTGGACCTGTTCGGAGCAATACGAGGGGATCAGCGGCTGTGCCGTCCCTGTGTATGGAAGCGACGACATGCCGGCGGCAGGGCTGGGCATGGTAATGATCGGCGAAGCGATGGAGCGTAACCGCACACACGTACTGTCCGTGTTGCAAGCGGCAGCCGACACCATCTCGGCCGAGTTTCACCTGAGGCGCATCACGAACGTGACGCTGGCGCAGTATCTTTAACGGTAGCGGGCAGTCGTTTGCGAGGATCACGTCGACTGCATCTGTCTTGGCGTGGACGGCGACTTGCGAGACGCCTTGAATAGCTGCCTCGACGGGTGGTATGCGCTGACGGACAACGATTGAAACCCAATCACTTCATACATTTGATATTGCTTTGATAACTCCTGCGTGGCAACATCCAAGGCTGTTGCTTTTCCCGGTTATTTAGTACTGTATGGATCGACAGGGAACCGCCGGAGGTCAGACTGGCAAGGCCTCCGGCTGAATTCTTGTGCAAGGTTAGACGGACAAGTCGCCAGGTTAGACAGAAATTTTTTCATCCTAATTCAAGTTAAACGTCATGGCGAAGACGCGAAGCGAGATTGAGACTGCGGCAGGCAAGCTTACGTCTGCTATACAGAAAGTATGGAGTAACGAGGCAGGAGAGCCTGAGGCCAAGGACAGTGAGGAAGTCCTGCACCAGTCGCACGACCTAATTCAGGCCGCGAAATGCGACAGAATAGATGAAGTTCTGAATGGGCGACTGTAGCTCAATATATTGGTACTGAATGAGTTAGGACACATCCAAGCGTTTTGCCGGCCGTTTCGGCCTTGCAAAAACTCGTAAATCTAGCGGAGGACGTCTAACATGCCAATGAACACAGACGGCTTCGCCGCAGGTTATTTTTCACGCTAGGCCTTGCCAACAGAGCATCGCTTGCCAATCTACCGTTCGTCGCACTGCTGACCCGAATCAACAACTCATGTACTCCCCAACTCAAGATGGATTTTCGGTGCGTGGTTCGGCCGTGCGTTACACGGAGCTTCCACCGCCCGACGAGCTATCCGACGTAGTCCACTGTTTTTGGGAACTACGGACGCTTGCCATACTGTCTGAGGACTTCCAGTATCACGCGCTGCCCGATGCATGCGTGAACCTCCTGTTTAACTTGGCTGACACTACGATCGCCGGGATTACAGCGCTTCATACCGAGGCCATTACGCTCAACCTTGGAAAGTCGTTCCACTACGTCGGGATTCAGCTCTATCCTGGTGTCTGGCAGGGGGATCGGAACGAATTGTTGAATCGGTATGTCGGCACGTCCTATCGAGGCGCGTTGCCGTTGATACAGACTAACCAGCTTCTCGTGGGTCTTGAGTTCGCAGCCATGGCGCAGGTGCTCTCAGAGTTCGTGCGATGGTGCATGGCGGATGGCCACATCCGTGCGAACGCAGTCACTGCGACCATCCTGTCGAACCTAGACGCAATTCGATCCGTGGCCGATATGGCGGCACTGCTTGGCCTATCCCCCCGGCAGCTGCAGCGCACGCTCAAGCGGCTCACCGGATTTGCTCCGCACGACTTACTCAAAGTGCTGCGTGTGCAGCAGTCCTTCCGAACGCACTACCTCGACCTGTACGCCGATCAGGCCCACTTCACACATGCGTTTCGGCAAGCCATCGGCTATACGCCAGCGCGGTACCGAAAGCGCTTCGGCGTCTGATCTATACAAGACTGAACTGCGTAAACTCGCTAGTCTCACACCTTTACCCACGACTAAGGAGCTTGCGATGGATAGGGCGAACGCGATTGGCTGGTTCGACTTGTATGTGGACGACATGGACCGGGCTTCGGCCTTCTACGAGGCCGTGTTCCAGCATTTGCTGGAACCGATTGGCGATCCAACTGGAGAGACTTTGATGCGAGGGTTCTCCGCCAACATGAACGCGTACGGCGCAGCCGGCGCGCTCGTCAAGTCTCCCCATGCCCGACCGGGACCCGGCGGCACCATGGTCTACTTCAGTGTGAGTGACTGCGCCGTGGAACAAGCACGGGTAGCGGCAGCTGGCGGCACGGTCCTGCGTCCCAAGTTCTCCATTGGTCAATTTGGCTGGGTGACCGTGTGCATAGATACGGAAGGGAACATGTTCGGACTGAACTCTATGCGATAGGAGCGTCCCGCGAGGGAGGCCTAACCCCTCACTCAAACTGACACGCTACGGCAGCTTAGCCAATGACATGGACTCCCTCCACCCGTGAAGGTAGATACTCCTGAAGTTGAGATGCGCGGGCATCGCAACCGACGGAGGCAAGCATGGCAATCGCACGAGTTGGCATTTGCTGCGTTATGCGTGATTCAGTCTCTACAAGCACCGATAGAGAGCTTTGATTCTGTGTTAACCTCGACAACTACATTGCTGCCAATGACTTCGCGTGCGACGTCAATTATTACGTTACTCTTCAGGCTGCCGATTCCTTTGCAATTCGCCACTCTTTTTTGCAAAGTTGTATTCGTTTTCGCTGGAAGTTTTTAGTAGGCGTATTGGTGCAATTTGGCGCGGACAAATCCATCTTTGAAATATGGAATTATTGTGGTTTGTTCGTAATCAACGCGATTTTTATCGGAGCGGGAAGACGCTCGAATACAGGCTGCAGCGTATTGGTAAGGAAGTAGTTCAATGCCAAAATTCTTTTTAACTCATCGCTGGACTCTGGCGCGCCGCGCAGGTCAGCTCGGCGTTATGCATAAGGTATAGGCGAGTGCCATTTACTCCATTCCATATGGGCCCAGGCATCCTGCTGAAAGCAGTGCTTCAGGGGAGTTTTTCGCTTATGGTTTTCGGATGGGCCCAGGTGATCATGGATATCCAGCCCTTGATCGTTCTACTGAGCGGAGAGGGACATCTTCACGGATTCACTCATACCTACATCGGCGCAACCTTAATAGGAGCAGTGTCTGCGGTAACCGGAAAATACGCAGCTGAATTCGGTCTTCGCATTATTGGAGCGGCACATTTTTTGCCAATCAGTTGGCCTGTTACAGTCTTCAGCGCATTTATAGGAGCGTACAGTCACGTATTGCTTGATAGCCTGATGCATTCCGATCTAGAACCCTTTGCTCCATTTTTGAGGGTTAACC
This sequence comes from Noviherbaspirillum sp., assembly GCF_035944575.1. GTDB lineage: Bacteria > Pseudomonadota > Gammaproteobacteria > Burkholderiales > Burkholderiaceae_D > Noviherbaspirillum. Next base: position 20,354 of record NZ_DASZBA010000116.1, read on the forward strand.
CGTTCTTGAGCTTCATTTCCGTAGAGGTCCTGCATAAGGTCTGTCTTTACAGTGGAATGATCGGTGCTTTGCTTTATTTCGTAGTTGCACGATGGCTGAAAAAGCATAACTTATCGTTGCACACCGACGCCATACGGCGCCGTTGAACTCAGCGTTAAAACTAAGAATGCGCATAGACATAACAAGGCAAGCATCTGCTCACACTCGCGACGACGCCCTCACGACCTTTTCGCCGGCATGATTTCGCCGCATCGCGCACGATGCCGTCGGCGATGACTGGTCAAGGAAGGAGAGGGCAACCTGCAGCCCTGCTTTGTGCATGCGAAGCCGAACAGGCGGATCGACTCAGGCACATAGCAGCGTTCCGCGGCTTCGCCGTTTTACTGTCCTTTTGGCGCCGTCATCTCCACCATTCATACAAGGAACAACAACATGGCACTTGGACCAGCAGCAGGCACTCCTTCCGATTTCAGTTTCGCAGTTGGTGATTGGCATGTACGACATCGACGACTTCGGGAACGGCTTGTAGGTTGCACTGAATGGGTTGAATTCGACGGCGAAATGTCAACGCAGCCGATACTCGGAGGCTTTGGTAACGTGGAAGACAATCTGCTCCATTTGCCGGAGGGCCCTTATCGCGCCATCGCACTTCGCTCGTTTAATCCAGGCAATGGGCAATGGTCAATCTGGTGGCTCGATTCAAGGCAGCCTGGCCAAATCGATGTGCCGGTCGTGGGCGCGTTTGAAGACGGCATCGGGACTTTCTACGCCGATGGCGTTCTCAACGCTGCTCCGGTCCGGATCCGCTTTCTTTGGTACACCGGGGATCCTGATCACCCACGATGGGAACAGGCGTTTTCGGCCGATGGTGGCGTTAACTGGGAAACCAACTGGAGAATGAATTTTTATCGTGCACGTGATGCAGCTACATTTAATGATTCGTCCACGTCGGGACCACTTCGTGGCACGACGTAATCCAGATATCAGACATCTCAACCAAGTGTCCAATTTCATCGTATGCCGAAAGTTTATTTAATAGAAGGGCCCGTCGGCGCAGGAAAGTCGACCTATGCCTCTATTCTGGCGAAGCGCATTCAGGGCATTCATATTGCCCTGGACGATTGGTTCGTCGTCCTCTTCAGTCCTGATCGACCCGATGAATTTGTACCTTCCTGGTACATCGAAAGGAAGGAGCGATTGCTTGGCTTGATCTGGAATCACAGTCGGCGAATCCTGTCTTCAGGGGGCGATGTGATACTTGAGCTTGGCTTGATCGAGCGACACGCCAGGAACAGGTTCTGCCAGCAGGTACAGGAAGAAGGTGTCGAGCTTCAGTTGCACGTACTGGATGCACCGCTCGAGGTACGGCGCGAGCGCGTGCGCCGCCGGAATATAGAGAAAGGTGCAACCTTTGCCATGGTGGTGCCAGATCATATTTTCGAGATGGCAAGCAAGTTATGGGAAGCTCCGGACGAAGAAGAATGCAGTGACTATCCTGTCGAGTTCGTCGGAAACCAGCCACCGATTGACGTTGGCTAGCTTGGTATTCAACGCCGATGCACTTTCAATGTGCCGGTTAATGTCGGTTAACGCCGCGTCAGGCCACTCAGGGAGAGCAAATGAATGTTGCAGATGTAAAAGCGCTTTGCGGTCGTTACCCCGGCTCATCTTCCAAACTTTTCGGGCCGCCCAGCAATGTGCTTGTCTACTACGCTGGCGGTAAAAAGTTCGCTTACTTCAAGACCAGTGAGCCGGAAAAGTGGCGCTTCAGCATTCGCACCACGCCCGAACGTTTCCTGGAACTGACCGGCGTACCAGGCATCAAGCCGGCGCGTTACATGGCCAGATTTCACTGGGTCACCGTCGTGGATGTCAGCGCAGTCCCTGTGGATTACCTGCTGGAATTGATTGAGTGGTCGTACACCAGGGCTACTACACGCACGAGGACTGCCGCAACACGACATCGTGGCCAGGCGGCCTGACAATGCATCCTGGCCGGCGCCGCGTCGTGGCATAGCTCAGGTATTGGACCACTCCAGACGGCCCTCAAGGAGATTGCAATGTCAGCACATGCAATGTCTCCGTTCGATATCTTTATCGGTACATGGAACGCCATGGGTGTGCCGCTGGAGTGAGGGGGCGTTGGCGCTTTCGCTCGTCGCTGTGGACAATGACAGGGTAATCGGGCATATCGCCGCGTCGCCGGTATCGATCTCGGATGGCACGGATGGATGGTACGGGATAGGGCCGGTTTCTGTGACACCGGAATGGCAAGGGCGAGGAATTGGAAGCCAGCTATTGCGCAGAGCCGTCGCGGAATTGCAGGGAACGGGTGCTGCCGGTTGTGTCCTGTTGGGGGATCCACGCTGTTATGCGCGCTTCGGCTTCAGGCCGGAGGCCGCCTTGGTTCTGCCCGATGTGCCGCCCGAATACTTTCAGGCGATGTCGTTCTGCGCTGTTGTCCCCAAAGGCCGGGTTTCTTATCATGAGGCTTTCAACGCGAAAAATTAACCCGTCAGGATGAAGCTTTCTTCAGAGTGGAAGGAGCTGATCGACTGGATTTACATGGGATGCATTCCTGCTGCCGCATATCGGATTGGGTACCTGATTTGTTGGACAATGTCGGTTTCCAGAATTCTCGTGTTTAACACTATGCAGCTCGACGAAAAAATATTTCCTGTCCAGGAAGGTGATCGATTGCGACTGGTCGAAGTGTGGGAGGCTTCAGTGCGTGCGACCCACCGTTTTCTGACCGAAACGGATATTCAATATTTCAAGCCTTTTGTCCGTGACGGCCTGATTGGCGCAATGAGCCTTTCATGTATCCGCGATATATCCGGACAATTGGTTGCATTTGTCGGGGTGGACGGGGAAAAGCTCGAAGCTCTTTTCGTGGATCCAGTCGTTCGTGCGAAGGGGCTGGGACGGCGGCTGCTTGAATACGCGGTGTACTCATTGGGAGCACGTACGGTCGATGTGAACGAGCAGAATGAGCAGGCAGTCGGGTTTTATCTGCGAATGGGCTTCGACGTCGTAGGGCGATCAGAGCTCGACTCTTCGGGAAAGCCATTCCCGTTACTCCATATGCAGCTGCACCGCCACGGTCTTCGATCGGAATCGACGCACGCCAGGGAAAGCATGGCGAAATAGCCTCGGTACATCCAGAAGCGGGTCAGGGCAGGCATGCCTTGATAGGTTTCTGCTCGGCTTCTATTGGCTTGAACTGACGTACCACCAACGCGCGCCTTTGATCTCTGCAGATGGAAGGCTGCGCCATTCATGTCCATTGCAATAGTCATCGACATGAATGGCGCCGAAGGCTGAATAGTCATGGGCCGTTCCGTTCCGGCGAGCCAGAACGCATTTAGCCACGATGTCCGATATCGAAGCCGCAATTCGGCGGCCTACGTGCGCTACACCACACAGGTTCTCCACGTACCTTGTAGCCGCCACTGGATATTCACCGTCGCCATGCAGTGCATTTTTCGCCTGCCCGTCACCGTTACTTGCTGGGTTGCCGTTTGCCGTAGTAATGCCGGTAAGCGTAGGACGTGGGCATAACGGTGGTGTCCTGCCACCAGACGACTCGGTTGGCCCAGGCTTTCTGGGAATCCACGATCTTCTTGAACAACGGATTCCTCGCGGAGTGCCGTTCAATGACCTTTTCCCACGCCTGCAGCTGTGCTTCAAGAATCACTGCCGGGGTTTTCCGGACCTGAACGTTTTTGGTTCGCATCAGCTCAAGCAGGTCAGTCGACATCCGATCCATGGACTTCCAGGAAATGTCGGAATTCGTGACCATCGCCGCATACTTGAGCGTCATTTTGAGCTCTTCCGGCAGACCGGCGTAGACCTTCTTGTTGATCATCAGGTCGAATATGTTATTCGCCATGTGATAGCTCTGCTGATAATAGTTCTTGGTGACGTCCGAAAAGCCCATCATGCGGTCATCCGTCGCGTTGGCGAATTCAGCCGCATCGAGCACGCCGCGATCGAGCGCCGGCACGATATCGCCGGGCGCCATCTGGGTCGGCGCCATTCCCATCTCTTCGAACAGCTCCACCGCGAGTCCTGAAGTTCTGAACTTCATTCCCTTGAGATCGGCAACGGTATTGACGGGAGTTCTGAACCAGCCGAGCGGCTCCACCGGAACCGGGCCATGAAGAATGCTGACGACATCCAGGCGTGCCGTTTCGAGCAACTCCTCGTAGAGCGCGGCGCCGCCGCCGTATTCGATCCATCCCAGCATTTGGTTAGAGTCCATTGCAAAGCTGGGGCCGGCGCCATACAAGCCGAATGCAGGGTTTTTTCCGAACCAAAAGCCGGGTACGCCATGTCCCGCATCGATAACACGGGTGCTCACGCCGTCCATGACCTGCAGCGCGGGAACGACCGCTCCGGAGGCAAGCACTTCGAATTTCAGCTTTCCGGCCGACAGTTTGTCGGTGTACCGGGCGAAGTCAGCGCAGAACTCATGGAAGATCGATTTTTGAGGCCATGTGCTTTGCAGCTTGAGCTTGATAGGCGTCTGCGCCTTTGCAACCATGGGTGCGCCCACGATGCCGGCGCTTGCGGCCAACCCCATTTTCACTGCATTCCGACGGCCCTGATTCACGACTTTCATGACGACTCTCCTTGTAGGTGATTACTGCATGAGTCTTTGAAACAAAAGTGAAACGCTGGTTAGGCAAATAGTCTCGTCTTGTAAAACTGGGCGTCAGCGTGCAGGTGCTGCTCGCATGGGCAGTGTCTCAACCACCTTCGCTTGAGCGGTAAATGGTGAGCTTTCAAAGCGCCGAATCACAATCGAACAGCTTTGATTTTTATTCGCATCCGGATTAGTATGGGTTTCGTATTAGGAAACTCTATATCAAATCGGTGAGAATGACCATGAAAAAAATCGGAATTTTTGTTTACGAGGGCGTGGAGCCTATCGAGATCGCCATTTTCGGGACTTTCTCGATGGCAAAGCGCGTCATCCCGGACCTTGAAATGTTCCTCGTCAGCGAGAATGGCGGTGATGTCCTTCTCGCCAATGGCCTCGTGGTCAAAGCTCATCACAGTTTCTCGAGCAGTCCGCCGATCGATGCGCTCATCATCTGTGGCGGTCCGGGCTGGCCCAAGCAGGTAAGTAATCGGAAGGCGTTGGATTTTATCGGTGCGCACCGTGAAACGCTCACTGCTTCCGTCTGCACCGGGGCGATGATTTTCGCGGCCACCGGCCTGCTGGATGGAAAAGAGGCGACAACGAAGGCCAGCTATGCGGATGGGGAGGTTGACCCCTTTGAGGTGTTCAGGGAGCGCTTTCCCAATGTCAGGCTGAACCGTGCCGGAATCGTCGATCTGGGAAGCCAGGTGACAGGAGGCGGTGTCAGCCTTTGCATCGATACCGCTTTGCATGTGCTGGCGAAGCTGTACGACGAAGAGACGGCCGACAAGGTGGCGAAGGTGATCTGCTATGACGTTGCGAGAGCGGCGAATGCGCGGGAGCGCGGGATTCTGGTAGCAGGGCAGTAAAAGACGATGTCCGTCCGGTCGCCTGCCGGCCGGATCATGCGCCTTCGAGGAAGCGTCCCTTGTCCGCCACGTCGGCCCATTCCTGCGCATCAGGGGGCACGACACCTTTGGCCGTGATTTTCGGCCATTGGCTTGCCAGCCGCCTGTTCAGTTCCGCATAGTCGGCAAGCGCTTGCGGCAAGCCGGCGCGGGACACGATGGCGGCGACCGGGCAAACCATCTCGCAGAGCGCGCAATTGGCGCAGTCGGACGGATTGATGACGACGATATTGGGGCCTTCATGGAAGGCGTGGGTCGGGCAAACCTCCACACATTCCATGAATTTGCACTTGATGCATGCGTCGGTTACGACATATGGCATTGAGGTCTCCGTGCCAGGCCCCGGCGCGGGTCAGAAGCCTGAATCGACGTCGAAGAAAACATTTGGCTTGCGGTAGATTGCCAGGATAATGCAGCCTTCATCCGATCTGGTTTCATGAAGAGAGCCGGGTTTGCGCCAGGTGAACTGGCCGGCGCGGGCAATACCGTCATGATCATAGAACGATCCTTCCAGGACGAAGGATTGCTCGATTTCCGGGTGGCGGTGAAACGGAAGCGTTGTGCCCGGTTCCCATTTGAGCAGGCAGGTCAGCTCGCCATTGGCTGCATCTTCGTACAAGGGCTTGATCTGGATGCCTTTGAATTTGGTTGGTTTCCATTCGAGCTGGGCGGGGTCGACATAGGTGGAGCCGTTGACTGTAGGCTCCAGCTTCCCGGAAAGCCGTTTTTCCATGGTGGTGCTCATTGATTTCTCCTGATTTCTGGACGAGTTGCGGCAGGATTGCCTTCAGGCCGAAAACCAGATTGCAGAGCGGATTTCACGCCGAGCGTCTGGAATGCAGCCTAGAATAGCATAGGTATCTCAATATGCAACAAATATAAAAAAAGTTTCATAGCCATTCGGATAGACTGCATTGATGCAGAGCAATGGAGTCTGTCTTTAAGAATGATTCCGCTCAGGCAAACAGATAAATCGCGCCGGATGAGAAATAATGTGGTTTGCCTGTCCCACGTTTCGACCACCTGACGACATCAAGAATCAACTTCCTGAAGAGCAATCGCTGCCTTCCACAATATTCAAAATGCGGAGAATATGACCGACACCAAAACTTTTGAACCACAAACACAGCTATCCGACGTCGAACAGCGATTGGGGCGGCGCATTCATGACCTCCGCAGCGCGCGCGATTTCACACTGGATGCACTGGCCAAAGCAACCGGTTTCACAAAAGGGTATTTGTCGAAGATCGAAAACTCCAAGGTGATTCCGCCGATCGGAACCCTGGTCAAATTGGCGGAAGTGCTGAAAATCGAACTCGGCGATTTGCTGGGCTCCGAATCGTCGGCGGAACGCAATGACGGTATTTGCATCGTGCGATCCTGGGAACGGGAACCGGTGCTGCGGGGCGGGAGTTCATTCGGCTACGACTACACATCGCTCGCCCAGAAGAAGCGGCATAAGCACATGGACCCGTTCATCATGGTCTTTCCGTCCAATATCGAAAAGGATGTTCGTTTCGAGCACGATGGCGAGGAATTTCTCTTCATCCTGGACGGCGAGATCGAGTTCGGCTTTGTCGTGGAAGGCAAAGAACGGCTATGGGTGCTTTCACCTGGCGACAGCGTCTATTTCGATTCACGGATTCCCCACCGCGGGAGATCATTGAAAGGGGAGTCGCGTGCGCTGGTGGTCATTTACCGTACGCCTGAACATCCCGCTGCTTCGGAAGCAAAGCCGATGCCCAGGGTTAAAGCCGGCTGATGTTTTTCATTCCGGATGCCGGTACGGGGAGGATTTTTAATATCGAACGGGCAGGTTGGAGCCACGCCGGGCAGAAACACGACTGACCTGTTTGGATCATAAGCAGTGCGGTCCGGATGTGCCTTCCAGGTCCTGCGCTTTTACCGACCCGGAGGCGCTGCAGGCCGAAGGCGCATCAATTCGCCGTTCTTGTAATCCGTAATCAGCAGCAATGTCCCGTCCGGCGCTTCGATGAAATTCCTCACCCGTCGCCGCAGGTCGATGCGCTCTTCGCTCGCGATGCGCTCGCCGTCGATCGTCAGGCGGATCAATCCCTTCGTCGAAAGCCCGCCGACGAGCGCGCTGCCGCGCCACGGCAGCAGTGAGCCGCGGTAGAACAACGCGCCCGACGGCGAGATCACCGGGGTCCAGGACCGAACCGGCTCCGTGAAATCGGGGTTGGAAGGATGATCCGGAATGATGGTCCGGTCGTAGTTGTCGCCGTTGCTGACGCTGGGCCAGCCGTAGTCCTTTCCCGGCTGGACGAGGTTCATCTCGTCGCCACCTTTTGGGCCCATTTCCCATGTCCATATCTGGCCGGATTCCGGGTGCATCGCAATCGACAGCATGTTGCGATGGCCGAGGCTCCAGATGTCGCCGCGGGCCCCTTCCTTGCCGGCGAACGGATTGTCCTTCGGAATGGAGCCGTCGGTATTGATGCGCACGATCTTGCCGAGATTCGTTTCCAGACTTTGCGCCGGCTCGAAGCGCATACGGTCGCCGGAGGTGATGAAGAGCGTGCCGTTGCGGCCGAACAGCAGCCGGTGGCCGAAATGACCGCGTCCGATGGTCTTCGGCACCTGCCGCCAGATGACCTGCACATCGCGCAACTGTTCGCCGTCGAGCGTGGCGCTTGCCACCGCGCCGCCGCGCAATATCTGTTTCAGGTCCACCTTCCTGTTGACGCGCGTATCGCCGGTTTCGGCCAATTCCACCGGCTGCCCGTCCGCCGCCTCGGAGTACGACAAATAGATGCGCTTGTTGCGCGCGAAGTCGGGATCGATTGCTACGTCGAGCAGGCCGCCCTGATCGGAGTCTCCCTGGTAGGAGACCGTTGGCAGGTTTTTCACCGGGGCGGACAGGCGTCCGTCGCTGAAGATCCGCAGCCGGCCCGGCTTTTCAGTGATCAGCAGGCGCCCGTCAGGCAATAGTGCCATGCCCCACGGAAATTCGAGCGACGCCAGGCGTTCGGCACGCAAGCCGCCTTGAATGGTGGTGATGACATCGGGCAGTGGTTCTTCAGGAGACGCGGGACGACCCTGCGCTGCGATGCTGCCCGCAGCGAGCAGGCCGGATAGGGCGACGGCTAGTTTTTTCATGGGCGCTCTGTTCTTGTTAGTGATGGATGACATGCCGGCGGGAAGGAACGGCACTCCCTTTGCCAGCACTGTTTGAACCGGAACTGTTTGAACCGGAAACGCCCTTTAGATGAAAAATTAACATTCCGGTTCGCGGGCGGCGATCCGCTTGGGCAGCCTTGCCTGATGGCATACGATCCCGACTGCGATCGCTCCTCCTGCTTGAAAACATTCAGGCGAGAGGCGGAGGCTCATTCACGCGGCAAGCCTCGTCATCACATTCTCCTGTCCGGAGCAGTGCAGTCCCGTTGTCGGCACTGGCCGGCCGGTCGTTCTTTGCCTGTTCCATGAGCAAGGCTCCGATCTCCGCACCGACCCGCAGATCATCCACCTGTCCAAGATGCTGATGCCTGACCCTGCCGGTCTTGTCGAATATCACCAGGGTGGGTGTCCCTCGCAACTGCAGCAGTTTCATCGTCCGGGGTATCGACCCTTCGTCCGCCGGACGGTCGATCCCGATAGGCATGCTCAACCGGTATTCGCTTGCAAACGCACGCAATGCCGCCGGTGTCATCACATCGTGATGTTCGAAGACCGTATGCAGGCCCAGCACCGCGACATCCTTGCGCGGAAATGCGCGCGCGATACGTTCCGCCTGGGGAATGCCGTATTGCACGCAGCCCGGACACAGCATCTGAAAGGCATGCAGCACCACGACGCGGCCGCGCAGATCGGTCATACGGATCGGCTGCGTCGTATTGATCCACTCGACGACATCCAGTTCGGGATATAGGGAAAACTCTCGCATGTTGTCCTCCAGGTTGATTTGCCGGCTGCAATGGCATGGGCCGCTGCGGCCGGCACCGCCATCTTAATTGCTGTATGCGACTTGCTTGTTGAGTGCGACTTTCGGGAAGTCCACCGGTACGTCAAATGCGACATTGACGTAGTTCGTGAACAGGTTCAGCGCCACGTGCGCCATGATCTCGACGATCTGTTCATCGGTGAATCCGGCTGCGCGCACGGCCGCGACGTCGTCATCCGATAGATGGGCACGCTCATTTACCACCTTGAGCGCGAAGGCGAGGGCGGCGGCGGTTTTCGGGTCGGCCGCGCGGCCAAGTTGTGCGGAGGCCATTTCGTCCGCGCTGGCGCCTGCCTTCTTTCCAAGCAGGGTATGGGCAGCAAGGCAGTATTCGCAATGGTTGCGGTTTGCGATGGCCACTGCGATCTGCTCACCGAGCTTTGCATCGATGGAGCCACCGGCAAGTGCGCTGAATGCGCCCCACATGCTCCTGAGCGCTGCCGGGGAATTGGCCACCGCCTTGAACATATTGGGCGTCGCATTGAATGCGGTATGGATTTGCTTCAGCAGGTCCCGGCTGACGTCAGGGACGAGTTCCGTGTTCATATTGATGCGTTGCATGGTGTGTGCCTTTCAAAGGATGGATTGATGAAAATGGATATGTCCCGGAACAGTCGGAGTGGTGTTTCCGACTGCTCCAGTGATGTGCAGTATGGGAAATATCTGCGTATCATTAGGATCATTTCATTCAAAACTCATACCTTTTCGTTTAAATGACCGACCAGCCCCCTATCGACAGGTTGTCCGTATTGTTGAAGCGCTTCGGTGTGCGCGTCAGCTTCTTTCATTCGGGGCCTTTGTGCGGCCTGCAAAAATATGAGCGCAGCGTCGGGCGCGGATTCCTGCACGTGCTCCGGCGCGGCAGGATGGAAGTGACGCACCATGGCGCTGGTGGATGCCCGGAAAAACTGGTTCTGGATGAACCGACCCTGCTGTTCTACCCCAGGCCGCTTACCCACCATTTCCATAACCCGCCCGAGGACGGCTCGGACTTCACCTGCGCCGCGCTGGAGTTCGAAGGAGGCGATGACAATCCATTCGCCCGCAGCCTGCCGCCGTTCATCCGGTTGCGGCTGGCCGAGGTGGATGGCCTGGAGCCTGCGCTTGCGCTGCTGTTCGCCGAGACCGACCGCGTGCGGTGCGGTCAGCGCATCCTGGCGGACCGGCTGTTCGAGGTGGTGTTGATCCAGTTATTGCGGTGGTTGCTGGATCACCCGGAAGAGGCAGGCATACAGCCCGGCATGATCACAGGACTTTCCCATCCACGGATATCACTTGCATTGATAGCGCTTCATGAGGCGCCTGGCGACGCCTGGACGCTGGAACGCATGGCGCAGTGCGCCGGCATGTCACGGACGAGTTTTGCAACCGTATTCAAACAGGTGGTGGGGCAGACCCCGGCGGACTATGTGGTGAGCTGCCGCATCGCGCTGGCCCAGATGGGGTTGCGCGAAGGGCGCCCGATCAAGATGCTGGCCGAACAGCTCGGGTACGCAAATCCGCCCGCGCTGTCACGTGCCTTCGCGGCGAAGGTCGGACTTTCACCCAGGGAGTGGTTAAACAGGGACCGGCACTATTGAGGATGGACGTGCCGTTCGAAACACGGTTCTCTGTATATTGAAGGATGAAATGCAGTAATGAATGCTGTCACAGTGAAGATTGCAGCATCGCGCTTCATGTTACAGGCGAAACATAAAGCGCGGTGTACATCGTCTGCACTTCCGGAAACAGGAAGCGGCTTAAGAGCGAATCTACCGCTGCTTGACGAAGTCGGTGATTTCTCCGTCGTCGTTGATGCTCAGCGTATTGCCATCTGCGGAAAGATACAGGGTGACCAGTGTCGTGGACCCGTTGTCGGCCAGCTTTCAAAGCTCCGTGCGAATCGTCTGCCCGGTGTGAAACGCGGATATGTCGCAACGCGGGCATCAGGTGCAAGCACCACCTGCGACGCTCACCACCAGCTCCACGGCGCATCGGCACAGACGGGTCGCATCTTATCCCAGGGCTTTGACGCATCTTTGAATAAATAAACGATTGATACTTAAAAATTTCTATTTCGTTGTAGCCATGCATAAGCGTGTCAAACCGTAGTGAAAATCCTCTGGAACTTGTCCAGAGGCGAACGACGAAATCGTTACCACCAACCACTTCCTTCACATGACATTTCGCATGAAACTAGATCGGGCCACCTGCGCCTTTGCGCTGACCAGCTTGCTGTTTTCGGCATCGGCACAGGCCGCACCGGACGATGAATTACTTGCCATGATCAATGCCTATCGCGCATCGCCGCAGAAATGCAAGGACACTGCGCCCGAGCCGCTGCCGCCCCTCGTGGCCGAGCCGTCGCTCGCCCGGTTGAAAGTCGAACGGGGCGATAAGTTGATGGAGGCGCTGCGCACTTCCGGCTATCAAGCGGCGCGTGCCGAAGTGCTAACCCTGTCCGGTCCGTCAAACGCCAGGGATGCAATGAACTTTGCCGTCAAGAGCGATTGCCGGCTGTTGCTCAGCAAGCGCTATTCGGCGGCAGGCGTGTCCCGGCAGGGAAATCAGTGGCAGATCGTGCTGGCGCAACCGCTTCTCAGCGCCGATCTCGGCGACTGGCAAAAGGCGGGACGGGAAGTCTTGTCGCTGGTGAATGCCGCACGTGCCAGGGAACGCAGCTGCGGCGCAAAGAAGTTCAAACCGGCGCCGGCACTGCGCTGGAACGCGACACTGGCGGCCACTGCGTTGAAGCACAGCCGGGATATGGCGAAGTACGATTATTTCGGCCATGAAGGGCGCGACGGCAGCACGGCGGGGCCGCGGGCGACACGGGAAGGATATGCGTGGCGGATGGTCGGCGAGAATGTGGCGGCCGGCCAGGGCTCCGCGAAGCAGGTGGTGGAAGGCTGGCTCTCCAGCCCGGGGCATTGCGTGAACATCATGAATGGCGAATTCAAGGAGATGGGGGCGGCATATGCAATCAATGCGCAAAGCAAGGCCACCATCTATTGGACTCAGGTGTTCGGCACGCCGCGATAATGCGTTCGTCGCGGCGTTGCGTATGGACATCGCTCGTCAGCCGAT
>NZ_DASZBA010000117.1:0-38279 GCF_035944575.1 Noviherbaspirillum sp.
CGAAGCTGCGCCGTACCATCGTCCGCTCCATCCGAAGACAATCCGCCAGGCGCATGCTCGCACCGCGGCGCAACTGTTCAAGCGTAACGCACATCATCAATGGCGAACGTTTTTGCATCGTTTCCAAAGTGCGTTGAGCGAATGCTTCACCGTCCGCCGCCAACGAGGCAAGAATGGCCTGCAAGTCGTCATGCCGGAAATGTCTGTCGATCGCGGCACGGTTCCCGGCGAGTGTGCTGTTTTCGAGTGCCGCTTGCGATGCGAACGGTTCGGCGAATCGTGCAATAGTGTTGCGGACATCCGTTGCTGGCGTTGTTTCCAGTGATTGCAGAAGCGCCGCGGTTTGCCCTGACGGGATAAATACGTCCGCAAGGTCAGCATGGATCGCGTCGGCTGCGCCTATGGTTTCGCCAGTCACTCCGAGATAAACCCCGATTCTGCCGGGCGTTCGGGAAAGGAAGAAGCTGCCGCCGACGTCGGGGAAAAGACCGATGTTCACTTCCGGCATCGCCATCTTCGTGCGTTCGGTGACAATACGCATCCGGTTTGCAGGACCCGCCTGTGCGATACCCATGCCGCCGCCCATGACGATCCCGTCCATCAGCGCCACATAGGGCTTGGGATAGTGATGAATCAAATGATTGAGCGCATATTCCTCGGTAAAAAAGTCTTCGATCAGCATGCTGCCGGATTGCGGCGTCGCCCTGCCGGCGTCATAGAAAAAACGGATGTCGCCACCTGCGCAAAACGCCTTCTCGCTTGTACTGCGTACTATCACGGCGGCGATGCCCGGATCGTCGCGCCACGAGATCAATGCGCGGGTGAGGGCGCGGACCATATCAAGCGACAGAGAGTTGAGCGCCTTCGGCCGGTCAAGAGTGATGAAGCCGATGTTGTTTCTGACAGCGGCAATGATATGTTCGGTCATGGCGGGAGCGACTGATGTAATTCAGGCTATTGTATCGGGCCTGACCGGACGCTGCAGTCGTCCCGCCGACATTTGAAGGGCTGGACCGGAATGAAAAAGGGCGCCATGTATGCGCCCTTTTTGCATCGCTGCTTTTGTTGATTGATCAGGCTGCAGGCAGGTCTTCCGTCATGCGCTTGATCGCTTCATGCTGATGATCCTGCGTTTTGCCTTTGTATTTCAAAACCTGTCGGTCCAGCTTATCGATCAACGAATCGATCGCTGCGTACAGATCTTCCGCAAAGCTTTCCACATGTATCACATTGCCTCTCACTCGCAGATTGACTTCAGCTCTTTGCCTTTTATCTTTTTCGGAGGGTTTTTCGACTCCCAGTATGACCGCGACATCGATGACATGATCGAAATGGCGGAGCACCCTTTCCAGTTTGCTCTCTACGTATTGGCGAATGGCGGGAGTCAAATCGAGATGTTGTCCACTGATCATGAGATTCATACAGCACTCCTATGGATAGTGTCGCTGGCGGTTCGCAACGTGTCCGCGTAGCGGGCTACGCCGGAACACAGCAACGGATGGCAACTACAAAGGAACTACCTAGAGAGACTTGCGCAGATTGACAGGGGGGATTTTCAACGCTTCACGGTACTTGGCGACGGTTCTTCGCGCAACGACCATACCTTGTTCCCCTAACATATCCGCGATCTTGCTATCTGAGAATGGATTCTTGGGGTCTTCGGCTCCTATCAATTGTTTGATGAGCGCTCGTATCGCGGTCGACGAGGCTTCACCCCCTGCTTCCGTCGCGACATGGCTGCCGAAAAAGTATTTCAACTCAAACATGCCATGGGGGGTCAACATGTACTTCTGTGTTGTCACACGAGAAATGGTACTTTCGTGTAGACCCAGTGTATCAGCAATTTCACGCAAGACAAGGGGGCGCATTGCGACTGCGCCGTGTGAAAAAAAGTTGCGCTGTCTGTCGACGATGGCTTGTGCAACGCGCAATATCGTGTCGAAACGCTGACGCATATTCTTGATCAGCCATTTGGCTTCCTGCAGCTGCGAAGTGAGTGATCCCTCACCCTTGCTTTGCTTGAGAATATTCGCATAAAGCGCATTGACCCGAAGGCGGGGCATGACGTCATGATTTAACATTACCTGCCAGCCGTTCTTGGTCTTTTTGACAATGACATCAGGGACGACAAAGTCCGATGTGTCGGATGCGAATGCCGCGCCGGGATGCGGATTGCATTGCTTGATAACCGCCTGCGCCTCGCGCAAATCCTCGTCGTCGCAATCAAGGATCTTCTTGAGCTTGTTGAAGTCGCGCTGTGCGAACAGCGTCAGATGTTGTTCGACGATCGTCAATGCCCGGCGTCGCGTTACCAGCGGCACCTTCGGAAAACGGCGGATCTGGATCGCCAGGCATTCCGAGGGCGTGCGAGCCCCGACACCGGCCGGATCAAAGCTTTGCAGCATTTTCAATGCTACCGACAGCTCTTCGAGTTCGATCCCGAGTTCTTCCGGCAAGCGCGCATGAATTTCTTCCAGCGGCTCTTCCAGGTAGCCATTGTCATTCAGTGCGTCGATCATCAACTCGAGCAGCGCGCGATCCCTCATCTCTCGTACCGACACCCGCATTTGTTCCAGCAGATGTTCGCGCAATGTCGTTTCATGCGCTTCGAGCTGCGGACGGGCATCATCGTCCTCGGGTGCTTTGGAAGTGCGCGCCACATCGTCGAAGCTCCATTCCGCTTCGCCGGAAGCAGCCGCATCCGCACCATCGCCGCCTTCGAACGGGCGGTCTGTGTCTTCGCCGGCGGCCGAACCGGTATCGTTGGGCACCGGCGTATCCGGCTGCGTGCCCTGGGGGCTGATCGCGCCGTCGGCCAGCAGGCGAATGGAATGATCCAGCGGATCGTCGACGCGCTCGAGCATCGGATTGTCCGACAAAATCTGCTCCAGCTCCTGATGCAGTTCGAGCGTCGACAACTGCAGCAGCCTGATGGATTGCTGCAACTGGGGCGTCAGCGCCAGATGTTGGGAAATACGGAGTTGAAGGGTCTGTTTCATAGCAGCCGGGCTTCCATTACATGCGGAAGTGTTCTCCCAAATATACGCGGCGCACCGATTCGTCCGCGATGATATCGTCCGGACGGCCGCTGGCAAGAACGGCCCCTTGGTTAATGATATAAGCGCGATCGCATATGCCCAACGTTTCGCGCACATTGTGATCCGTGATCAGCACGCCGATGCCGCGTTCCTTCAGGAAGCGCACGATCCGCTGAATCTCGATCACCGCGATCGGGTCGACGCCTGCAAAGGGTTCATCCAGCAGCACGAATCGCGGATTCGTCGCCAGTGCACGCGCAATCTCGACACGCCGGCGTTCGCCGCCCGACAGCGACAGCGCCTGGTTCTCACGCAGCTTTTCGATCTGCAGCTCCGCCAGCAAGGTGTTCAAACGCTTCTCGATGGCTTGTCGCGACAAGGGTTTGTCGTTCTCCCGCTGCAGTTCCAGCACCGCGCGAATGTTGTCTTCCACTGTCAGCTTGCGAAAGACCGACGCCTCCTGCGGAAGATAGGACAGGCCCAGCACGGCGCGCCGATGAATCGGCAAGCGCGAGATCGCCACGCCATTCAAATCGATTTCTCCGGCATCCGAAGGAACAAGGCCGACGATCATGTAAAACGATGTTGTCTTGCCGGCGCCGTTCGGTCCGAGCAGTCCGACCACCTCGCCGCTTTCCACCTGCAAGGAGACGTCGCGCACAACCTGACGCGTTCCGTAACTTTTCTGCAATCCGCGAACAACCAGGGTGCTTGCCATCTTACTGGCCCTTGGCTTCGGTGCGCGGCTGAATCACTGCCCGAATACGTCCACTGCCGTTCTTGGCGTTGCCTGCCGGCGCATTATTGACGGTGAAAAACTCCGCCCGGCTATCGTAGGAAATGAATTCGCCTTCTACTTCGTCCGTCGGTTTGCTGCCTTCCAGGCGGCGTATCTTTGCATTCGAAAATAATTTGACCACTTCAGCCTTGCCGTCGTATTCAATGCGTTCAGCCTGTCCTTCCACCCATAGGTTCGGGCCGCCGTCACGTTTCTGCCGGAACGTTGCCAGACCGCCCGGCGGCGCCAGCAATGTTGCATATTGATAGCCTGCCGGATCCTGCGTAACGACCAGTTTGCCCGCCTTCATGATCATGGTGCCCCTGGTCAGGACGACGTTGCCGCTGAAGGTATTGATCTGCTTGACGTCGTCATATGCCATGCGGTCGGCTTCGACCTTTGTCGGCTGTTCCGAATCGGCCTTCTCCGCGTGGGCGTGATAACTGACGCTCGCGCAAAGCATCCAGACGGACAGGAGCAAAAAACGTTTCATGAAAAGAGTCTCTCTTAATGCCTCAATGTATACCGGTCTATCGCGCCGGGGCTTGATACGTGCCATGGACATTGCTCGAAAGCTGAAACTCGCGCGTTGCGTTATTGGCGATCATGCCCACACCGGTCAGTCTTGATTGCCCCACGGTGATATCGACCGGCTTGTGCGTCTTGATCACGTCGTCGTCAGGCAATACCAGCAGATATTCCGACTCGGCATGCATCCGTTCTCCGGTCGGCGATGCCGGCCGGTCCATCCGGACATTATCGTAAAGATGTACTTCGCTGACATCGCTGACGACACGTGCCCGGTCCGCCCGCAGGGTGATCGGCGGCTCATCTCCCTGCCGCAGATTGTTGACCACCGGCTTGACGATGTCGTAGGAATCATCCGCCGGGTTATGTGTCATCCGTTCGCCCGACATGTGATATTGCACGCCGCCGGTCTTGGACAATTTCACATAGTTAAATTTTTCCACGTAAAAATCCGGCTCGGTTCGCGTGACGTTGGGAATGTCTTCGCTGGCGGAACGACGCATGACTTCCAGCAACCAGAAACTGCCGAGCGCCAACGCGATCATCGGCGCCATGATGATGAACAGGCGAAAACGCCGGGTCGAGCGCGGCGCATTCATTTCAGGTACGGCGCCAGCGCCGCCTCGTAATTTCCCTGCGCCTTCAGAATCAAGTCGCACAACTCGCGTGCTGCTCCGCGCCCGCCGGGAGCATCGGTCACGTAATGCACGCGCGAACGCACTTCAATATGCCCGTTGGGAACACTTGCCGCGAAGCCGACGCGCAGCAGTATCGGCAGGTCGATGACGTCGTCGCCGATGAAGCCGGTTTCGTCCTCGTTGCAGCCGGTATCCGCCAACAATTGCTTGAACGCCGCATACTTGTCATGCACACCCTGATGGAGATGCCGGATTCCGAGATCGGCCGCGCGACGGGCGACGATATCCGACTTGCGGGCGCTAATGATCGCCGTCGCCACACCTGATTGCTGCAGCAGCTTGATGCCGTGTCCATCGAGCACGTTGAAGGTCTTGATTGCTTCGCCATCCGGTCCGTAATGCAGGCTGCCATCGGTCAGGATGCCATCGACATCGAAAATCATCAGTCGCACGCGAGCCGCCCGGGCAACCACCTGGTCGTTCATCAGATCACCTTGGCGCGGGTAAGGTCATGGATATGCAGTGCCCCGACCAGCTTTCCGTTGACATCTGCAACCAGCAGCTGGTTGATCCGGAACTGCTCCATGATCTCGACAGCTTCCACCGCAAGCTGGTCGGGACCGATGGTGCGCGGATTGGCATGCATCACATCGGCGATCACGAGTTTGGTGAAATCCTGTACATGTCCGATCAGGCGGCGCAGATCGCCGTCGGTGAAAATCCCGATTGCACGATAATCTTGGTCCACCACGGCGGTCATCGCCATCCCTTTTTGGGTAATTTCGAACAGGGCGTCCGATAGCGATACGTCGGCTGTGACCGATGGAATGGCGTTTCCGCTGCGCATGACGTCGCGCACATGGGTCAATAGACGCCGGCCAAGTGCGCCACCGGGATGGGAGCGAGCGAAATCTTCTTCCTGGAAGCCGCGTGCATCCAGCAGTGCGACCGCCAGGGCGTCGCCAAGGGCAAGCGTGGCGGTAGTGCTGGCGGTCGGCGCCAGATTGAGCGGGCATGCTTCCTTGTCGACCCTTACGTTCAGGTGGACGTTGGCGAGCTGGGCGAGGTTGGACGCCTCATTGCCGGTCATTGCAATCAGGCGTGCACCCATGCGCTTGATGATCGGCACGATGGCGAGCAGTTCAGCGGTTTCGCCGGAATTGGAAATGGCAACGAAGGCATCGTTTTCGGTCACCATGCCGAGGTCGCCGTGTGCGGCCTCCGCAGGATGGACGAACAGGGCAGGGGTTCCGGTCGAGGCGAGGGTGGCGGCGATCTTGCGCGCGATGTGGCCGGACTTGCCCATGCCCGACACGACGACACGGCCGCTGCATTGCAACAGCATCTCGACAGCGCTGGCAAATGCGGCGCCTGTTTCACCGGACAGCCGTTCTTTCAATGAAGTAATCGCATCTGCTTCGATCTGCAGCGTTTCGCAAGCCAGTTCAACTGCTCGCTGCGCGGTTTTTTCATCGAAAGCTTTCGGCAGGGTTTTTGCATGGGGTACACTCATGCCGGAAGTATAAACGAATTAGTAAAGCAAAAAACCTGCCAGTTAGAACAAAAAATTCGGCCTTGATGCCGCTCAATGAGATGGCTGGCGCCGGCGTTAAATCCCCATAGTCCATCATCCATGTTTTCGGCTCTTGAACTTACCCTCATCCTGCTTGCAAGCGCCGTGCTCGGCGTCGTTGCATTCCGGATGCTGCACTTGCCTCCCATGCTTGGCTATCTTGCGGTCGGCATCGTCATCGGTCCGCACGGTTTCGGCTGGGCAAGCGAGAATGCGACAACGCACTCACTGGCGGAGTTCGGTGTGGTGTTCCTGATGTTTTCCATCGGCCTTGAATTTTCATTGCCAAAATTGTCAGCTATGCGCCGTATCGTATTCGGCCTGGGCGTGGCACAGGTTTTTCTCACAATTGCCGCCGTCATGCTGTTCGGTTGGCTGACGGCGCTTCTATTGCCGCAATTGGTCAATATCAGCTGGCGTGCCGCGTTCGCGCTCGGCGGCGCACTGACCATGTCATCGACGGCCATCGTCTCCAAACTGCTGACGGAGCGGCTCGAGCTGGAATCGCCGCATGGACGGCAGATCATCGGCATCCTGCTGTTCCAGGATCTGGCATTCGTGCCGCTGCTGATCCTGGTTCCGGCGCTGGCCAAGGACAGCGGCGATCTGCTGGTGACCCTGACATGGGCTGGATTGAAAGCCGGCGTCGTGCTGGCCCTGCTGCTGTTCTTCGGCCAGAAAATGATGCGCAGCTGGTTCCATGTGGTGGTCAAGCGACGGTCGCAGGAGCTGTTCATGCTCAACCTGCTGCTGATCACGCTCGGCGCTGCCTGGATCACCGAACAGGCCGGCCTGTCGCTCGCGCTGGGTGCTTTCGTCGCCGGCATGCTGATCTCGGAAACCGAATACAAACACCAGGTCGAGGAAGACATCAAGCCATTCCGGGATGTGCTGCTCGGCCTGTTTTTCATCACGGTCGGCATGCTGCTCAACGTCCGCCTGGTGCTGGAAAACTGGTGGCTGGTGCTGCTGCTCCTGACGGCTCCGGTACTGCTGAAATTCGGCCTGATCGCATTGCTGGCCCGGCTGACCGGGGCGCCGGCCGGCGTGGCGCTCCGCACCGGATTGTTTCTTGCACAGGCCGGGGAGTTCGGATTCGTGCTGTTGAACCAGGCTGGCGGCCTCCGTTTGATGGATCCGCTGCTGATTCAGCTCATCCTCGCATCGATGGTGCTGTCCATGCTGGTGGCGCCCATCATCATCGCCAAGTCGGATGCGATCGTGATGAAACTGTCGGCCAATGAATGGATGATGCAGTCGCTGGCACTGACGCAGATCGCCACCCGCACCATGACTACCCAAAGGCATGTTCTGATCGCCGGTTTCGGACGCACGGGACAGAGCCTGGCCAAGCTGCTGGAAGAAGAAGGCATCCCTTACCATGCGCTGGACCTCGATCCGGATCGCGTCCGCGAGGCGCAGGCGGCCGGTGCCAACGTGTCTTACGGCGATGCGGCGCGGCGCGAGAGCCTGGTAGCCGCGGGCATTCATCGCGCTGCCGCGCTGGTGGTGACCTATGCCAGCACGCCATCCGCGCTGAAGGTGCTGCATTTTGCCCACGAACTGGCGCCGGAACTGCCCGTCATCGTGCGCAGCCATGACGATACCGATCTCGACAAGCTGCGTGACGCGGGAGCCGCCGAAGTGGTGCCCGAGGCCATCGAGGGAAGCCTGATGCTGGCGTCGCATGCGCTGGTGCTGCTGGGCGTGCCGCTGCGGCGCGTGGTTCACCAGGTGCAGGCCGCGCGTGACGAACGTTATGCATCCCTGCGCGGTTACTTCCACGGTGCCAGCGATGCGCCCGACGACGAGGAGCACCTGCATGTCAGGCTGCACTCCGTCAGCCTGACGGACGGTGCGCGAGCGGTAGGCAAGCGCCTTGCGGAATTGAAACTGCAGGAAGTGGGCGCCGAGGCGGCAATGATTCGCCGCGGCAAAACCCGCCTTAACGTCACACCGAATACGGTGCTGGAGGCAGGCGACATTGTCGTGCTGCGCGGCGCCAGCGAAGGCGTCGCCCGCGCGGAAGAGCGGCTCTTCAAATAATGCCGCTTTGTTGCCGCAACTCCGCCTGCACGTATTCTCGCTTCATGTTGCGATTTGTCGTTGCGAATCGCTGCGTGACGAATAACCTGCTTCAAACAAAATGCAAACCTGCAATGATGCTGCCCATCAAGATGGTGTTTGGATTGATCGCCGTTGCCCTGACACTGGCGGCCTGCTCGCCGCTCAGGGCAATCAATGCATTGACTCCAGCCAGTACCTATATCAAAACTGCGGATGTGCCGTATGGTGCCCGACCCCGGCAGAAACTGGATGTGTACACGCCTGCAGGTACCAAGAGTCCGGCGCCGGTTGTCGTGTTTTTTTATGGTGGAAGCTGGAACAGCGGCGAGCGCCCTGACTATGAATTTGCCGCGGAGGCGCTGGCATCGCGCGGTATGGTGGCGATATTGCCCGATTACCGCCTGTATCCGGAAGTGCGTTATCCCGATTTCCTGATCGACTCGGCACAGGCGGTCTCATGGGCTGCAAAGGAGGCGTCCCGCTATGGCGGCGATCCGAAGCGGCTGTTTGTCATGGGCCACAGTGCAGGTGCCTACAACGCGGCCATGGTGGCGCTCGACAAGCGCTGGCTCGGCCAATTCGGCATGGCCCCCGAGATATTGCGTGGATGGATCGGTCTGGCGGGCCCCTATAACTTCCTGCCGATCCAGAATCCGGACGTCAAGCCGGTATTTTTCCATCCAAACACACCGCCGGAATCCCAACCGGTCAACCACGTGGCCAAGTCCGCACCGCCGGCCCTGCTGATCGCCCCGCAGAGCGACGATCTGGTCAATCCGGCGCGCAATACCGGCAGGCTTGCGCAAGTGCTGCGCGAGAACGACGTTCCCGTCACGGAAATCTACTTTGATCGGGTGAATCACATCACCCTGGTTGGCAGCTTGTCGAGACCGCTGCGGCATTTTGCGCCGACGCTCGATGCAATCACGCGCTTCGTTGAGAAGGAGAGCGCGCAGGCGAAAGACCCGGCGTAAGCCCGGTCATCGATCCGCCGGGACCGGCAACCGCAAAAAGCAATAACGGATAAAATTCATTCGTCCCGCCGCCCCATCGAAAGTCCCCATGCAAGTGTTTGAGCGCATCCTTGGCATCATCCTTCCGGTATTCATCATCATCGCAGTCGGATACAGCTATGCCCGCCTGCGCGGCGATGCGGTCAAGTCCGATATGACGGCAGTGAACCGGGTCAGCATGGATGTACTGTGTCCGCTGCTGGTCTTCACCGCGCTGGCGGCCAAGGATTTCGACCTTGCGCACAACGGCACCCTGATCCTCGCCGGCGTCCTGATCTCCCTCGGCTCCGGTCTGCTGGCCTGGCCGGTAGCGCGCCTGCTCGGTTATGACGTGCGCAGTTTCGTACCGCCGATGATGTACAACAATTGCGGCAACATGGGATTGCCGCTTGCCGTGCTGGCTTTCGGCGCGGAGGGGCTGCCCTCGGCCGTCGCGCTGTTCATGGCATGCAACCTGATCTATTTTTCAGTGGGCATCCGGATCATCGAAAGCGGCCGCAACCAGCACACATCGTTGATCAAGCTACTGGCCAGCCCGATGATGGTTGCGATGATGATCGGCATGGTGTTCGCCGTATTTCGCATTACGCTGCCGGGCCCGCTCATGCAGGCCCTGAAGATGCTGGGCGACGCATGCATTCCGATCATGCTGTTTGCGCTCGGGGTACGCATGCTCGACGTGAATTTCAAAAGCTGGCACATCGGCCTGATGGGCGCCATCGTCTGCCCGTTGGCGGGGTTGATCGTGGCGTGGCTGCTGGATGGCGTGCTGTCTTTGACGCCCATGCAGCGCGGCCAGATGTATTTGTTCGCCGCATTGCCGCCGGCCGTGTTCTGCTTCATGGTGGCCGAACAGTACAAGCAGGAGCCCGACAAGGTGGCGTCGATCGTATTGCTCGGCAATCTGGCTGCGCTGGCTTTCGTACCAGCGGGCTTGTGGATGGGATTGCGTTCCTGAATCGGCCGTCCGCCTTGCGCGCATGACGCTACTCTGTGGCCCGCACCTCGAACCCGCTGCCCGCGTCCGTGGCGTCGATGTCCGACACGGCCACATCATCGACCCGGGCGCCGGGCGGACCCCGGCGCGCCCAGGCGATCATCGTCTCGATAGCGCCGGCATCCCCGCAGATCAGGGCTTCCACCGATTTGTCCAGCCGGTTCCTGACCCAGCCCGACAAATCGAGCGCGCGGGCCTGGCGCTCGAACGACACGCGATAACCGACGCCTTGCACGATGCCGGTAATACGCAGATGCCTGGCGATCCTGGTACTCATGCAATCCTACTTTTTCAGCAGCGGCGCAAGGTACTTGCCGGTAAAGCTCGATGGTGTTCTCGCCACCTGTTCGGGCGTGCCGTTGGCGATGATCTGCCCGCCGCCCGCTCCGCCTTCGGGGCCGAGATCGATGAGCCAATCCGCGGTCTTGATCACATCCAGGTTGTGCTCGATGATCACCACCGTATTGCCCTGGTCGCGCAGCCGGTGAATTACCTTCAATAACAGGTCGATGTCATGGAAGTGCAATCCGGTCGTCGGCTCGTCCAGGATGTACAGTGTGCGCCCGGTGTCGCGCTTGGAAAGCTCCAGCGACAGCTTGACGCGTTGCGCTTCCCCGCCCGACAAGGTGGTCGCGCTCTGGCCGAGACGGATATAGCCGAGGCCCACATCCAGCAAGGTCTGCAGCTTGCGTGCAATCACCGGCACCGGCTTGAAGAACTCATGCGCTTCCTCGACCGTCATGCCGAGTACCTCGTTGATGTTCTTCCCCTTGTACTCGATTTCCAGCGTTTCGCGGTTATAGCGTTTGCCATGGCAAACGTCGCACGGCACATACACATCCGGCAGGAAGTGCATTTCCACCTTGATGACGCCGTCGCCTTGGCAGGCTTCGCAGCGGCCGCCCTTGACGTTAAATGAAAACCGACCTGCCGAATAACCGCGTTCCTTGGCGCCCGGAACGGTGGAAAACAGATCGCGGATCGGAGTGAAGAGCCCGGTGTAGGTCGCCGGGTTGGAGCGCGGCGTGCGGCCGATCGGCGCCTGGTCGACGGCGATGACCTTGTCGAAGTGTTCCAGCCCGCTGATCGATTCATGCGCCGACGGTTCGGCCTGCGAGCCGTACAGGTGACGGGACGCCGCATGGTAGAGCGTGTCGTTGATCAACGTCGACTTGCCGGAACCGGAGACGCCGGTGATGCAGGTGAGCAGACCGACCGGCAGTTCGAGGGTCACATTCTTCAGGTTGTTGCCCGACGCGCCCGTGATGACAAGCTGGCGTTCCGGGTCGCGCGGGGTGCGTTTCTTTGGAACATGGATCGCAAGCGTGCCGTTGAGGTACTTTGCGGTCAGCGACTTCTTGTGTTTCAGGATGTCGTTGAGCGGTCCCCGGGCGATCACTTCACCGCCATGCACGCCCGCACCGATGCCCATGTCGACGATATAGTCGGCGCAGCGGATCGCATCCTCATCATGCTCCACCACCAGCACGCTGTTGCCGATATCGCGCAAATGCTTCAAGGTGGCGATCAGCCGGTCATTGTCTCGCTGGTGCAGGCCGATGGATGGTTCGTCGAGCACGTACATTACGCCGGTCAGGCCGGAGCCGATCTGGGAGGCGAGACGGATGCGTTGCGCCTCGCCGCCGGAAAGGGTATCGGCGCTGCGTTCCAGCGACAGATAATCCAGTCCGACATTGTTCAGGAATTTCAGGCGCGACACGATTTCCTTGATGATGCGATCGGCAATCTCTCTCTTCGCGCCGGTCAGCTTCAGGGATTCGAAGAACGCCAGTGTTTCGCGCAGGGGCTTGGCCGACACTTCATAAATCGACCGCTCCTGCTTGCCGTTGCCGACCTTCACATAACGCGCTTCCGTGCGCAACCGCGCCCCTTCGCAGGCAGGGCATTGCTTCTGGTTGATGAACTTGGCAAGCTCTTCCTTCACGGCGATCGAATCGGTTTCCCGGTAACGACGCTGCAGGTTGACCACCACGCCTTCGAAGGTGTGTTCGCGCACCACCGCGCGGCCGCGTTCGTTGACATAGGTGAACGGGATGGTCTGCCGGCCGGAGCCGTAGAGGACGACCTGCTGTGCCTGCTCGGACAGCTTTTCGAAAGGAATGTCGAGGTCGAAGCCGTAATGGTCTGCCAGACTGGACAGCATCTGGAAATAGAACTGGTTGCGCCGGTCCCAGCCTTTCACCGCGCCGCTTGCCAGCGAAAGATTGGGGAAGGCCACGATCCGTTTCGGATCGAAGAACTCGATGTGGCCCAAGCCGTCGCATTCCGAACAGGCGCCCATCGGATTGTTGAACGAGAACAGCCGCGGCTCCAGTTCCTGCAGCGAATAGCCGCAAGTCGGGCAGGCAAATTTATTGGAGAACAAATGCTCCTTGCCGCTATCCATCTCCAGTGCAATAGCACGGCCTTCGGCGAGCCGCAGCGCCGTCTCGAAGCTTTCCGCCAGCCGCTGCTTCATATCCGCCTTGACCTTCAGGCGGTCGATCACGACATCAATGGTGTGCTTTTCGGTTTTCTTCAGCTTCGGTAAGTCGTCGACTTCGACGATCTTCGCCTTGGCGGTGCCGCTCTGGACGCGGAAGCGGATGAAACCCTGCGCCTGCATCGCTTCGAACAGGTCCGCATGCTCACCCTTCCGGTTGGCGACCACCGGCGCAAGCACCATGAGTTTGGTGTCTTCCGGCAAGGCGAGCGCGGCATCGACCATCTGCGACACCGATTGCGCCGCCAGCGGATTTTCCGGATGCTGGGGACAATAGGGAGTGCCCACGCGCGCATACAGCAGGCGCAGGTAGTCATGAATTTCGGTGACGGTCCCGACAGTGGAACGCGGGTTATGCGATGTGGCTTTCTGTTCGATGGAAATCGCCGGCGACAAACCTTCGATCAGATCGACATCCGGCTTTTCCATCAGCTGAAGAAACTGGCGAGCATATGCCGACAGGGATTCGACATAACGGCGTTGTCCTTCCGCGTACAGGGTGTCGAATGCCAATGATGATTTCCCGGAACCGGACAAGCCGGTAATGACGATCAGTTTATTGCGTGGCAACTCCAGATTGATGTTTTTGAGGTTGTGGGTGCGCGCCCCACGAATTCTTATTTCTTCCATGAACTGCCTTTAACTTGGGCTCAATACGGGTCAACCTGATACTATAACGGGTTTTCATCGCCGTCGTATTCCCCTGTTTCGTCCCCTTGTCAAGCCTTCATGTCTTCCATTACTTCCGCCGAAATCAGCAGCCGAATGACGTCCACGGAGTTACGCGCCAGTACGTCGCTTGCTTCGATTTTTGCGCTGCGCATGCTCGGCATGTTTCTCATTTTGCCGGTGTTCGCGGTGCATGCGACGACGTTGAAGGGCGGCAATAATGCCGCCATGGTCGGATTGGCAATGGGGATCTATGGATTAACCCAGTCCTTTGGCCAGATCCCTTTCGGCGTCGCGTCCGATAAGTTCGGCCGCAAGCGCATCATCATTATCGGCCTTGTGCTGTTCGCCCTGGGATCGTTCATTGCCGCTGCGTCAACCGATATCGTATGGGTGATCGTCGGACGTGCGATCCAGGGCGCCGGCGCCATTTCCGCCGCCGTCACCGCATTGATCGCGGATTCCACCCGGGAAGAGCAGCGCACCAAGGCCATGGCAATGGTCGGCGGTTCGATCGGGCTGACATTCGCCCTGTCGCTGGTGGCGGCGCCGGTGCTGTATCAAGGCATCGGCATGGCAGGCATATTTGTCCTGACGGGCATTCTTTCGATACTGGCCATCTTCGTGGTGGCGTTCGTGGTGCCGCCTGCGCCCGAGGTGCGGGCGGTGAAACGTGTGCCTTTCAGCGAAGTGCTGCGCAATACCGAGCTGATGCGCCTCAACTACGGCGTCTTCGCCTTGCACCTGACGCAGATGGCGATGTTCGTCGTGGTACCGTCCGCGCTGGTGCAATATGCCGGCCTGCCGGTCGCTGCGCATTGGCAGATCTACCTGCCGGTCGTGCTGGCATCGTTCGTTTTGATGCTGCCGCCGGTTTTCGTCGGTGAAAAGCGCGGCAAATCGAAACAGGTGTTTGTCGCCGCAATCGGATTGATGCTGCTGGTACAGGCGGGCTTGTGGATCGTTCTCGCCCAACCGGCGTTTCATTGGATGTATCTGGTCGGCCTGCTTCTGCTGTTTTTCGTATCGTTCAACATCCTGGAGGCAAGCCAGCCGTCGCTCGTGTCGCGCATCGCGCCGGCTTCCGCCAGGGGAGCCGCACTCGGAGTCTACAATACGCTGCAGGCCCTCGGGCTGTTCTGCGGCGGCGCTTTCGGCGGGTGGCTCGCTCAACACACAGGCCCATCGTCGGTCTTTATTCTGGGTGCCGGCGTCACTCTCGTCTGGCTTATAATCGCATCCAGCATGAAGAACCTGCCGCGCCGCAGCGCGATACCAGCTTAATAGGAGAGAGAAACTTATGGCATCGGTCAACAAAGTCATCATCGTCGGCAATCTTGGACGCGATCCGGAAACGCGTTACATGCCGAACGGCGATGCGGTCACCAACGTTGCGGTTGCAACCACCGAAAGCTGGAAAGACAAGAACAGCGGCGAGAAGAAAGAACTGACGGAATGGCACCGGATTACCTTCTACCGCAAGCTTGCGGAGATCGCCGGCCAATATCTGAAAAAGGGTTCCCAGGTCTACGTCGAAGGACGCCTGCAAACCCGCAAATGGACCGACAAGGAAGGCGTCGAGCGCTATACCACCGAGATCATCGCCGACACGATGCAGATGCTGGGCAGCCGTCAGGGCATGGGCGGTGGCGCCGGGGCGCCGATGGACGATGATTACGGTAGCAGCGCGCCACCACCACGGCAAAGCAGCGGCGGTGGCGGCAATGCCGGCGGCGGGCGCGGCGCTTCCAAGCCGGCGCCGAATTTCAGCGACATGGACGACGACATCCCGTTCTAAGCCTGCAACGAGGGGACAAGGGAAACCGGATCACCCCGCAACTTCCCTTGCCCGCGCCATGGCGGCGGAAAACGTATCCACGCAATTCTCCCTCCCCAGGCGTTCGATGAAGCCTGACCGTGTCATCAGGCTCAACGGTTGATGGTTCAGCGAGCAAAGAATCAACCGGCTGCCGCGCTTCCTGAGCAGTTTGTGCATGTTTTCCAGCGCATCCAGGCCCGTGGCATCCAGATTGATCAACTGATGCAGTTCCAAGATCATTGCTTTCGCCGGGAGCGAATCCGGCGCAATCAGATCTTCCATTTTTCCAACCGCAGCAAAAAATAGCGACCCGTAGATCGAATAGGCGACCACGCCGGGCGGCAGCGGCTCTCCCAGGCTGGCAGGTGATATCGCCTCGATTTTCGTCAGGCTGGCGATCCGATAAATGAAGAAAATGCATGCCAGCACGAGTCCTGCCTGCACCGCAACGGTCAAGTCGATGATCACGGTCAGCAGGAACGTTGCCACCATGACCATGCAATAGCTTGCCCGAAAGTTTTTCAAGCGCGCGAATTCATGCCATTCCCCCATATTCCAGGCGACGTACATCAGGATGGCAGCCAATGCCGCGAGCGGTATGTCTTCCGCAAGCGGCGCCGCAATCAACACGATTGCCAACAGCGTCAGAGCATGCACGATGCCGGCAATCGGCGAGACTGCGCCGGCTCGGATATTGGTGAGGGTGCGCGCAATCGTTCCGGTCACCGGCATGCCGCCGAAGAACGGCGTAAGAAAGTTGGCTACACCCTGAGCCATCAATTCCTGGTTGGGGTCATCGCGATCGCCTGTTGAATTGTCCGCAATGCGGACACATAGCAGCGATTCGATTGCGCCCAGCAGGACGATCGTGATCGTCGGCGGGAACAATAGCTTGACGAGGTCCCAACTGAAAACCGGGAGATTGAATGCGGGGAGTTCACGGGGAATGCCGCCGAATCTGGATCCTATCGTGTCCACCTGCAGATCGAACAGGCCGACGGCAAGCGTGCTCAATGCCAGCACGACGATCGTGCCCGGAATGACGCCCAAGGCACGGCAGATGCGCCAGTCATGATGTTGCCGCCCAGTGTCGATGCTCGCGATGGTCAGGCGGGGCCAGAAGAAAATAAGCACCAGCGAAATCGACGCCAGTCCGAAAGCCGTCCAATTGACTGTGGAGGCATTGCCGGCGTGCGTTTGCAGTTGCGCAAAAAAATCCCCCGGCATCTTGTCAATACTCAGGCCGAAAAAGTCCTTGAACTGGGAAAGCGCGATCAGGACCGCAATGCCGTTCGTGAAGCCGATGACAATCGGCACAGGAATATAGCGAATCAACGTCCCCAGCCGCAACATGCCCATCGCAAACAGCAGGACTCCGGCAAAGATGGTCGATATCAGGAGATTCGCCAGACCGTACTTCTCGACGATGCTATACACCACGACGATAAATGCACCGCCGGTCCGCCAATCTGCACGCGCGTGCCGCCGAGGGCGGAAATCAGGAAGCCGGCAATGATCGCGGTGAAAATGCCGGCGTTGGGTTCGAGACCTGAAGCGATCGCAAATGTCATCGCCAAAGGCAACGCCACAACCCCGACCGTCACGCCGGCGGAGACATCCTTGATGAACTTGCCGCGGTTGTAGGATTGAAGGTCGTTGATTAAATGCGGACGGAATTTGGCTAAAGAGATACGCATTGAATGTTTTATTAATTGAATATCATGCGTTTTACTGGACGAAATCTTTATTTGCTACAAGCGGGAAAGTATTTTTGAACGTCGTTTTTAAGTAATCCAATGATCGACAAATCTCTGAAGTTTTTGCTTGGGGGCATGTTGTTGTGCAAGAATTGCAATGCGATCACACTCCTACATCAATTTATTAAGATTGCGCTAGAGAAATTTCGCTTGCTGATACATCATATTGAAATAATTTTCCCCCTAGCCGCAAGGCCTGAATCTTGACGATGTTTCCCTTACGCCGTGTTCGGCCCGATAAAGTAGCGAAAGCTCAGTTGGACAGCTTGATGGAAGCTGCCGGCGATGCGGTGTTCCGGCTTAATACGCAAGGGGAAATCCTGTATGCCAGCCAGCGTGCAACGGAGTTGATCACGCCTGGTTCAACGCCCATCGGTCAGACCTTGGCTTCCCTCGTCGCGCCTGCGGATCGCGCGGCAATTCGTGCGGCCGTAAAGCAGGCAATCGAGCCAAGCCAGTCGACCCGGGTCAATGTCAGAATCAAAACGCTGAGTACCGTGTTGTGGATGGAGCTGCAGATTGCAAGCTACCACACGGTCGATGACGTGATGGAACTGCTGGTTGTCGGCAGGGACATCTCGGGACAGCAGGCTACGGAAGAACGATTGCGCCACATGGCGACTCACGATGCCCTGACCGGCCTGCCCAACCGTTCGCTACTGTCGGACCGCATACGCATGGCGATCGCCCAGGCCAAGCGCACCGGCAAGGGCTTTTCCCTGGTGGCGCTCGATCTCGACGGTTTCAAGAAGGTGAATGACGCCCTGGGACATCCGGTAGGCGATTCCCTGCTGCGGATTGCCGCGATGCGGCTCTCAGACAGTCTGCGCGATGTGGATACGCTGGCGCGTGTCGGCGGCGACGAATTCGTCGCTGTTCTGCCTGGCGCAGTTGCCGAGGCCGAGATCCAGGTCGTCGGACGACGCATGATATCCGCCATGCAGCTCCCGTTCGAAATCGACGGCCACACGCTTTATGTCGGCACATCGATCGGCGCCGCCATCTTTCCCGAGCATGGCGATAGTGAAGTGAAGCTGCTGGCCCATGCGGATACCGCAATGTACCGCGCGAAGGAAACCGGCAAGGCACGGTGCATCATCTATAACCACCACAAATTCACCCAGCCTGAACATGACGTGTCGATGGAAGCGGCGATGTTCCAGGCAGTCAGGGACGGCGAATTTCTGCTGCATTATCAGCCGATCGTCGATGCCCGCACCCGCCAGATCATGGGATTTGAGGCATTGATGCGCTGGCAGCGTCCCGGCGTCGGCCTGGTCTCTCCCGCCCAGTTCATCCCCATGGCGGAAAGCAACGGTCTGATCAATCTGCTTGGCGCCTGGGCATTGAAAGCCGCCTGCGTGCAGATCAAGCGATTCGAACAGATTGTCGGCAGGCCGCTTTATGTATCGGTCAACGTCAGTCCGCGCCAGTTCAGGAACGACCAGTTCCTGGACATCATGGATGAGGCGATACAGTTATCGGGTGTCGAAGGTGGGCAGCTGCTGCTCGAAATCACCGAAGGCATATTGATGTCCGATCCGGAGCACGCGGAAGCGCTCCTCAACGCAATGACGGCACGCAACGTCCGCATCGCCATCGACGATTTCGGCACCGGCTATTCATCGCTCGCCTACCTGAAGCGATTCCCGATCGCCACGTTGAAAATCGACCGCGCCTTCATCAAGGATCTGCCCGGGTCGGTCAAGGACGTGGCGATCTGCAATGTGGTGCTGAGCCTTGCCAGCCATCTCAACCTGAGCACGGTTGCAGAGGGCGTGGAGAGCGAAGAACAATTCCGCTTTCTGGCCCAGCACGGCTGTGGCTTGATCCAGGGTTACCTTACCGGGCGGCCCCTGCTGCCCGAAGATGTTGTCGAAGTACTCAAAGCCGAGCCGGCTCCGGCTGTGCAATAGCGAGATGCACGTATGAATGTACAAACAAGCGAGTTGGTGAGCGCAGCCAAAACGATGGAGCTGTTGTGGTCGCGGGTTAGGCAGCGAGGCGATCTTCCCGGATTTTCCAAGGTGGTCGGCGCCATCATTGGCGCAATGCGCGGCGACGATGACCGCGAATTCAACATGACCAAGACGGTGCTGTCCGACCCGGCCTTGACTCAACGCGTGCTGCGCCTGGCCAACAGTGCGATGTACTCGGTGTTCGGGCAGGGCATCAACACCGTCTCCAAGGCGGTGATCGTGCTCGGCACCGAGGCAATCGGGCATCTGGCGCTTGGTTTGAAGCTCATCGACGGTTTGTCCGCGGCATCTTCCGCGTCAGCGGATGCCCGCAAAGAGATGGAGAAGGCAGTGCTCGCCGGCCATATCGCGCGTCAGCTCGCTGCGACCGCAAGCACGCGGGATGCCGAGGAGGCCGTGGTCTGCTCCATGCTGCATTCGCTCGGCCGCATGATGGTGGCGTTTTACTTGTCGGATCGCTGGCAGCAGATACAGCAGCGCAGGGCGTCCGCCGGAATCAGCGAGGAACAGGCGAGCCTCGATATATTAGGCATGGAGATCGAGGAAGTCAGCCGCCTCGCAGCGCAGCACTGGGGATTGCCGGCCGGCCTGATCAACAGCCTGCAAAGTTTTCCTCCCAGGCCCGTAGGTGAGCCATTGGATCATACCGATTGGCTCGCAGCCATATCGACCCTGTCGTCGCGCTGTGCAACGTTGCTGTGCGAAGACTCCGATGCTGAGCAGCAGTTGATCGAGTTTGCAAGCAGTTACGCCGAAATGCTGGGCCTGGAAATCGCGCAGGTGCTCGCTGCGGTGGAAGCAGCGCAGAAAACGGCGGCTGACGAAGACTCGGTCGTCATCCGTCCCCTCCGGCGCACGACAATCAGTGAAAAATCTTCCGTAAAACCGGCGGCCGGCAAACCTGTCGATGCGCTTGTCACGCTGGCCCGCGGCGTATCGGATATGCGTGGCGCGATGCGCAGCCTCAGTATCGGCCAGTTGATGACCATGGCGCTGGAAACCGTGCATCAAGGGCTGGGATTCAACCATACGGTTGCATTCCTTCGGAATCAGGAGCAGGCCCAGTATGGCGCGAGAATGGGGTTCGGTGACGGCGTTCAGGAGCTTCTGCCGAAACTGGCGTTCGAAGACGCTTATCAGCCCGATGTCTTTCATGCCGCATTGGCCAATGACAGAATGATCTTTGTCGAGAATGCGCAGGCGCCAGCCTTCGTCAACAAGATGCCACGCTGGTGGAAGGAGGCCTTGCCGTCATCGCGCAGTTTCGTAGTCTTGCCGCTCACCGTTAACCGGCAGCCGGTAGGGTTCATCTACGGTGACTGGGACCTTTCCGCTTCAACTGTGAAAATCGAGCCGGCGGAAATCATTCATTTAAACGAGCTAAGAGCGATCATCGTCCTGGCGATCGAACAGCGCAGGCAGGCTGAGCCATCGTGGGCGCGGCGGATGCAGTAAGCAGCCCGCCTTCAGGCATCAGTTAATGCCGCCAGCGCTATTCGCTATTCTTTCAGGCGCCAAGTTTCCCATTGCAAAAAACGTAATATTCCACCTACAGCCAAGGGCGGGAGGTTGGCTTTTCTGCATCCTGCTGATCTTGGTCAATAATATATTTATGTAAATATTTGTAAATATTCATTAAAATCGACTCCAATAAAACGTAACAAAATACTAATAATAAATGGAGGGCGGAATGCAGGAGATGATGTTCTTGGCTGTAACGATTGCGGTTGCAAGCTTGCTCTGGTTTGCGTTCAAGCTGCCCGCCACCCCGCGTTTTCGCAGCAAACCAATGCTGGCTGGCCCATACCTGGAGTTTTTCGAAACGCTGCGTTCCTCGCTCCCTGACTACCACGTATTTCCGCAAGTTGCCTTGTCCGCGTTGGTCGATCCAATTGGCGGACCGAAAGGACGGCGCTTCGCGGTTGACTGTATCAACGGCAGGCGGGCAGGCTACGCTGTTTTTGACCAGGACATGCAACTGGTTGCCATCGTCGAATTAAGCCACCGATCTCGTGCGACCCGAAAGGAGGCCGCGCTGGAAGCCTGCCTTGCAAAAGCCGGCATCAAGACGCTCCGTTTCTATTCCACGCAAATGCCGTCGGAGACGGCCATCCGCCATGCCGTTGAGGCGCAGCATTCAAGGATCGCAAACCGTCCCACCAAACACGCATGTATACATATTCCCATAGAAAGCGGACGTCGCCGTCAGCCGGCGTGGCCGGATACCGTTAACGCGCGCTAGCAAAGTTCAGCTTTTAAATTGGGGTCAGAGCAGAATAAACCTATAATGCGTGTCCGTATGCCCTTGCTTTTGACACCATGGCGCGACTTCCCCGACTGGTCATTCCCCATCAACCTCACCATATCATCCAGCGCGGCAACGACCGCCAGGTAATTTTTCACGCGCCTGAAGATTACGATGCATTTCTACGCTGGATGCGTGAAGCTGCAAAGCAGTTTCATGTGCTTATCCACGCATATGTCCTGATGCCCAATCATCTGCATCTACTGGCGACGCCAGCGGATGACACCGGACTTGGACGAATGATGCAATGGATAGGGCGCTACTACGTTCCCTATTTCAACCGCAAGTACGAGCGAAGCGGAACCTTGTGGCAGGGGCGTTACAAAGCTACTGTCATTGATTCCGAACGATATTTCATGGTGTGCAGTTGTTACATTGAACTCAATCCCGTTCGCGCGGGTTTAGTTATTGCGCCGGAGGAATATCCTTGGTCCAGCTATATGCACCATAGTGGTGCAAGAGTCGATCCGATTATTACCGATCATGCTTTGTACTGGTCACTTGGAAATACGCCGTTCGAGCGCGAGGCAGCATATAAAAATCTGGTGGAGCAAGGAGTCACTATCACGGAGACGCAGACAATCAGTGAGGCTACGCAAAAGGGATGGGCATTGGGATCACCAAAATTCAAAATACAGCTTGAAAAAGCAGCAAGCAGAAGAGTCGGTCCCATGAAACGCGGGCGTCCTCGAAAAGCGGCTGAAACAGATAAGTTAAAGGGCGTTTGACTCTGTCCCTATTTAAAATGGTGCAAAAAAGCAGATGATTTAAAACTACTCTGACCCCTTTTAAATTTATTGAACTATATTTTGCGGTGCACTATGCTTCGGAATCAACATATTCTGCAGCGGAGAACACTTATGCACGCGCAAGGTCTGTACGACCCATCCAACGAACATGACGCTTGCGGCGTCGGTTTTATCGCTCATATCAAGGGCAAAAAGAGCCATTCCATCGTCGAGCAGGGATTGCTGATCCTGAAGAACCTCGACCACCGGGGTGCAGTCGGTGCTGACAAGTTAATGGGTGACGGCGCCGGTATTCTGATTCAGATTCCAGACCAGTATTACCGTGACGAAATGGCGAAGCAAGGCGTCAACCTGCCGCCGCCAGGCGAGTACGGCGTCGGCATGGTGTTCCTGCCGAAAGAAAATGCATCGCGCATCGCATGCGAGCAGGAAATCGAGCGCGCCGTAACGGCCGAAGGCCAGGTTGTTCTCGGATGGCGTGATGTGCCGGTGGATATCGACATGCCAATGTCGCCCACCGTGCGCGAAAAGGAACCGGTCATCCGGCAGATTTTCATCGGCCGAGGCCCGGACATCATGGTCACGGACGCGCTCGAGCGTAAGCTGTATGTGATTCGCAAATCATCCGGCCATGCGATCCAGGCGCTCAATCTGATTCACGGCAAGGAATTCTTCGTGCCATCGATGTCAGCCCGTACCGTCGTGTACAAGGGTCTTCTGCTGGCGGACCAGGTCGGCGTGTATTACCGTGACCTGCAGGATGAACGCTGTGTTTCGGCATTGGCGCTCGTGCACCAGCGTTTCTCCACCAATACCTTCCCGGAATGGCCGCTGGCCCACCCGTACCGCCTGATCGCCCACAACGGCGAAATCAATACCGTCAAGGGCAACTTCAACTGGATGCGCGCGCGCGAAGGCGTGATGAAATCCGCTGTTCTCGGCGAAGACCTCCGTAAGCTTTTCCCGCTGATTTACGAAGGCCAGTCGGATACCGCCTGCTTCGACAACGCGCTCGAATTGCTCGTGATGGCCGGATATCCGGTTGCCCAGGCGATGATGATGATGATCCCGGAAGCATGGGAAAACCATACGCTGATGGACGACAACCGTCGCGCCTTCTACGAATACCATGCCGCGATGATGGAGCCATGGGACGGCCCGGCCGCGATGGCATTCACCGACGGCCGCCATATCGGCGGCACCCTGGACCGCAATGGCCTGCGTCCGGCGCGCTATATCGTCACCGACGATGACCTCGTCGTCATGGCTTCCGAGTCCGGCGTGCTGCCGATCCCGGAATCGAAGATTATCAAGAAATGGCGCCTGCAGCCGGGCAAGATGTTCCTGATCGATCTGGATGCCGGCCGCATCATCGACGACAAGGAACTCAAGGATACCTACGCCAACGCCAAGCCATACAAGCAATGGATTGAATCGGTGCGCATCAAGCTCGACGAACTGGAAGCCGAGCCGGTCACGGTCCAGCCCAGCATATCGCTGCTCGATCGCCAGCAGGCATTCGGGTACACCCAGGAAGACCTCAAGTTCCTGATGTCGCCGATGGCCGTGCTTGCCGAGGAAGCCACCGGCTCCATGGGCAATGACTCGCCGCTGGCGGTGATGTCGAACAAGAACAAGACGCTGTACCACTACTTCAAGCAGTTGTTCGCGCAGGTGACCAATCCGCCGATCGATCCGATCCGTGAAGCGATGGTGATGTCGCTGGTTTCCTTCATCGGCCCGAAGCCGAATCTGCTGGATACGAACAACATCAATCCGCCGATGCGACTGGAAGTCGCACAGCCGATCCTGGACTACGCCGACATGGACAAGCTGCGCAACATCAGCGCCCACACCGGCGGCAAGTTCAAGTCGCATGAGCTGAACATCTGCTATCCGGTCGCCTGGGGCAAGGAAGGCATCGAAGCCCGCCTCGCATCGCTGTGCGCCAAGGCGGTCGACGCCGTGAAATCCGGCCACAATATCCTGATCATTTCGGACCGCAAGCTGGACGCCGAACAGGTCGCGATCCCGGCGCTGCTCGCAACATCGGCTATCCACTTGCATCTCGTCAGCAAGGGGTTGCGCACATCCACCGGTCTGGTGGTCGAAACCGGTTCCGCCCGAGAAACCCATCACTTTGCACTGCTGGCGGGCTATGGCGCCGAAGCCATCCATCCATACCTCGCGATGGAGACGCTGACTGACATGGCCAAGGGCTTGACCGGTGACCTGTCACCCGAAAAAGCGATTTACAACTTCCAGAAAGCGGTCGGCAAGGGCCTGATGAAGGTAATGTCCAAGATGGGCATTTCGACCTACATGTCGTACTGCGGCGCCCAGATTTTCGAAGCCATCGGCCTGAACAAGGCGCTGGTCGACAAGTACTTCAAGGGTACTGCATCGAATGTGGAAGGTATCGGCGTGTTCGAGGTGGCGGAAGAAGCGTTGCGCCTGCACAAACTGGCCTTCAGCAACGACCCGGTTCTCGCCAATGCGCTGGATGCCGGCGGCGAATATGCGTATCGCGTCCGCGGCGAAGACCATATGTGGACGCCGGATGCGATTGCAAAGCTCCAGCATTCAACGCGTTCCAACAACTTCAATACCTACAAGGAATACGCGCAGATCATCAACGACCAATCGAAGCGTCACATGACGCTGCGCGGCCTGTTCGAGTTCCGCATCGATCCGTCGAAGGCAATCCCGCTGGACGAAGTCGAGCCGGCCAAGGAAATCGTCAAGCGCTTCGCCACCGGCGCCATGTCGCTCGGCTCCATCTCGACCGAAGCGCATGCCACGCTCGCAATCGCCATGAACCGTATCGGCGGCAAGTCGAACACGGGCGAAGGCGGCGAGGATGAAAACCGCTATCGCATGGAGCTGAAGGGCATTCCGATCAAGAAAGGCGAAACGCTTGCGTCGGTGATCGGAAAGGACCGTATCGAAGTCGATATGCCCCTGCTCGAAGGCGATTCGCTGCGCTCGAAGATCAAGCAGGTGGCCTCGGGCCGTTTCGGTGTCACCACCGAGTACCTGACATCGGCCGACCAGATCCAGATCAAGATGGCGCAGGGCGCGAAGCCGGGCGAGGGCGGGCAGCTCCCGGGTCACAAGGTATCCGAGTACATCGCGAAGCTGCGTTTCTCCGTGCCGGGCGTGGGCCTGATTTCGCCGCCGCCGCACCATGACATTTACTCGATCGAGGACCTGGCACAACTGATCCATGATCTGAAGAATGCCAATCCGCGCGCATCGATCTCGGTCAAGCTGGTATCCGAAGTCGGTGTCGGTACCGTTGCCGCCGGCGTGGCGAAAGCCAAGTCCGACCACGTGGTGATCGCTGGCCATGACGGCGGCACCGGCGCCTCGCCGCTGTCATCGGTCAAGCATGCCGGCACGCCGTGGGAACTCGGGCTTGCTGAAACGCAGCAGACGCTGGTGCTCAACCGCCTGCGCAGCCGCATCCGCGTGCAGGCCGACGGCCAGATCAAGACCGGTCGCGATGTCGTGATCGCCGCATTGCTCGGCGCCGATGAAGTCGGTTTCGCCACCGCGCCGCTGGTTGTCGAAGGCTGCATCATGATGCGCAAGTGCCACCTCAATACCTGCCCGGTCGGCGTTGCGACCCAGGACCCGGTGCTGCGTGCGAAATTCCAGGGCAAGCCGGAACATGTGGTGAACTACTTCTTCTTCGTTGCCGAAGAAGCCCGCCAGATCATGGCGCAGCTTGGCATCCGTACCTTTGACGAACTGATCGGCCGTGTCGATCTGCTCGACAAGTCGAAAGCCATTTCGCACTGGAAGGCAAAGGGCCTGGACTTCACCCGCATTTTCCATCAGCCTGATATGCCGGCGTCCGAGCCGCGTTACCAGGTGGAGGGCCAGGACCACGGTCTCGAGAAGGCGCTCGACCACAAGCTGATCGCTCAGGCCAAGGCTGCGCTGGACAAAGGCGAGAAGGTGTCGTTCATCTCCCCGGTGAAAAACGTCAACCGTACCGTCGGGACGATGCTCTCCGGCGAAGTGGCGAAGAAGTATGGTCACGAGGGACTGCCCGACGACACCATCCATATCCAGATGCATGGCACCGCAGGCCAATCGGCCGGCGCCTTCCTTGCACACGGCATCACGATCGATCTGGTCGGCGAGGGCAACGACTATGTCGGCAAGGGATTGTCGGGCGGCCGCATCATCGTGCGTCCCAACACCGAGTTCCGCGGCTGGGCGGTGGACAACATCATCGTTGGCAATACTGTTCTGTACGGCGCGATTGCCGGTGAAGCGTTCTTCAACGGCGTTGCCGGCGAACGTTTCGCGGTGCGCAATTCCGGTGCTACCGCCGTTGTCGAAGGCACCGGCGACCATGGTTGCGAATACATGACCGGCGGCACAGTCGTCGTTCTTGGCGCGACAGGACGCAACTTCGCGGCCGGCATGTCGGGCGGTATCGCCTATGTGTACGACCCGGACGGGGATTTTGCCAACAAATGCAATATGGCGATGGTGGCGCTCGACCCGGTATTGGCAAGTGCCGACCAGGAAGCCAAAATGGTCCGCGCGATCTGGCATAGCGCCAAGCGCAACGGCGAGGCGCAGACCGACGAAGCGATCCTCAAGGGCTTGATCGAACGCCACTTCAAGTACACCGGCAGCACCCGTGCCCGCAACCTGCTCGACGACTGGAGCAATGCGCGCGGCAAGTTCGTCAAGGTCTTCCCGACCGAATACAAGCGGGCGCTCGGTGAACTGAACGCGGCGGCGAAGGCAAGCGAAAAAGTCGCGGCCTGATCGAAAGTCGGATTGAACGACATGGCAGGGTGGGCGAGGGCCCATCCTGCACAAAAAAATACTGAAGGAACATCATGGGAAAAGTAACCGGTTTTCTGGAATATCAGCGCCTGCAGGAAGCGAGCGAGGCGCCCGAACTGCGCAAGAAGCATTACAAGGAGTTCGTAGTCCACCTGAGCGATGCCGAAGCAAAAATTCAGGGCGCACGCTGCATGGACTGTGGCATCCCTTTTTGCAATAGCGGCTGCCCGGTCAACAACATCATTCCGGACTGGAACGATCTGGTCTACAACGGCAATTACAAGGAAGCGCTGGACAACGCGCACTCCACCAATAATTTCCCGGAATTCACCGGCAAGGTCTGCCCGGCGCCGTGCGAAGCTGCCTGTACCTTGGCTTTCAACGACAAGGCGGTCGGCATCAAGTCGATCGAGCACTTCATCGCGGCCAAGGGCTGGGAAAACGGCTGGATCGTGCCGCAGCCGCCAGCTGCGAAAACCGGCAAAAAGGTCGCCGTCGTCGGTTCCGGCCCCGCAGGCCTGGCAGCAGCGCAGCAATTGGCGCGTGTCGGCCACGATGTCACCGTGTTCGAAAAGAATGACCGGATCGGCGGATTGCTGCGCTACGGTATTCCCGACTTCAAGATGGAAAAGTCGCATATCGATCGCCGCGTCGAACAAATGAAAGCCGAAGGCGTGACTTTCCGTACCGGTGTACTGGTTGGCAAGGATTTCCCTGCCAATATCACCAACTGGTCGAAGGAAACCATGTCGGTCGAGCAGATCAACAAGGACTTCGATGCCGTCGTCATTGCCGGCGGTGCGGAAGTGCCGCGCGATCTGCCGGTGCCCGGCCGCGAGCTCAAGGGCGTGCACTTTGCGATGGAATTCCTGCCCCAGCAAAACAAGGTCAATGCCGGCGACAAGGTGAAAGACCAGATCATGGCCACTGGCAAGCATGTGGTCGTGATCGGCGGCGGCGACACCGGTTCCGACTGCGTCGGCACGTCGAATCGCCATGGCGCTGTTTCAGTGGCGCAGTTCGAACTGTTGCCGCAGCCTCCGGAAACCGAAAACAAGCCGCTGGTATGGCCTTACTGGCCGACCAAGCTTCGTACTTCGTCGTCTCATGAAGAAGGGTGCGAACGCGATTGGGCGGTAGCCACCAAGCGCCTTGAAGGAAAGAACGGCAAGGTGGAGAAGCTGATCGGTGCGCGTGTCGAGTGGAAGGATGGCAAGATGCAGGAAGTGCCGAATTCGGAATTCGAAATGAAGGCTGACCTGGTACTGCTTGCAATGGGTTTCGTGTCGCCGGTGCAATCCGTGCTGGAAGCATTTGGTATCGACAAGGACGCTCGCGGCAATGCCAAGGCAACCACGGACGGCGACGGCTGCTACAAGACCTCCGTGGCGAAAGTGTTCGCTGCCGGCGATATGCGCCGCGGCCAGTCGCTGGTCGTATGGGCAATTCGCGAAGGCCGGCAGTGTGCGCGGGCAGTGGATGAGTTCCTCATGGGAAGCAGCGTCCTCCCTCGTTGATGCAATGGCCTGATTGTTGAAAAGGCCTTGTCAAAAATATCCTATGCGAGCCGGGGCAGGATTCAAAACCTGCCCCGGCTCGCATAGGGCCAAAATATGATTGCCGGTTCTGCACTATAATCTGACTTTTGAGTCAGATATATCCGCTGTGCCCAATCTCGTCGAAATCCGCAACCTCCATTTCTCCTATGGTGCACGTCCGATCCTTTCGGGCCTGCAGATGGACTTCCCGCGCGGCAAGGTCGTTGCCGTCATGGG
Source organism: Noviherbaspirillum sp. (assembly GCF_035944575.1). Classification (GTDB taxonomy): domain Bacteria; phylum Pseudomonadota; class Gammaproteobacteria; order Burkholderiales; family Burkholderiaceae_D; genus Noviherbaspirillum. The sequence continues at coordinate 29,001 of NZ_DASZBA010000117.1, forward strand.
CGGGTCGGGTTCTGGCAAAACGACCATTCTCCGGCTGATCGGCGGACAGCTGCGCCAACAGTCCGGTACGGTCAATGTCGACGGCCAGATGGTGCAAAACCTGGGCAACAAGGAGTTGTATGTGCTGCGGCGCAAGATGGGCATGCTCTTTCAGCATGGCGCTTTGTTCACCGATCTGACCGTATTCGAAAATGTTGCCTTTCCGCTGCGCGAGCACACTAATCTGCCGGAAGAATTGCTCCGAGACATGGTATTGATGAAGCTGCACGCAGTCGGTCTCCGCAATGCCGCTCAGCTTAAACCGTCGGAAGTTTCCGGCGGCATGGCCAGGCGGGTTGCGCTGGCACGCGCAATTGCACTCGATCCGCAGTTGATCATGTATGACGAGCCGTTTGCGGGCCTGGACCCGATTTCAATGGGTGTGACGGCCAATATCATCCGGCGCCTGAACGATGTGCTCGGTTCCACATCGATTCTGGTGTCGCATGACGTCCATGAATCGTTTTCCATTGCCGACTATGTGTATTTCCTGTCGCAGGGCAAGATTGTCGCCCACGGCACGCCGACGGAAATGCGCAATTCCAGTGATCCTTACGTAAAGCAATTCGTGAATGCAGAGCCGGACGGACCGGTTCCTTTTCATCAGCCTGGCAAGTCGCTGGCGGAAGATCTTGGATTGGGTGGCCGATGATCATCAATGCCATTTCCAACCTCGGCCGCTGGGTGCGCGAATCCATATCCGGAATCGGTTTTGCGACCCGCACCTTTGTTGCGCTGGTCGGATCATCAGGCGGATTGCTGCGGCGCTTGCGGTTGGTGACGGACCAGATCCATTTCATCGGCAACTATTCGCTCGTCATCATTGCCGTATCGGGCCTCTTTGTCGGCTTCGTGCTCGGGCTTCAGGGCTATTACACCCTGAATAAGTACGGTTCCGAACAGGCGTTAGGCTTACTGGTCGCATTGTCGCTGACGCGAGAGCTGGGGCCAGTGGTGACCGCCTTGTTGTTCGCGGGGCGGGCCGGCACGTCGCTGACCGCGGAAATCGGCCTGATGAAAGCAGGGGAGCAGTTATCCGCCATGGAGATGATGGCCATCGATCCAATGCAACGCATCATTGCACCGCGTTTCTGGGCTGGCGTGATCGCCATGCCAATCCTTGCGGCCATCTTCAGTGCGGTAGGCATTCTTGGCGGCTACATAGTCGGGGTGCGGATGATTGGTGTCGATGAAGGCGCTTTCTGGTCCCAGATGCAGGCCGGCGTTGATGTCCGGAACGATATCCTGAACGGCGTATTGAAAAGCGTGGTGTTTGGATTTGCCGTTACTTTTATTGCCTTATATCAAGGTTATGAGGCCAAGCCGACGCCGGAAGGTGTCGCAAGGGCAACCACGCGAACGGTGGTAATTGCATCACTTACTGTCTTGTGGCTGGACTTCCTGTTGACGGCGCTCATGTTTAACTGAGATTGCAGAAGAGTCCTGGCAGGATGAAGTAGTGTGTTGTGCAATTTTTTGCATTGCTCCGACATTAATAAACCATATCTCCCATATTCAGGGTATGAAGTTATGCAACGAAAATCTTTAGACTTATGGGTCGGCCTGTTTGTGCTGCTCGGTGCGGCGGCGCTGTTTTTCCTTGCCATGAAGGCCGGAAACATGAGCTCAATGTCGTTTTCCGACACGTATACGGTAACGACACGCTTCGACAATATCGGCGGATTGAAACCGCGCGCGCCGGTAAAGAGTGCCGGTGTGGTGGTGGGTCGGGTTGCCGATATTCGTTTCGACGATAAAAGCTTCAAAGCGCTTGTGACCCTGGACCTGGATAGCGGTTACAAGTTTCCCAAGGATTCATCGGCCAAAATCCTCACATCGGGATTGCTGGGCGAGCAATACATCGGACTGGAGCCGGGCGGTGATACCAACAATCTGGCTGCCGGCGACAGAATCACCATGACACAATCCGCGATTGTTCTGGAAAACCTGATCAGTCAATTCCTGTTCAGCAAAGCCGCGGAAGGAAAGGAAGAATAAATGATGAGTCGCGCTACGCGCATCATCGCATTGGCTTTGATGCTTCTGGTTGCCGGTTGTGCAAGTACGAATCCCAAGGATCCGTTCGAGAACTTTAATCGGGCCATGTTCGAGTTCAACGATGCAGTCGACCAGGCTGCGGTGAAGCCAGCGGCCGAGGTGTATCGCACCGTGCTGCCTTCGTTTGTACAGACCGGTATCTACAACTTCTTCGGCAACCTCGGCGATGTGTCGACCGCGCTGAATAATCTTTTGCAAGGCAAGCTGGCCGATGGCATGTCGGATGTCATGCGCGTTGCAGTCAATACGACATTCGGCCTGGGCGGTCTTCTTGATATCGGCTCGGAAGCCGGGCTCGTCAAGCACAAGGAAGATTTCGGACAGACTCTTGGCTACTGGGGAATCAGTTCCGGTCCCTATGTCGTGCTCCCGATCCTGGGTTCATCCACCTTGCGCGATGTAGGAGCATTGCCAGTCGACTGGGAAACAGATCCATGGCGATACATGTCGCCAGTCCATACCCGCAATACCGGATCGGTACTGCGTATTCTGGACTTGCGTGCTTCGGTATTGGATGCCTCCAATCTGATCGAAGAGGCTGCGCTGGATCGCTACCAGTTTGTTCGCGATGCTTATATGCAACGGCGCGAAAGCAAGGTGAACGATGGCGAGTTATCGAAGTCCGTATATGAGGAAGAAGAAAGCACTGCGACATCCGGCACCGGTACGCCTGCGAAACCCGTGACATCCGGTCAAGGCAGTCAGCAGACGCCGTCCAGTGAGCCTGCCCAACAGGGGCAGAACGACACCGCTGTATCGTCCGTAGCCTCGGTAGAGAAACAATAGGGTTAAGTACATTGAAAATCGGGATGACAGTCGCCATGTCATCGTAACTCCGTGCTCAGCAGTTAACGCTTGATAGAGGCATCGGCCTCGATTACAAACAGGAAATTATGAATATCATTAAAACATTCTTAGCGGTATGCGGGCTTGCATTAAGTTCGCTGGCTTTCACTAGTTCGGCTGCGGCGCAGGAAGCGCCGGACGTGCTCGTTAAACGCATCAGCGAGGAAGTCGTTGAAGCGGTCAAGGGCGATCAGGATATTCGCTCCGGCAATCAAAAGCGTGTTCTCGATCTGGTGGAAAGCAAAATCCTGCCACACGTTGATTTCCAACGCATGACGTCCCTTGCTGCCGGACGCTACTGGCGGGAAGCCACGCCGGAGCAGCAAAAGCAATTGACCAATGAATTCCGCGACCTGCTGGTTTACACCTATTCCGGCGCGATTGCCCAGGTTCGGGATCAGAAACTGGAATTCAAGCCGCTGCGCGCCGATCCGGCCGATACCGAAGTCGAAGTGCGCTCGCAGGTCATGCAGCCACGGGGCGGAGATCCGATCCAAATCAGCTACCGCCTGGCGAAGTCACCGAATGGATGGAAGATTTTTGACGTCAATGTCCTTGGCGCATGGCTGGTTGAGACTTACAAGGGCAATTTCGCTTCCGAAATCAGCAAGGGCGGCATCGACGGCCTGATCAAAACGCTTGCCGAAAGAAACAAGCGTCTCGCCGCTAGCGCTGCCAAGGGCGGCAAAGCGTCCTGATCATGTTTCGTCCGACCCTGACCTTGACTGCCTCCAACGCGAAAACCGTGTTGGAGGAAGGTCTCCGCGCCATACGGTCGGGACAACCCAGCATCGATCTGGCAGAGGTGACAACGGTCGACTCGGCCGCTGTCGCCACCCTGCTGGCCTGGCAGCGCGCCGCGCGCCGGGAAGGCAAGACGCTCACGTTCACCAACCTGCCGCATGGCTTGCGCAGTCTTGCCGAGCTGTATGGCGTGCTCGATTTGCTGCATCATTCAACGGCTGCCCAAGCGCACGCCGATCTGCATCACCATTGACCGTCCGGTCTCTTCCGCTGCAACGTGCCTGTTCCGGCTTTCAAGCTGGAAATCCAATATAATCAAGGGTTTCGCCGCTCAGTTGACCAAGCTGCCTGCCAGCTGATCAAGCGCTCACCGACTTACCCTCCACCGCTCTTAAGCCACCATGGCTGCTCTTGAAATCCAGAATGTCGAAAAACGCTACCAGTCGCTGCAGGCACTTGGGGGTGTTTCGCTCACCATCGAAGAAGGCGAATTCTTCGGTCTGCTCGGCCCCAACGGGGCAGGAAAAACCACGCTGATCTCCATCATCGCCGGGCTCAATCGCGCCGATTCCGGCAAAGTGTCGATCCACGGCTATGACGTGGTGCGCGACTATCGCGAAGCCCGCAAACGCCTGGGCGTCGTGCCGCAGGAACTGGTGTTTGACCCGTTTTTCACCGTACGTGAAACATTGCGGATGCAATCCGGCTACTTTGGCTTAAAAAACAACGATGCATGGATAGACGAGGTGATGGCCAACCTCGACCTCACCAACAAAGCCGACGCCAACATGCGCTCGTTGTCCGGCGGCATGAAGCGCCGGGTGCTGGTGGCACAGGCGCTGGTGCACAAGCCGCCCGTTATCGTTCTCGACGAGCCGACTGCCGGCGTCGATGTCGAACTCCGGCAGACCTTGTGGAAATTCATCACCCGTCTGAACCGTGAAGGTCACACGATCGTCCTGACGACGCACTACCTCGAAGAAGCACAGGCGCTCTGCAACCGCATCGCCATGCTGAAGGGCGGCAAGGTCGTTGCCCTCGATTCCACTTCGGCGCTGATCAAGCGCATTTCCGGCTCCCAGCTGGTGGTGCGGCTTGCGCGCGGCACCTTGCCGGATGCATTGAAGCCGTTGGTCTCGCATCCTGACGAGCTGATTGCCGGCAACAAATACACGCTGCGCGTCAACGAATATTCCGATGTGGAGCCGATCCTCTCTACGCTGCGTCAGTCCGGCGTGGTGATCGACGACATGCAATTGCAGCAAGCCGACCTTGAAGATGTGTTCATCCAGATCATGGAGGGAGAGAAATGATCGGCTTCCAGACCCTGTTCTACAAGGAATTGCTGCGATTCTGGAAAGTCGCCACGCAAACCATCAGCGCGCCCATCCTGACGGCGATGCTGTACCTGCTGATTTTCGGCCATGTGCTGGAAGAGCATGTGCAGGTTTATCCCGAGGTTCGCTACACCGCCTTTCTCATTCCCGGGCTGGTGATGATGAGCGTGCTGCAGAATTCGTTCGCTAACAGCTCCTCGTCGCTGATCCAGTCGAAGATCACCGGCAACCTCGTGTTCGTTTTGCTGCCGCCGCTGTCGCACTGGGAACTGTTTGGCGCCTATGTGCTGGCGTCGGTGGTGCGCGGACTCGCCGTCGGCGCCGGTGTGTTCGTCATCACCGCATGGTTCGCCGATCTCTCCTTCGTCGCACCATGGTGGATCGTGATTTTTGCATTGCTCGGCGCGGCGATGCTCGGCACGATGGGACTCATCGCCGGTATCTGGGCAGAGAAGTTCGATCAGCTTGCGGCTTTCCAGAATTTCCTTATCATGCCGGCCACTTTTCTGTCCGGGGTGTTTTATTCCATCCATTCTTTGCCACCTTTCTGGCAAACAGTGTCGCACTTCAACCCGTTTTTTTATATGATCGATGGCTTCCGCTACGGCTTCTTCGGCCAGTCGGATGTCAACCCATGGATCAGCTTTTCCATCGTCGCCCTGTTCTTCATGCTGTTGGCGGCATTCGCCATACGCATGCTGAAGAACGGCTACAAACTGCGCCACTGAAGCAAGGCATTAAGGAAATCACATCATGCTGCCTACACCTGAGCTTGTTAAAAGCTATATCGCCGCTGGCCTCGATTGCACTCATCTCGACGTGCAGGGCGACGGCCAGCATTTCAATGCGGTCATCGTATCCAGCGCATTTGAAGGGAAGCGACTGATCCAGCGTCATCAGCTGGTTTATGCGGCGCTGGGCGACCGCATGCGCGAAGAGATCCATGCGCTGTCGATGAAAACTCTCACTCCGGAAGAATTCCAGAAATAATGGACAAACTACTTATCAACGGCGGCAAGCGCCTGTCCGGCAGCATCAGCATCTCCGGTGCGAAAAACGCTGCATTGCCCATCCTGTGTGCCGGCCTGCTGACTGCCGATACCGTGCACCTGTCGAACGTCCCGCTGCTGCAGGACGTGACAACGATTCTGAAAATACTGCGCCAGATCGGCCTTCGCGTGGAACAGGACGGTGACCGCATCGCGATGAACGGTGCCGCGATCGACAAGCTGGAAGCGCCCTATGAATTGGTGCGGACCATGCGCGCATCGATCCTGGTGCTCGGCCCGCTCGTCGCGCGATTTGGCGAAGCCAGGGTGTCGCTGCCCGGCGGCTGCGCGATCGGCTCCCGGCCTGTGGACCAGCACATCAAGGGCTTGCAGGCAATGGGCGCGGAAGTCCATATCGAAGCCGGCTACATTCACGCCAAGGCGAAAAAACTGAAGGGCACGCGCATCGTGACCGACATGATCACGGTCACCGGCACCGAAAACCTGCTGATGGCGGCGACGCTGGCCGAAGGCGAGACCGTGCTGGAAAATGCCGCGCGCGAACCGGAAGTGACTGACCTTGCCAACCTGCTGGTGGCAATGGGTGCGAAGATCACCGGCATCGGCACGGACCGCCTGGTGATCCAGGGCGTCGATGCCTTGCACGGCGCGTCGCACAAGGTCATTGCCGACCGTATCGAGACCGGCACTTTCCTGTGCGCGGTCGCGGCCGCCGGCGGCGATGTCACATTGACGAACGCCCGCAGCGACATCCTCGACGTGGCGCTCGACAAATTGCGCGAAGCCGGCGCGGTCATCACCACCGGTTCCGACTGGATCCGCGTGCAGATGGCGGCACGGCCCAAGGCTATCAGTTTCCGCACCACCGAGTATCCAGGCTTCCCGACCGACATGCAGGCGCAATTCATGGCACTCAACTGCATCGCCGAGGGCGGCAGCCGTGTGACCGAAACCATTTTCGAAAACCGTTTCATGCACGTGCAGGAACTGAACCGTCTCGGCGCCGCAATCGATATCGATGGCCATACCGCCATCGTGCAGGGTGTCGACCGACTGGTGGGTGCGCCTGTCATGGCGACCGACCTGCGTGCTTCGGCATCGCTGGTGATCGCCGGCCTGGCAGCACAGGGTGAAACACTGGTGGACCGCATTTATCACCTCGATCGCGGTTATGACCGCATGGAAGTCAAGCTGTCCGGCGTGGGCGCGGATATCCGGCGGGTCAAGCAATGAGCCAGCAACTGACGCTCGCGCTTTCAAAGGGGCGCATATTCGAAGAAACCATGCCGCTGCTGAAGGCCGCCGGCATCGCCGTCAGCGAGGATCCAGAGACGTCGCGCAAGCTCATCCTGCCGACCAACGATCCGGATGTGCGCGTCATCATCGTGCGCGCTTCCGACGTGCCTACCTATGTGCAATACGGTGCGGCGGACTTCGGCGTGGCCGGCAAGGACGTGCTGCTCGAACACGGCGGCGAAGGCTTGTACCAGCCGATCGACCTGAACATCGCCAAATGCCGCATGTCGGTCGCCGTGCAGGCCGGCTTCGATTACGGCAGCGCCGTGCGCCAGGGCGCGCGCCTGCGGGTGGCGACCAAGTACGTGCAGATGGCCCGCCAGCATTTCGCGGCCAAAGGCGTGCACGTCGACCTGATCAAGCTGTACGGTTCGATGGAACTGGCGCCGCTGGTCGGTCTGTCCGACGCGATCGTCGACCTGGTCAGCACCGGCAGCACGCTGCGTGCTAATAATCTCGTCGAGGTGGAGCACATCATGGACATCTCGTCACGGCTGGTCGTCAACCAGGCTGCGCTGAAGCTTAAGCGCGAGCGCCTGCAGCCGATCCTGGAAGCCTTTGAAAAAGCATCGAAAGCCGATTGAGAGACATCATGCCCGTTCAGATCCGCAAACTCGATTCCACCGATCCTGATTTCAGGAGCCAACTGTCGGCCGTGCTGGCATTCGAAGCCGCCGAGGACGAAGCCATCGACCAGGCGGCGGCGCGCATTCTCGCCGACGTGAAGGCGCGCGGCGACAGTGCGGTGCTCGAATACACCAAACGCTTCGATCGCCTCGACGCGACCGGGATTGCGGCACTGGAGATTCCACGCGCCGAACTCCATGCCGCCCTGGAAGGCTTGCCGCCAGCACGACGCACGGCATTGCAGACCGCTGCGGACCGCGTGCGCGCTTACCATGAACGCCAGAAGCAGGAATGCGGCAGCGATGGCTTCACCTATACCGAGGCCGACGGCACCGTACTGGGACAAAAGGTCACTCCGGTGGATCGCGTCGGCATCTATGTGCCGGGCGGCAAGGCGGCCTATCCGTCCTCGGTCCTGATGAACGCCATCCCGGCGAAAGTGGCGGGCGTCCAGGAAGTCATCATGGTTGTGCCGACGCCCTCCGGCGTGAAAAATGAATTGGTCCTGGCGGCGGCGGCCATCGCCGGCGTCGACCGGGTGTTCACCATCGGCGGTGCGCAGGCGGTCGGCGCGCTGGCGTTCGGGACCGACACCATTCCGGCAGTCGACAAGATTGTCGGACCCGGCAACGCGTATGTCGCGGCGGCAAAGCGGCGGGTATTCGGCATCGTCGGCATCGATATGATCGCCGGTCCATCGGAAATTCTGGTGCTGTGCGACGGCACCACCGACCCGGACTGGGTGGCGATGGACCTGTTTTCCCAGGCTGAGCATGACGAACTGGCGCAGTCGATCCTGATCTGCCCCGATGCCGGCTATATCGAACGCGTGCAGGCCAGCATCGACAGGCAGCTTGAATCGATGCCGCGCAAAGAGGTCATCCGCACTTCCCTGACCAACCGCGGCGCGCTGGTCAAGGTGCGCGACATGGAAGAGGCTTGCGACATCGCGAACATGATCGCCGCCGAACACCTCGAAATTTCCGCGGACAATCCCCGCCAATGGGCCGACCGGATACGGCACGCCGGTGCGATGTTCCTCGGCCGCTTTTCTTCCGAGTCGCTGGGCGATTATTGCGCCGGACCCAACCATGTGCTGCCGACATCGCGCACCGCGCGCTTCTCGTCACCCCTCGGCGTCTACGATTTCCAGAAACGGTCAAGCATCATCCATGTGAGCGAAGCCGGCGCGCAAACGCTGGGCAGGATCGCGGCGGAACTGGCCTACGGCGAAGGCTTGCAGGCGCATGCCGCTTCTGCCGAATACCGGTTGAAATAACATGCCGACCGCAACCGGCATGGTGAACGACTGGATTGACTGC
>NZ_DASZBA010000118.1:0-9938 GCF_035944575.1 Noviherbaspirillum sp.
CACCGCGAGTGCTATGGCGAGTTGATTCGCGTGGAGTTTCTGAAAAAACTGCGCGACGAGGAAAAGTATGTCGATCTTCCGACGCTGACAGCAGCCATTGAACGCGACGCCGATGATGCCCGCGCCTACTTCGAGCGGCAGGATGCCGCAGCCACCTCCGCGACCGACCGAATTTGATGATCGAACATTCCGTTTGCGCCTGTTTGATCAACCGATTTCTCATTTGAAGCCATCATGTCCGACCAAAAAAACAAGTACCCGGTCAACCTGACCGAAACCGCCTTTCCGATGCGCGGCGACCTCGCCAAGCGTGAACCGAAATGGGTCAAGGAATGGCAGGATAAAAAGATCTACGAGAAGATCCGCAAGGCTTCCGCCAACCGCCCGAAATTCATCCTGCATGACGGTCCGCCATATGCCAACGGGGATATCCATATCGGCCATGCGGTCAACAAGATCCTGAAGGACATGATCGTCAAGGCACGCAACATGGCGGGATACGATGCGCAGTATGTCCCGGGCTGGGACTGCCACGGCATGCCGATCGAAATCCAGATTGAAAAGCAGTTCGGCAAGAATCTTCCCACCGCCGACGTGCTGGCGAAATCGCGCGCCTATGCGAGCGAACAGATCGAGCGACAGAAGAAGGACTTCATCCGCCTCGGCGTGCTGGGCGAGTGGGACAATCCGTACAAGACGATGAACTTCCGCAACGAGGCCGACGAGATTCGCGCCCTCGGCAAGATCCTCGACAAGGGGTATGTGTACCGCGGACTGAAGCCGGTCAACTGGTGCTTCGATTGCGGCTCCGCGCTGGCGGAGGCGGAAGTCGAATACCAGGACAAGCGAGACCCGGCGATCGACGTCGGCTTCCCGTTCGCCGAGCAGGACAAGCTGGCCAAGGCGTTCGGCCTCCCCAAGCTGCCGACCGACAAGGGCTATGTGGTGATCTGGACCACCACCCCATGGACCGTTCCTGCCAACCAGGCGCTGAACGTCCATCCGGAATTCGACTACGCGCTGGTGCAGACCGAGCGCAACGGTGAAGCCCTGTTGCTCCTGCTGGCGAAGGACCTCGCGCCGGCCTGCCTGGAACGTTATGGACTGAAGGGCTCGATCATCGCCACCTGCAAGGGCGAGGCGCTGTCGCTGATCAATTTCCGTCATCCATTCGCCCACCTCGACAAAGGCTACGACCGCCTGTCGCCGGTCTATCTCGGCGACTACGTCACGCTCGACACCGGCACGGGCATCGTGCACTCATCGCCGGCCTACGGCGTGGACGACTTCCTGTCCTGCAAGGCGCACGGCATGAAGGACGACGACATCCTGAACCCGGTGATGGGCGACGGCCGCTATGCGTCCTGGCTGCCCTTCTTTGGCGGGCTGACCATCTGGGAAGCGTCCAAGCCGATCTGCGCCAAGCTCGACGAGGCCGGCTCGCTGTTCAAGCTGGTGATGTTCGACCATAGCTACATGCATTGCTGGCGGCACAAGACGCCGATCATCTACCGCGCGACCTCGCAGTGGTTCGCCGGCATGGACCGCAAGCCGAAGGACGGCGGCCCGACGCTGCGTGAAACCGCGCTGGCGGGCATCGAAGCCACCGACTTCTTCCCCGGCTGGGGCAAGGCGCGGCTGCACGGCATGATCGCCAACCGGCCCGACTGGACCCTGTCGCGCCAGCGCCAGTGGGGTGTGCCGATGGCCTTCTTCGTGCACAAGGAAACCGGCGAGCTGCATCCGCGCACGCCGGAGTTGCTGGAAGAAGTGGCGAAACGTGTCGAGCAGAGCGGCATCGAGGCGTGGCAATCGCTCGATCCGAAGGAACTGCTCGGCGCCGACGCCGACATGTACCTGAAGAACAAGGACACCCTCGACGTCTGGTTCGATTCCGGCAGCACGCATTACACCGTCCTGCGCGGCTCGCACGCGGCACAGTCGCAGTTCCCGGCCGATCTCTATCTGGAAGGCTCGGACCAGCATCGGGGCTGGTTCCATTCCTCACTGCTGACCGCCTCGATGATCGACGGCCGCGCGCCATACAAAGCCCTGCTGACGCATGGTTTCGTGGTGGACGGCGAAGGCAAGAAAATGTCGAAGTCGAAGGGCAACGTGGTCGCGCCGCAGAAAGTGTCGGACACGCTCGGCGCCGAAATCCTCCGTCTGTGGGTCGCGTCCACCGATTATTCGGGCGAACTGTCGATCTCCGACGAGATCCTGAAGCGCGTGGTGGAAGCCTACCGCCGCATCCGCAACACATTGCGCTTCCTGCTGGCGAACACATCGGATTTCGATCCGGCAAAGGATGCGCTGCCGGTGGCCGACCTGTTCGAGATCGACCGCTACGCGATTGCCCGCATGACCGGACTGCAGGCGGAAATTCTGCAGCACTATCAGGTATTCGAATTCCATCCGGTGGTGGCGAAAATCCAGATGTACTGCTCGGAGGACCTGGGTGGGTTCTATCTCGACATCCTCAAGGACCGTTTGTACACCTGCGGTGCGACCTCGACTGCCCGTCGCTCGGCGCAAACCGCGATCTGGCACATCACCCAGGCGCTGCTGCGCCTGATGGCGCCGATGATGTCCTTCACCGCCGAGGAGGCATGGGCGGTATTCGCAAGCAAGGAAGCCTTTGCGGAAAGCGGCGAAACCATCTTCACCCAGACCTACTACGCGTTGCCGGAAGTACCGAACGCAGCGCCGCTGGTGGATCGTTTCGATGCCCTGCGCGGATTGCGCGCGGAGGTCATGAAGCAGCTGGAGGAGGTCCGGATTGCCGGCGGCATCGGCTCGTCGCTGCAGGCCGAAGTGGAGATCAAGGCCAGCGGCGAAAAGTACGCCTTGCTCAAGGGACTGGGGGAAGACCTCAAGTTCGTGTTCATCACCTCGCAGGCGACGGTCACCCAGGTGGCGAACGAAGGGGAGGAAGCCATCATCGTCACGCCGTCGGCCCATCAGAAATGCGAGCGCTGCTGGCATTACCGGGCCGACGTGGGTTCGCACGCCGAGCATGCCGGCATCTGCGGACGTTGCGTGGCGAACCTGTTCGGCAGCGGTGAAGCGCGCACATTCGCCTAACGGGCGTTTGCCACAAGGCATGGCGCAGTCCTGACGACGGACCCGGCCTTTCAGTTACTGAAAGCGCCGGGCCTGCGCAGCTTACTCGTGCCCCGAAAACGGAATCAATTACAAGCAATCAAACATGGCCAAGAAAAACACGTTCTCCGACAATCGCGCCGGCATCACTCCCTGGCTGGGCATCGCTGCCATCATCATCATGCTCGACCAGATCACCAAGGTCACCATCACCAAACTGTTTTCGTATGGCGAATCCTATCCGGTGACCTCGTTCTTCAATCTGGTCCTGGTTCATAACAAGGGCGCCGCCTTCAGCTTCCTTGCAAACCAGGGCGGCTGGCAGCGCTACTTCTTCACCGCCATCGGCGTGACGGCGGCCATCTTCATCATTTACCTGCTGAAACGACACGCCGGCCAGCGCCTGTTCTGCTGGGCCCTGGCGCTGATCCTCGGCGGCGCGATCGGCAACGTGATCGACCGGGCCCTGTACGGCTATGTCATCGACTTCCTCGACGTGTATGTCGGCACCTGGCACTGGCCGGCTTTCAATGTCGCCGACAGCGCCATCTGCGTGGGCGCGGCCCTGTTCATCTACGACGAGCTGCGGCGGGTCGGCAAGTAGGCGCCGCCGACAGCATGATTGGAAACCCGTGCTATCCGGCAGACATGGATATTGCGGATACACTAGCCCGACTCTACATCAGGAGGTTCAATGGATCTCGCCGGTAAAAAGATCGTACTGGGACTGACCGGGGGCGTTGCCTGCTACAAGGCGGCCGACCTCACCCGCAGGCTGACCAAGGCCGGGGCGTCGGTGCAGGTCGTCATGACCCAGTCGGCTGCCCGGTTCATTACGCCGGTCACCATGCAGGCGCTGTCCGGCAATCCGGTGTTCTGCGATCAGTGGGATGCGCGCATCGACAACAACATGCCGCACATCGACCTCACCCGCGGCGTCGATGCGATCGTCATTGCCCCCTGCTCCGCCGATTTCATGTCGAAACTCGCGCATGGCGCCTGTGACGACCTGTTGTCGACGCTCTGCGTGGCGCGTCCATTGCTGCTGCCATTGCTGATCGCGCCGGCAATGAACGTCGAAATGTGGCAGAACCCCGCCACCCAGCGCAACCTCCGCCAGCTCAAGGAGGACGGCATCCATATTCTCGGCCCGGAGGCCGGTGATCAGGCCTGTGGCGAGACCGGGATGGGCCGGATGCTGGAACCGGAATACCTGCTGGAGGAAGTGGTAGCCGCGTTGCACCTCAAATTGCTGGCGGGGAAACGCGTGCTGGTCACTGCCGGCCCGACCTTCGAACCGATCGACCCTGTCCGCGGCATCACCAATCTCTCCTCCGGCAAAATGGGGTATGCGATTGCCCGCGCCGCGCGCGAAGCGGGCGCCGAGGTAACGCTGGTATCCGGCCCGACCGCACTCGCGGCGCCCTATGGCCTGCACCGGATCAATGTCCATACTGCGCAGCAAATGTACGATGTGGTGCTTTCCCATGCTGCCGACCAGGATGTCTTCATCGCGGTCGCGGCGGTGGCGGACTGGCGCGTCGCCAATGTCAGCGAACAGAAATTGAAGAAAACCGCCGAGGGCGGTGCGCCGCTGCTGCAGTTCGAGCAAAACCCGGACATTCTGGCCGCAGTAGCCGCATTGCCGAAACGGCCGTACTGCGTCGGCTTCGCGGCCGAGTCCGAGCAGTTGCTGCGCTACGGCGAAGAAAAACGGCAGCGCAAGGGCATTCCCCTGCTGGTCGGCAATATCGGCCATCAGACCTTCGGCAAGGACGACAACGAACTGGTGCTGTTCGACGAACAGGGCCAGATCCATCTTCCCCGCGCCGACAAGCAGGCACTTGCGCGTCACCTGGTTGCGGAGATCGCCCGTCGTCTTGCGTAGCTCCGGCCATACCGGTCGCCGCTATTGATTAACCCTGCCGCCGGATCGGCGGCCGCTTCACCTTACGTCCGCCAACAATGAAAAATATCGCCGTCAAGATTCTCGATCCGCGCATGAAGGAACAGATGCCTGCCTACGCCACACCGGGCAGCGCCGGGCTCGACCTGCGCGCCTGCCTCGATGCCCCGCTCGTCATCAAACCCGGCGACACCCATCTTGTTCCGACCGGTCTCGCAATCCATATCGGCGACCCCGGCTACGCCGCCATGATCCTGCCGCGCAGCGGCATGGGCCACAAGCACGGCATCGTGCTCGGCAACCTGGTCGGCCTGATCGATTCGGATTACCAGGGGCAACTGATGGTATCGACCTGGAACCGGGGGCAAGCGGAATTCACGCTGCAGCCGATGGAACGGCTGGCGCAACTTGTCATCGTCCCGGTCCTGCAGGTCGGATTCGAGGTGGTGGAGGAATTCACCGATAGCCAACGCGGTGCCGGCGGTTTCGGCAGCACAGGAAAACACTGATCCATTTCATGGAGAATCACATGCGCCGGACAACAACAATGCCATCCCGAACCCGCTTCCTGACAACACCACTGGCCGGCGTGCTGCCGGTGGCTCTGCTGCTGGCGGCGTGCACCAGTGTCCCGCTGCCGCCGGACAATCCCGTCCTGCCCGAGCCGCGCGTCACCCCTGTCACCCCGCCGCCGGTATCCAGCGCCGAGGAAGAAGCCCTGCGATCGCTCGTCGCGCAGCAGGACAGGCTTTACCAGGTGGCTGGACCGCTGCTGGTGCGCAATCCCGAGTTGTGCCGGAACAATGCCCGCAACCTGCTGGGCTTCACCGCGAAGAACAAATACTCCTACTCGTCCGAGTTCGTCAATGCGGCACAGAAGGTGTTCGGCATGGATGAGCAATTGAAGGTGATGGGCGTGCTGGCGCAGAGCGGCGCGGCGAAAGCCGGCCTGCAACGCGGTGACACGCTGATTGCGGTGGAGAACCAGCCCATGCCCCAGGGCCAGAACGCGGAGCGTCAGGCGGGCGCCCTGCTCGGCCCCTTGCTGGCCGGACGAACCAGCGTCAGGCTGACGGTGCGCCGCAATGGCGCCGAGCTGCCGCTTACCGTGCCGTTGACGTTTGCCTGTGCATTCGGCATCGAGCTGGGCAATACCGATAACGTCAATGCCTACGGCGATGGCTACCGCGTACTGATTACCCGCGGCATGCTGAACGTCGCGCGATCCGACCAGGAGCTGGCATACGTGATGGCAAAGGAAATGGCGCATAACGCGCTGGCGCATGCCAACCGGCAGCGCATGAGCGCGACGATAGGCGGCGTCATCGATAACCTGGTGCTGATCCGGCCCGACATGAGCACGATGGCGGGCACGGCAGGCATCCTCCCCTACCCGGTAGAGCTGGACACCGCCGCCGACAAGCTGTCGATGTATATGCTGGCGCGCGCCGGCTACAACATCGACAACGCGCCGGCTTTCTGGAGCAGGCTAGCTAGCCAGTATCCGCCGTCAATGCTCAACGCCTATACAGCGCTGCATCCTGCAACGCCGGCTCGGATTTCGGCAATGCAGGCAGCAATCAAGGATATCAAGGCGAAACAGGCAACGCGCAGGCCGCTGATTCCCTGACGGATTTTCACCGCCCTGGAAAGGGCGGTGAAGATGTCCCGGCGTTGGTGATGTCTGTCAGGCAGGAACCGATGGACCAAAGAATTGGACGGGATTAATTAGGTTGCGGAGCAGGACTGGAAAGATCGCTATCGCTCTTGGCAGCACTTTCCAGTGCTGCTTCCAGAATGTCTCGCATGATTTCCGCATTGGTGGCGATGTCTTCCACATAAACACGTCGTGGCAGCAATCCTGCCTCCACCGCTTTCCTGGTTGCTGCTTGCAGCATGTCTTTCGTAATATCCATAATCTCGCTCGTGTTCTCCAGGTTATGAGCCGTGCATGAATATGCAACGCATGGCCATGATGTCTACTTGCGCAATCCCACTATGGCGGCATAATCGCCCGCGCGCAGCGGCCGGTATCGCCCTCGCCGGTCGCCAAGCAACGTCCGCAGATCGCGTATCGCCATGCCGCTGGCTTCATGCATCCACATCAGCATCGACGCGCTGACTCCCAGTTCACGTCGCCTTATCATCTCCAGGATGGGACGTGCCACTTTCAGCTTGCGTGCCAGTTCGGTATCGTTATCCACATCAAGCTTTTCAACCAATGTATCGAGAAGCCGGTCCGGATTGTAGGGACCCGCAATTGTAATTTCTTGTTCAGTCATAGGTTCCTCTGCAGGTGCCGCCGGAAAATACGGTCATCACGCAAACGACCAGCCACCTGAAAAGAGTATCGGCCGGATGCACGAAGCGCGCGTGACAACTGCGACGGTGATGAATTTGAAAAAACAAATTCTGATAGATCGAATAACGGGAGTCTGTATGGAGAGTGACATAAACACCGCTATTTGCGGTGCTTGATGGAGAAGGCTTTTCCTATAAAAAACTTCTATTACAACAGGGTAATGTACTTGCCTGAATGATGGGAAATCCTAGCTTCGCGACAATCCGAGAACCCGTTGAAATTGTTCTTTGACCATGCCATAGCACTCGCAGCATGTTGCTTCAAGGCCGGTGCGATTGAGGATGGTGAGATTGCCGCGGCTGTACTTGATCAAGCCGGCCTGCTGAAAGGAACTCGCCACGAGACTCACGCTGGGACGATGGACGCCCAGCATATCGGCAAGAAACTCCTGAGTGAGGTGGAATTGCTCGGTACGAACGCGGTCATGCGTCATCAGCACCCAGCGAGCAAATCGTTCTTCAATGGTGTGCAGGCGGTTGCAGGCAACCGACTGTGATACCTGGCTCAGGTAAGCCTGAAGGAACTTGAGACCGACACGACGCAGCGGCGTGTCGGTCGTAATCTCGTTCTTGAAATCGGACGTCCGCATTCGCAAGCTGTCACCGGCGACCTGGCAGATCGTCGTTTCAGTCGCGTACTCGGTGCCGACCAGCAAATTAACCCCTGAGAAGCCTTCATTGCCGATCGTACCGACTTCAATGGCAGTACCGTTCTGCAGGAACGTCAGAACCGAAAAAGCGCTGGTGCAAGGAAAATAGACATACTCGATTACCTTGTCACGTTCGAACAGCACCTGCTTGAATTCGGTGCGGACCAATTGCAGCAAAGGGGCGATGCGCTGGAAGTCTTCTGGCGGCAGCAATGACAGCAGATGGTTGGCAGGTGGCTGGTCTGGCGTGATCGGAACGGACATGTATTTTCTTTATTTGTCGGACACTGGGCATCAAATGAAATCTTCGAAGCCTCAAACGACTGACAGGGTCTCCGCTCGCGGATGGCTTTTCTATGCTTGCTTGAACGTCGGCAGCGCTGTTGAACAACCTGGCGTGGGCGAATCGATTCCCGACAGCAGCTTCCCTGCGCGCCATTTCATACTGGCGGGTATGCAGTACACCGCAACTCCCAAAACGATTCCCGCAAAGGTTTCCGATAGCCTGCCGGATCGCTTCCGGACAAGAATGGCAAAGGATAAAACTACGTTGAGCGGCTGACAAAACAATCAACGGCAGGAACAGATCGTCTCGGACAACTCGCAGTGCAGTGATCCATTTTGTCGGCAACATAAAAACTATCAACGTTGCAAAGTGTGCCGTTCCTGCGCAGATGAGTCTGTTGGATTCCTGACATATATCGCTTAAATTTAAGGCAACATGCGAAATGTATTGGATCGGTCCTCAGGAAACCTTTTCCGAGGCCCTACCCTGTCCAAGACAAGGATGCGTTCGCATCGCAATGCACGATGTTCATGGCTCGGTTCGGTATAAGGAAACAGCTCAGCCGCTCTCCGGCACGAACCGGCGAAACGTACCAATGATTTTGCGTATGGCTAATATGTCTTTTGTGAGTATGGGTGACGGCAGGCATGATTCGACTACCGTGAGACCCTGCGGAGGGATGCAAAGCCGTCGGCCTTGCTTATGCATTCAGCCGCCGCACCTGCAAGGTCTTTTCTGCGGATTGCCTGTCGGTGTCAGCTGCTTTGATAAGGAATAGGCTTCCGTGCCGAAAGCACTGGTCGTCGTGCGGTTCAACGTAAAACCGTGGCGCAAGTAAAACTGCTGTGCCGTCAGGGTGCTATCCACCTGCAGCGTACGCAATCCCCATTCATCGGCTCGACGTTCGATCGCCTGCAACAGCGCATTCCCGGCGCCCGCCTGGCACATCTCGGGCGCTACGTAGAACAAGACGATTTTCCCCTGACGGGTCAGGATGGCGATCCCTGCGACCTGGTTATCAATCACCGCAACCAGCGAGCAATTCTTCCCTGACTCGATCCAGCTCCTTACCGTTTCGGGCGTCTTGTTCGCCAGCCATGTCGTCAGGATGGCACTGTCATTGCGATGGTCCTGTTCGCACAACTGGGAAATCGAGCGACGCAAGACATTACAGGCACAACCGGCATCGCCGGGTTCGGCGGTTCGGACTTCGATTTTGGCTGGTTCGCGGGTCGACAACATGGGTGAATCTGCTATTCGTTCGAATGACGCTGGTGAATTCGCAATGGCTGTATATCGGCGATATCGGCGCAGCAGGCAATCCTGGCGCCGCAGAAAGTTTACCGTCAAGAAGGGATCTTACCCAAAAAATGGGGAATGATAGGAAGTGTGGTCATTCCCATAGTTGTTTTCACCTCACAGGCGCATGGGTTAAATGCAATGGGAATAAGGGTATGGCGAAATTGCCTGTTCGCTGTGGCAATGCAGCATGCGCGGAACATTATTGAATGGCAGCCTGCCCGCGTGATGGCCGCCATGATGCCGCCGACGAGGTGAAACCTGGAAGGTAAGTCAGCCTGACGCCAGCGGAAAGAGAATGACCGCCCAGGTTGCGACGGCAAGTGAGCAGGCG
>NZ_DASZBA010000119.1:0-9515 GCF_035944575.1 Noviherbaspirillum sp.
TGTACCAAGGATCGGGGGATGCCAGATCCTGAATCCAGCCGAGCCAAGGCGCGTTACGCATCTCCACGCTCGCCAGCAGCACCCAGTACAAGGCAATGAATACCGGGATCTGAACCAGGATGGGCAGGCAGCCGCCCAGCGGATTGATCTTCTCGGTCTTGTACAACTCCATCATCGCCTGGTTCATCTTCTGCGGATCGGATTTGTAACGCTCGCGGATCGCCTGCATTTTCGGCGTCACGGTTTTCATTTTCGCCATGCTGCGGTAGCTGGCCGCCGATAACGGGAAGAACGCCAGCTTGATCAGGATGGTCAGGACGATAATGGTCCAGCCCCAATTGCCGAGTACCTTGTGAATCTGGTCCATCAGCCAGAAGATAGGCTTCGCGACGATGGTCAGCCAGCCATAGTCCTTGACGAGGTCGAGTCCCGGCGCGAGTTTTTCCAGTGTCGCCGATTCCTGAGGGCCGGAATACAGGCGCGTATCCATGGACGCTGTCGCACCCGGCGCGATGTTGCCGACAGGCAGGATGTTGCCGACAGCGTACAGGTTGTTATCGACTTTCTTGGTGTAGATCTCCCGTGCTACACCTTCCTTTGGAAGGAAGGCCGATACGAAGTAATGCTGCACGATCGCGATCCAGCCGCTGTCAGCCTTGGTGACGTGCTTTGCCTTGCCTTCGTCGATATCATCGAAATCCAGTTTCTGGAATTTTTCCGCTTCGGTGTAGATCGCCGGACCGGTGAAGGTGCTATAGAACTGAGATTCGCCCGGCGGCGAGCTGCCGTCACGCACCAGTTGCAGGTAAAGCGACGGATTGATCGGCGCCCCGCTGTTGTTCACGATCTGGTGCTGGATGCCGATGGTGTATTCGCCGCGGCGGAAGGTGTAGGTCTTGATCAGTTTGACGCCGCCCTGTTCCGACTCCATGACGAGCTGCAGTTCATTGGCGCTATCAAGCGCGCGCGGCCCCGGGCGGACCGAGAAGCTGGACTTGTGATTCGGGAAAGGGCCGCCGATCAGTCCGGTCTGGCCGAGATAGGTATGGCCGTTGCCGGATTCGAACAGCACCATGTTCTTCGACTGGTCGACCGTGTCCTTATGCTTGAGCAGTTCGAGTCGTTGCAGCTGGGCGCCCGAGGTATCGATCTCGGCCTTGATTACATCGGTCGTGATCGTGACCACCTCGCTCCTGGCAGTCGCCGGGCCGCCGGGCACGACCGCGGCGGTCGGCGCGCCTGCCTGCTGCGTTGCCTGTGGAACGTCGGCCCTTCCGGCGGTGGCGGGAGGCGTGCCGGATGTGCCCGGCTTGGCGGTTTGGGTCGCCGTCGGGAAGAACATCGACGGTTTGCCGTTGTAGCGCATCCAGTTGTCCCAAAGGATCAGCAGCGACAACGAGAAGACAACCCACAGGACGGTACGTCGGATATCCATATGCATAGTTAAAATTAATATGAGTGATTCAAGAATGGGTACATCCGCGGCCATGCGATGGCCCGGAGGATTTTTTCGGCACCGGATCGACACCGCCGGGATGCCACGGATGGCACTTGCACAAGCGCTTCGCCGTCAGCCAGGAACCTTTCACCGTGCCGTGCACGCCGATTGCCTCGATCGCGTAATTCGAACAGGTAGGATAAAACCGGCAGGTTTGCCCGAGAAAAGGACTGATGCCCAGCTGATAGCCGCGCAATAGTAACAGCAGTAGAGCTTTCATCGATCGCTCCGCAAATTTTGCGGCGACATCAGGCGGGAAAGCTCATCGCGCAGCATGCGTTTCAACTGTGCCGATGTGGCTGGGCCAGCCTTGGAATTGACCGGTTTGGACAGGCGCACGATGCAGTCGAATGGCGGCAGCGGGGTTTGGCGGAACAGCTCGCGCGTAACGCGTTTGATGGTATTGCGCGTAACGGCGCGCGGCGCGAAACGCTTGGCGGCGACAATGCCGAGGCGGGCGTGGGACAGTTGATTGCTTCGGGTATACAGCACGAAGTGCGCTGTCCGTTGCACGGGCCGCAAACGAAAAACGGATGAAAAATCATCCGTTTTAACGATTCGCCGATCGCGTGAGTAATCTCCGGTCACGCCAGCAGCTTGGGCGGTGCAACGCTTGGCTTAAGCAGCCAGGCGCTTGCGGCCTTTGGCGCGGCGTGCGTTCAGCACAGCGCGACCGCCGCGGGTTGCCATGCGAGCGCGGAAGCCATGGGTGCGCTTGCGGCGGACGACGGAAGGTTGGTAGGTACGTTTCATGTTGGTTCTCGCAAATCAGCAAAGGTGGGTTGGATATCACGCCGGCCTGTGTTTTGCGCGGTAGCTACAAAACTCAACAAGCGATAGACAGTGAACCCGCAATTAGACATCAGTTTCTGCTTCAGTGTCAATCACTTAGCCTGTTTATGGCCAGGCGGCAAACGTCGCTTTTGTTTCCCAAATCAAGCTCTCCCTGTGGATAACTTTCCTCGACGGAGGTAGAATAGACCCCATCGTGTGGTGCCTCCCTTCCTCTGAAGCGACGCTTTAAAAATCTGCCGCGCAGTTCCTCTCAGATCTGCGCGGCACATTTTTAAGGGCGTCCAAGATGTCAATGGAAGATGCGAGGGTCCGCTTTCCGCACCCAATTACAAGACAATTCATGGAAAATTTCTGGCAGACCTGCTCCGCCTTGCTGGAGCAAGAGCTCACGCCGCAACAGTTCAGCGCATGGATCAAGCCGCTGGCGCCGCTCGATTATGAAGACGGCAAGTTGCGCATTGCGGCGCCGAACCGGTTCAAGCTCGATTGGGTAAAGACCCAGTTTGCCAATCGCATCACCACCTTGGCATCCCAGTACTGGGATGCGCCAATCGATGTGCAGTTCGTCCTCGACCCGCGCCTCAATGCGGCGAAAAAGACGGTTGCGCCGGCGCCGGCCGCGGCCAACGGAAACGGCAATGCCAACGGCGGCAGTCATCCGATGATGAACGGCATGCCGGACCCGATCGAGATCACCGAACGCAATGAAGCGCCGGTCGACCATACGCCGCGCCGTGACCAGAGCCGCATTAATAATGCGCTGACGTTCGAGAGTTTCGTGACCGGTAAAGCCAATCAACTGGCGCGCGCCGCCGCCATCCAGGTGGCCAATAATCCCGGCGTGTCTTACAACCCGCTGTTCCTGTACGGTGGCGTAGGGCTCGGTAAAACACACCTTATCCACGCCATCGGCAACCAGGTCTTGTCCGATAATCCGAACACGCGCATTCGATACATCCACGCTGAACAGTATGTTCGCGACGTAGTGACCGCTTACCAACGCAAGGGTTTCGACGACTTCAAGCGGTATTACCATTCGCTCGATCTTCTGCTGATTGACGATATTCAGTTCTTCGCCGGCAAGAGCCGGACGCAGGAAGAATTCTTCTATGCGTTCGAAGCGCTCATTGCAGCCAAGAAACAAATCATCATCACCAGCGATACCTATCCGAAGGAAATAAGCGGCATGGATGACCGCCTGATTTCCCGGTTCGATTCCGGCTTGACGGTGGCGGTTGAACCTCCCGAGCTGGAAATGCGGGTTGCGATTCTATTAAAGAAGGCAACTCAGGAAGGTGCCGTGCTTTCCGATGACGTCGCATTTTTTGTTGCAAAACATTTACGTTCCAACGTCCGTGAACTGGAAGGCGCGCTGCGGAAAATTCTTGCCTACTCGCGGTTCCACGGCAAAGATATCACGATCGATGTTGTCAAAGATGCATTGAAAGATTTGCTTTCGGTCCAAAATAGACAGATATCGGTTGAGAATATCCAGAAGACGGTAGCGGACTTTTTCAACATTAAAGTCGCGGACATGTACTCGAAAAAGCGTCCGGCGAACATCGCCCGTCCGCGCCAGATTGCGATGTACCTTGCAAAAGAGTTAACGCAAAAGAGCTTGCCGGAAATCGGTGAATTGTTCGGTGGCCGCGACCACACAACAGTGTTGCATGCGGTGCGGAAGATCGCCGCCGACCGAAGCAAGAACCCGGAAGTCAATCATGAACTGCACGTTCTGGAACAGACCTTGAAAGGTTAAGACGGCTGCTTCATGCCTTGTGGATAACTTTGCCGACCTGTCAAGGCCGGCATGTCGAAGCGAGTTGAAAAGCCTCATTTTTGTTTTCGAGAAGCAGTACCTTTTCTGTCAAAATAGAGCTGCATTTTGGCATTTGATTAACAAGCAATTAAGCCGAGCGACGCGATCCTGTCGCCTGTCAGTGTCCGTTCAGGGGAGAAATGATCCGGGTGGCAATGTATGAGGCAAGGCGCGGTAACAAGATATCAAAGCTCGGCACCGGGCAGTATGTAGCAGCATCGCGCGGCAAACGCGCAAGCAGAGATTCAAGAGATTCACAATCAGGAAACTGTCTCAACCAATAAGGATAAAAGCATGCAATTGGTTAAAACCACTAGAGACACGCTTCTCCGACCACTGCAGATCGTGAGCGGTATTGTCGAGCGTCGGCACACATTGCCGATTCTGGCCAATATCCTCATCCGCAAGGAAGGGGAAAAAGTGTCTTTCCTGTCGACCGATATCGAAGTGCAGATCACCACGCACGCCGATGTCGGTAGCGGCGGCGAAGTTGCCGCGACGACCGTCGCAGCGCGCAAGCTGCTCGACATTTTGCGCGCCCTGCCTGACTCCGGCGATGTGTCGCTGTCGCTGGCCAACAAGCGCATGACCGTCCAGTCCGGCAAATCGCGTTTCGCGCTGCAGACACTGGCTGCCGAGGAATTCCCGACCGTGGCGCAGGCCGAGCAATACAACGCCACCGTTACGTTGCCGCAAAAGACATTGAAGCACCTGTTCAACATGGTGCATTTCGCAATGGCGCAGCAGGATATCCGTTACTACCTGAACGGCCTCTTGCTGGTCGTCGACGGCAAGAACGTGATCGCGGTCGCCACCGATGGCCACCGGCTGGCATTCTGCCAGGTTGAGACTGACCAGAACTTCCCGCGCCAGGATGTGATCATCCCGCGCAAGACGATTCTGGAATTGCAGCGCCTGCTGGAAGAAATCGACCAGCCGGTGCAACTGGACATAGCGAACAACCAGGTCAAGCTGACCTTCGCCGACATCGAGCTGATTTCCAAGCTGGTGGAAGGCAAGTTCCCGGATTACACCCGGGTGATCCCGAAGGGATACAAGAACGACTTTACGATCAATCGCGATCAGTTGCTGCGTTCGTTGCAGCGCGCGGCGATCATGACCAGCGACAAGTTCAAGGGCGTGCGCTGCATCATCAGTCCGGGCAGCATGAAGATCAGCTCGACCAATGCCGATCAGGAAGAGGCGGTCGAAGAAATCGAAATCGATTACGGCGGTGACAGCGTCGACATCGGTTTCAACGTCACCTACCTGCTCGACGTACTGAACAACCTCAAGAGCGAAAGCGTCAATATCGCCCTTGGCGACGCCAATTCATCGGCGTTGATCACCGTACCGGATAACGCCGACTTCAAATACGTCGTGATGCCGATGCGGATTTGATCGGATTAACAACGAATGTGACAGGGGCCGCGGAGTATGTGCGAGCCCCTTTGCCACTTTTATGAAATGTTGAACACATCAATGTCGGGCTCTTTCCCTCACAAAGGGAAGGAATCAATCAGCCCTCTCGCTCTTTAGCCGTAACGTACTATCCAGAAAGCAGCCATGTCAGCGATTCCTCAAGAAGCCATTCCCCAGCCGCAGCCACAGAACCAATACGGCGCATCCTCCATCCAGATCCTCGAAGGCCTGGAAGCGGTGCGAAAGCGCCCTGGCATGTACATCGGTGACACGTCGGATGGCACCGGCCTGCATCACTGCGTGTTCGAAGTGCTCGACAACTCCATCGACGAAGCGCTGGCAGGCCACTGCACCGAAATCCACGTCACCATCCATTCCGACAACTCGATCTCCGTCACCGACAATGGCCGTGGCATTCCGACCGGCATCAAGTGGGATGACAAGCATGATCCGAAGCGCAGCGCGGCAGAAATCGTGATGACCGAGCTGCACGCCGGCGGCAAGTTCGACCAGAACTCGTACAAGGTATCGGGTGGCCTGCACGGCGTTGGCGTATCGTGCGTCAACGGCTTGTCGAAGCTGCTCAAGCTGACCATCCGCCGCGACGGCAAAGTGCATTACATGGAATTCGCCAAGGGCGTTCCGCAAAACCGCGAAGTCGAAACCCAGGACGGTGTTGTCGTGTCGCCAATCAAGGTCATCGGCGAAACTGACAAGCGCGGCACCGAAGTGCATTTCTGGGCCGACGAGGAAATTTTCAACAACGTCGAGTTCCACTACGACATCCTCGCCAAGCGCATCCGCGAACTTTCCTTCCTGAACAACGGCGTGCATATCAAGCTGACCGACCAGCGCACCGGCAAGGAAGAAGTGTTCGCGTTCGAAGGCGGCACGCGCGGATTCGTCGAATACATTAACAAGAGCAAGTCGGTGCTGCACCCGACCATCTTCCAGGCCACCGGCGAAAAACTGTCCGAATACGGCACCAATATCACCGTGGACGTCTCCATGCAGTGGAATGACGCCTACAACGAGCAGGTGCTCTGCTTCACCAACAACATCCCGCAGCGCGACGGCGGCACCCACCTCACCGGCCTGCGCGCGGCGATGACGCGGGTGATCAACAAGTACATCGAAGAACACGAATTTGCCAAGAAAGCCAAGGTGGAAGTCGCCGGCGACGACATGCGCGAAGGCCTTACCTGCGTGCTGTCGGTGAAGGTGCCGGAGCCGAAGTTCAGTTCGCAGACCAAGGACAAGCTGGTATCGAGCGAAGTGCGCGGCCCGGTCGAGGAAATCGTCGCCAAGACGCTCACCGACTACCTCGCGGAAAAGCCGAACGACGCCAAGATCATCTGCGGCAAGATCGTCGAAGCCGCGCGCGCCCGCGAAGCCGCGCGCAAGGCCCGCGAGCTCACCCGCCGCAAGGGCGTGATGGATGGCCTCGGCCTCTCCGCCAAGCTGGCGGACTGCCAGGAAAAAGACCCGGCGCTGTGCGAACTCTACATCGTCGAGGGCGACTCCGCGGGCGGCTCCGCCAAGCAGGGCCGCGACCGTAAATTCCAGGCCATCCTGCCGCTGCGCGGCAAGGTGCTCAACGTCGAAAAAGCCCGCTTCGAAAAAATGCTGTCTTCCGAGCAGATCACCACCCTGATCGCCACGCTTGGCACCAGTATTGGGCCGGATGAATTCAACGTCGACAAGCTGCGCTACCACCGCCTGATCATCATGACCGATGCGGACGTCGACGGCGCCCACATCCGCACGCTGCTGCTGACCCTGCTGTATCGTCAGATGCCGCAGCTCGTCGAGCGCGGCCACGTCTACATCGCCCAGCCGCCGTTGTACAAGGTAAAGCACGGACGCGACGAGCGCTATCTGAAGGACGATGTCGAGGAAGCCAGCTACATGATGCAGGTCGCGCTCAATGACGCCGCCCTGGTCCCGACCGCCAATGCCGAGCCGATCACCGGCGACGCACTGGCCGAACTGGTCCGCCAGTACAACACCGCCAATGCCATAATCATGCGCCTCGCGCGCGTGGTCGACGACGCGGCGCTGTCGGCCATCATGACCGGCGTGACGCTGAACCTCAGCAGTCCGGACGAATCGCGCCAGTCCGCGGAAGCGCTTGCCAAGGCGATCAACGATCCGAGCGTCGAAGTCACTGTTACCGCCGCCGACGAGCTGTCGGACAAGTGCGCGCTCAAGATCCAGCGCCGCCTGCACGGCAACCTGAAGCTCAGCGTCATCGACGCCGACTTCGTCGCCGGGCCGGATTACCAGGTGCTGGCCAATGCCGCCGCCACCTTCAAGGGCCTGATCGGCGAAGGCGCGATGGTGCGCCGCGGGCAGGGCGAAAAGGCGAAGGAAATCGCGATCCGCGACTTCCGCGAGGCGATGGCATGGCTGCGCGAAGAAGCGGAACGCGGCGTGTCCAAGCAGCGGTACAAGGGATTGGGCGAGATGAATCCCGACCAGCTATGGGAAACCACGATGGACCCGGCAGTGCGGCGTTTGCTGCGGGTGCAGATCGAAGATGCGATCGCGGCGGACCAGATCTTTACGACGCTGATGGGGGATGACGTGGAACCGCGCAGGGCGTTCATTGAATCGAATGCGCTGCAGGCGGGAAATATTGACGTGTAAATTTTGTGTAGGTTCTCAAATTAAATGAGAAAAATCTCAAATAAATGACATAAAACGGGATTCATTGATTCAAATTATTCCAGGAAAAAGCTCAAAAATATTTACCCCCTCTAAGCTACTAAATACTGGAAATTTATATGTCAGGTAATGCTAATGTTTCTATAAATAGAGACATTAGCTATTAGTTATGATCCAAAGCGCCCAACAAATCAAAAAAGATAATGGCTAGTATTGCAGGGATAAAACCTTGGTTTACACAGACTCCGGGAGAGAATCTTTTCCTCTTTGCTTATGAATTGGTTTTTTCCACTGTTTCCGTAATCGATGTAAATCAGCCGTGGGTTTATTCAACTACAGGTATAAACGAATTCACACGATTAACAGTCACAATGGAATTAGTACACCGATGCATGAATTCTGGTGTCGCATTACTATCGACAAATCCAACGCTTCCCGTTAGCAGAATCGAAAGCGAACTCCGCAATACGCTACAAGTGGCCGCCAGGCATGGAAATTTAAGGAAGCTAGCCGAACTTACTAGATTGGCATCTATAGCTTATATCGAACGTAAACTTCCAGACGGTTTAGCAAACGATACTCATAAAAAGTCGCGACCAAATTGCTGTTGGTGCGGAAGACCGACTTCGCGGGCTAAAAATGCTCCTAAAGGAGAGAGGTCAACGGTAGAGCATTTATGGCCAGAATTTCTTGGTGGTGAATCTGCTCCCTATAATTTAACAATAGCATGTGACGCATGTAATAGTGCGAGGCAACATGCTTTTAACTGGGCGTGGTTTGCAATTCAAGCCATTAGCGAAAAGTTAGACGACAATGGTTCGCTTCCAAAACAGATTAAGTTAGCTATTGGGCTACATAGATTAATGAAGGTGGCAAGTGGGCAAACAAGATATTCGAAAGAGGTAATTACTTTAAAAGAAGCTGCTGAGCGACTGAAAGTTGTTATACCCGAAATTAAGCTGGTCAAGAATCAACGTTATACGTTTCTAGAAATTCTTGAATATTCTCTGGACTAAAAATGGCGACCACAAAAAAAAGCACAAAAAATATAGCTACATATTCCGCTCTTGAAAATATCCAGCGGCCTGAGGCCAAGGATCTAAAGTTTTATTTATTTCATGCGCCAGCAGCAGAAATTCTAAACTGGGGAACGGTTGATCGTATGGCCCCGGACAAGCCGAAAGGTATACAACGTAGTCTAAATAAGACAAAAGTCCGTAAGCTAGAAGAGTACCTAAGCGCATTTGATTGCAACACGATTGCAACGTCAATAGTAGTAGTTTTTGACAAAAAGTCAGTGACTTTCAAGGAGCA
>NZ_DASZBA010000120.1:0-18287 GCF_035944575.1 Noviherbaspirillum sp.
TGGAGCGTCAAGCCCAAGACCAGCCCGGAGGAACGCAAGCTGCTGCTGAGCCGGTTACCGTCCATGCTGGCGATGCTCAACGCCTGGCTTAATGTCGTCAAATGGGACGGCGCGGACCGGGTGGATTTCTTCTCGCAACTTGCGGAACGCCACGCCTCCATCGTCCGCACCCAGGTCGAGCTCGTGCCGCGCTATGAATTTGAACTGGCGCTGAATGCGATGGAGCGCGCAAGTGAACGCCGGCTCAACAAGCGCGCGACAGAGCAGCCGGCGATCCCGGTAGATGAATTCGTGCATCTGGTCGATGCGCTGGAATCCGGCGACTGGCTCGACTTTTACAATGACGATGACGTGCCGTCGAAGCGCAAGCTCGCGTGGATCAGCCCGGGCCGTACACGGTTCATCTTCGCCGGCAGGCCGGCGGGGCAGCCATTTACGATGAACTTCGAGGAACTGGCGCAGACCTTCAGGGAAGGGCGCGCGGAGGTGGTGAAGGCGGAAGCGGTGATGGATCGGGCGCTGGGGGCGCTGCTGGAGGAGATCGGAAAGTAGACGCGTTGCGCCGGCTGAATCGGAGCCGCCTATGAGCGGCGACGTGGACAGGTTGTAAGCAAACCCGCTTTTTGCCTAGCAAGGAGAGAAAGGACTAGCAATCAAACCAATTGCAAAAAATTCATTTCACAACTCCAGTCATCCTCCTCACTACTCCATCTTCAGCTCAATCCTCCGTGGCACCCCGCTCGGCCCCGGAAAATCCGCGAACGCGCTGCGCACCATGTACGGCATCACCGTTGGCAACGATCCGTTCGTACCCTCGCTCACCACCGTCACTTCATACAGATTCCTGTTGTCCGGTACCCGCGCCAGCTTCACCTTCAACTGCCGCGTGAATAACTGAAAGCTCACATCGCGCTGCTCGATGATCGGCGGGCCGTACCAGAACGGATCGTAGAACGGGCCGTAATATCCGCGGCGGTAATAGCCGGGCCAGGGCGGCCCCCAGAACGGGCCGGGCCAATAGGGGGCAACCGCGACTGGCTCGATCACCCGCACATCACGCATGCTGATGCCATACTCCAGCGATGCCTTCAGTTGCGCCGCTTTGGCGCCGGCGGCTTCCACGAAACCCAGCCGTTTCAGTTCATTGCGCACCAGGTTTTCATAATTGCGGTACTCCAGGTTGTTGTCCTGCTCCGGCGTACGCTCGAACACATACGACTTGTCCTTCAGTTCTGCCGGCCATTCGTGGAATGCGGTCACATTGCTTTGCACCGACGTGGTAGCGCACCCAGTCAGCAACAGGCCGAAAACCATCAACAACCAACCCGACATCCAGCGTTTCATTCTCATTCTCCGACGCGATACACGATGATTGATCCAGCCTGTCCGCCACAGCAATTAAGATCGGATGACTGCAATAAAAAATCCGTAAGCATTTGTAATTTCACTGGTGGCACGCACTCATCGGGGATTTTCGAAGAACACATAATTGGTCCCGTAGTCGCTGATCTCGAAATAGACTTTCTTCTCGCCCTGATCGACGACCATGTTCAGATTTTCATCCATCACGCCATAGCCGAAACGATAGGGACGCGGGCGGTTGTCGTCGGTACCCATCGCCGTCGACAGCTTGTCGATCTGCACGAAGCGCCGCACGACTTTCTCGCCTGCATAAATTTCCAGAACGCCATTCGTGCCCGTCCAGTTCTGCACCGACCGGCTGATCGAGTTTTGTTGCTCCTGCGTACAGGACGCCAGCAGCAACGATGCTGCGGCCACGACCGGAACCACGAATACCGCAAAGGTGTTTTTCATTGAACTGCGCTCCATCTGCTCAGGTTGGTAGAATGCCCATTTTGCGCCAATTTCTCAGGATTCAACATCCCTATGCGTACCGACACCCCCCAGACCATCTACCGCAAGGACTATAGCCCGCCCAGCTACTGGGTCGATACCGTGGAAATGGGCTTTGACCTCGATCCGGAGAACACCCGCGTCGCCACCCGGCTGACCATGACCCGCAATCGCCAGAGCCGCAGCAAGAGCATCGTGCTCTATGGCGAATCGCTGCGGCTGGTGCAATTGCGGATGAACGGCAAGCCGCTCTCCAAGCGCGCCTATGCGCTCGATCACGGCACCCTCGAAATTTTCCGTGCTCCCGACCAGGTCACGCTCGAAATCGAAACCATCACCCAGCCCGGCCTGAACACCTCCCTGATGGGCCTGTATGTGTCCAACGGAAACTTTTTCACGCAGTGCGAAGCCGAAGGCTTCCGCAAGATCACCTTCTTCCCCGACCGGCCGGACGTGATGTCGAAGTTCACCGTCATGCTGCGTGCCGACAAGGAAAAATATCCGGTGCTGCTGTCCAACGGCAATCTGATCGAAGAGGGCGACCTCGGCGACGGTCGCCACTACGCATTGTGGGAAGACCCGTTCAAGAAGCCGTCCTACCTGTTCGCCCTCGTCGCCGGCCAGCTCGTCTGCCAGGAAGAAACCTACCAGCTCAAATCCGGCCGCGAAGTCCTGCTGCAGGTCTGGGTGGAAGAGGGCAATCTCGACAAGATCCAGCACGCAATGGACTCGCTGAAGAACAGCATCCGCTGGGACGAGGAACGCTTCGGCCTGGAACTCGACCTCGACCGCTTCATGATCGTCGCCGTCGGCGACTTCAACATGGGCGCGATGGAAAACAAGGGCCTGAACATCTTCAACACGAAATATGTGCTGGCCAATCCGCGCATCGCCACCGACGCCGACTTCGCCGGCATCGAATCGGTGGTCGGTCATGAGTATTTCCACAACTGGACCGGCAACCGCGTCACCTGCCGCGACTGGTTCCAGCTCTCCTTGAAGGAGGGCCTCACCGTCTTCCGCGACCAGGAATTTTCCGCCGACCTGATCGGCACCGCCAGCGGCCGCGCGGTCAAGCGCATCGAGGACGTGCGGGTGCTGCGCCAGGCACAGTTCCCCGAAGACGCCGGCCCGATGGCCCACCCGGTGCGTCCCGACTCCTACGTCGAAATCAACAACTTCTATACCGTCACCATCTATGAAAAAGGCAGCGAAGTGGTGCGCATGTACCAGACGCTGCTCGGCCGCGAAGGTTTCCGCAAGGGCATGGACCTATACTTCGCGCGACACGACGGCCAGGCGGTCACGTGCGACGATTTTCGCGCCGCGATGGCGGACGCGAATGACCGCGACCTGACCCAGTTCGAGCGCTGGTACAGCCAGGCCGGCACGCCGCGCGTCAGCGTGGAGGCGCGTTACGATGAGGCCGGACAGAAGTTCGAGATCACGCTGTCCCAGTCCTGCCCGCCGACGCCGGGACAGGTAAAGAAACTGCCGTTCCACATTCCCGTTGCCGTCGGACTGCTCGACCGCAGGGGCAAGGACATGCCCTTGTATCTCGATGGCCAGACACTGGAAGGCGACGCGCCCACCACCTTGGTGCTGGAACTTACCGAGGACAAGCAAACCTTCGTCTTCGCGAATGTGCAGCAAAAGCCGGTGCCATCGGTGCTGCGCGACTTCTCCGCGCCGGTCATCCTGGACATCGACTACAGCGATGCCGACCTTGCCTTCCTGATGGCCAACGACAGCGACCCTTTCAATCGTTGGGAAGCCGGGCAGCGCCTCGCCACCCGCCGCATGCTGGCGATGGTGGAAGCGGTGCGCGATGGCGCCGCCCCCGGCGAGACCGGCCTGGACGATCAAGTGCTCGTCAACAGCTTCCGCGCCACGCTCAACGATGAAAGCCTGGATGCGGCCTTCCGTGAACTCGCGCTCACGCTGCCGTCGGAAACCATCATCGCCGAACAGATGGCGGTGATCGATCCGCACGCCATCCATGCTGTGCGCCAGACGCTGCGCCGCACGCTTGCAAAAGCATTGCGCATGGACCTGATGGTTGCCTACCAGTCCAACCGCACGCCCGGCACCTATAGCCCGGACCATGTCTCGGCCGGGCAGCGCGCGCTGAAAAATCTCGCCCTGTCCTACCTCGCCGAACTGGGCGACGCCGACGTGCATCTGCAGGCGCAGACGCAGTACGACAACGCCAACAACATGACCGACCGGATTGCCGCATTATCTGCGCTCATCAACAGCAATGCGCCGGGCAAGGATGCCGCACTGGCATCCTTCTACACCGACTTCGAACGCGAAGCACTGGTCATCGACAAATGGTTCATGCTGCAGGGCATGTCACGCACCACCGATGTGGACGCAGTGCGCGAACTGATGAAGCACCCCGCCTTCTCGCTCAAGAACCCGAACCGTGCCCGCAGCCTGATCTTCAGCTTCTGCAATGGCAATCCGTCGCGCTTCCATGCGGCAGACGGCAGCGGCTATGCATTCTGGGCCGAGCAGGTCATCGCGCTCAATACCCTCAATCCCCAGGTCGCGGCGCGACTGGCGCGCACGCTGGACCGCTGGCGCAAATACACACCTGCGTTGCAGGAGCAGATGCGCGTAGCGCTGAAGCAGGTGGCGGGAACGAAGGGCTTGTCGAAGGATGTGGCGGAGGTGGTGACGAAGGCGCTGGCGCCGTGATGTTTGAGCTTAAGCCGATAATGTAGTGAATCTGGAGTGGAGTCTTTAACCCGGAGATATGACCGGCTCCTTCCCCCTCGTAGGGGGGCGTAGCAGGGAATTCGGATAGCATGCTGTCCGCCTGCACAGCGGATTGTCCGTAAGGACAATCCGCTTGGTTGGGATGGGGCGGCCCGCGTAGGGGTGCGGAGGTCGAGCCACCGCATGCAATAGCCCAAACTCATTACCCCTCTCCCTAACCCTCCCCCTGAGAGAGGGAGGGGACCTTCCTTTTTTGGGGCAAACCAAGCTATGGACCTGAAAAATTCCTTTCTTCATTTTTAGTGAAATCATGAACAACACCTTCACTTTGCGCTACCTCGAAACATTCCATTCAGCAACGATGTAATCTACCCAACAACAAAAACAGGCAGCAACCCGAAAACCAAGAAAAATTCACATCAATCCTGTCATTCCCGCGAAGGCGGGAATTCAGAAGCACATAGCAACCCAAGGCCAAGCCAGACAACCGATCCAAAACCATTCACAATAAAACCCGCCACCACGGAAACCAAGCCCATGAAACGTGTCAGCCTCACCCAATACCTGGTCGAAGAACAACGACTGCATAACAAGATCCCGGCAGAGCTGCGTCTCCTGATCGAAGTCGTCGCCCGCGCCTGCAAGACCATCAGCCACTCCGTCAGCAAAGGCGCATTGGGCGAAGTCCTCGGCAGCGCCGGCAGCGAGAACGTGCAGGGCGAGATGCAGAAGAAGCTCGACGTCATCTCCAATGAAATGCTGCTCGAAGCCAATGAATGGGGCGGCCATCTTGCCGCCATGGCGTCGGAGGAAATGGAAGGCATCTTCCCGATCCCGAACCGCTATCCGAAAGGGGAGTACTTGCTGCTGTTCGATCCGCTCGACGGCTCCAGCAACATCGACGTCAACGTCTCCATCGGCACGATCTTCTCGGTCCTGAAAGCGCCGGAAGGCATGAGCGCGCCGACCGAGGAAGCCTTTCTGCAGCCGGGCAGCAAGCAGGTCGCCGCCGGCTACGCGGTCTACGGCCCGCAGACGGTGCTGGTGCTCACCACCGGCGACGGCGTCAACTGCTTCACCCTCGACCGCGAAATGGGTTCCTGGGTCCTCACCCAGCGCGACATGCAGATCCCGGCCGACACCAAGGAATACGCGATCAATGCCTCCAACGCCCGCCACTGGTATCCACCGGTGCAGCGTTACATCAACGAACTCCAGGCCGGCGACACCGGTCCGCGCGGCAAGAACTTCAACATGCGCTGGATTGCCTCGATGGTCGCCGATGTGCATCGCATCCTGAATCGCGGCGGCATCTTCATGTACCCGGCCGACGCCCGCGAACCGGACAAGCCAGGCAAGCTGCGCCTGATGTACGAAGCCAACCCGATGGCCTTCCTGGTGGAACAGGCCGGCGGCGCCGCAACCAACGGCAAGGAACGCATTCTCGACATCCAGCCGAAGAAACTGCATGAGCGTGTCGCGGTGTTCCTCGGATCGAAGAATGAAGTGGAGCGGGTGACGGGTTATCACCAGGAGCAGTAGCGCGTTTCGTGTTCGGCACCGACTGTGCCGCCACGCATGCAAAAGAAAAGGCCGGCATACGCCGGCCTCTTATCTTCAGTTGATGCCCGAGGCTTCCTAAGCCTTGTCCCGGATCGCCCGGTACTCCTTATCCAGAGCGATCCGATGCCGGTTAGCCCGGTGTGTTGCCTGGCACCGCACCCGAGAACTGCACCACCGCGCCATTCGGGGAAATACGCCAGACGCCGTACATATGCGTCACGTAGATGTTGCCGGCTGCATCGGTGACCAGATCGTTGCCGGTTTGGGCGCTGACGCGAGTGCCTCCGCGTTCTTCGGCGACGTAAATGCCGGGATTTCGCAGAGTTGAACTCGATCCTTCCCGGACGAGTCTGCCGCCGCTAAAGACCAGGACGCGACCTGCGTTGTCGACTGTGAGGTCCGTCATATTGTAAAGTCCTCCGTCGACTGCCATGCCACCGCCACCGCCAAAGTAGGTGACCTCTCCCGAAGGCGAAATGCGATCGATACTGCCCCATCCTTGCCTGCCACCGCTGCTGGGTCCTGCATAACCTTCGAGGTTCGTGACATACAGATTATCCTGCGCATCGATCCCCAAGCCGTTGACGGTTTGCAAAACAGGTACAGAGGGATTGCTGCTAGGCGGCGTAGGATAGGTGCTTACCGTACTATCAGGCGCGATCCTGCGGATAAAAGCGGTATGGTAGCCACCACTGAACACCGGACGCCGGTGTATATCGGCGACCAGTACATTGCCCGCAGAATCCGCGACGAGATGTTCCGGTGAGGTGAACCGGGCTGCCGCGCCCGTGCCATCGGTATTGCCTGCCGCAGTGAACGATCCGGCCAGCGTCGTCACAACGCCGGCAGGGCTGATCCTGCGGATCGCCTTGCTGGTGGCTTCGACGACGTAGATATTGCCGGCTCGATCTACCGCCACATCCGTCGGCGACATGAACCGTGCGGCGCTGCCCTGGGCATCGACATAACCGGGCTGGCCTGCCGCGCCCGCCACGGTCGTCACGCTGCCGTCAGGCGCCACTCTGCGAATCGTATGGTGGCCGCGGTCGGCTACGATCAGGTTACCCGCCGCATCTCGGGCAATGCCATTGGCACCGGCAAAATAAGCCGCCGTTGCAGGGCCGTCACCCTGATCCTGGGCAGTCGGTGTACCGCCGCCGCCAATCGTCCAGGTCTGGTTGTCCTGGCCGGTGCAGTCCCACAATTCCATCAGCGCGCCATCGCCTGTCGCACCGGTCCCGCCTCTGACATCGAGGCAGCGTCCGCCGGCCAGCGCGGTGGTGAACCGGTATTCGCCGCGATTGGACAGAGGTTCCATGCGCCATAGCTGGTTCACTTGCCCGTTGCAGGTCCACTGCTGGATCACTGCTTCGTTGTTCGGGTTTGCCTCCCTCACATCAAGACATTTGCCGCTGCTTCGCGCAATCAGCTCGAACAGTCCGTTGCCTCGTTCACGGATCGTCCAGTCCTGGTTCGCCTGGCCGGTACAGCTCCACTGCTCGATCAGCGCGCCATCCTGGGTCGCGCCCGGGCCGCCCATCACGTCCAGGCACTTGTTCGAGTGCTTGGCAATGACGGGTCTGGCCGCGGTTGAAGACGCTGATGATGAAACCGGCAGGCTCAGCGCCCAGGACTGGTTCGCCTGACCGGTGCAGTCCCACAGCTCGGTAAGCACGCCTTCCTGCGTAGCGGCAGGTCCGCCGATCACATCGAGACAGCGTCCGGCAACGGTATGCACGATCTCGTACCTGCCCCCCGTCGGCTTGAGTCGGACGTTCCACAACTGATTCGCACTGCCGTTGCAGGTGCTTTGCTGAATCCGTGTCTCATTCGCCGTACCGCCGCCGACCGGCTCGATGCACTTGCCGCTGCTGCTTGCCCGCAGCACATAGCTGCTGCCATACGGTACGAGTGTCCAATCCTGATTGGACTGTCCGGTGCAGCTCCATTGCTCGATCAGGGCGCCATCCTGAACTGCCGCCGTGCCGCCGCGCACGTCCAGGCACTGGCCGGAGTGTTCGGCAATGACACGTGTCGTGCCCGATGCTGTCGATACAGTGGATGAATGATGCAGCAAGGAGGCGCCCGACGAAGTGCCTGCCTGCGGCGAAATCGACGATGTACCGCCGCCGCAGGCGACAAGGAGCAGGGACAATAAGCTGTAACCGGCACCCGCGCCCAAGCGGGTACCTCTGTCTGTAAGACGAATCATGAAACGGTCCTTTTCTTCTTTTTACGTTGAATGACATTTCGACTTGCTCGTCCAAGTCCCGAAATGCCGGGTTAAGTGGATATGCAAACTGGAAAACAGACGCCGTGAGAGACCATGCCTGACCGGGTAAATCAGGGCCGGCTACCGGCACAAAGCGACATGGTTTCATCGCTGTGTCGGCAACCCGGAAAGAGGGTTAATAGCGGATGTTGATTTTCCGTCTATAAGAGACGGGGACGGAAATGCGCGTTCCGAAGCGGAATTTCATGTGCCTGATATAAATCAATGAAATGAAGCATTGGAATCAGGA
Source organism: Noviherbaspirillum sp. (assembly GCF_035944575.1). GTDB lineage: Bacteria > Pseudomonadota > Gammaproteobacteria > Burkholderiales > Burkholderiaceae_D > Noviherbaspirillum. The sequence continues at coordinate 8,664 of NZ_DASZBA010000120.1, forward strand.
AATTTGACGAGGCGTAATGTCGTTGGCGCAAATCATGATCTTGCCTGTCTGCTTTGAGCATTGTGCCAATGACGAGCGTTCACAGGATGGACTTGCCTGGTTACAGAAACAATCTGACGATGCGCGCCTTCAGCCTGTGATTGAGTCAGGTAAAAGGATAGAGGATGCGCAAAGGTTAAGCTGCTGCAAACGTGATAGTGGCGAAAACAAAAATGTTTTTGCTAGAATATTTGCCATTGCTGATGTAGCTCAGTCGGTAGAGCAACTGATTCGTAATCAGTAGGTCGGACGTTCGATTCGTCTCATCAGCACCAGAAAATCAAAGGGCCGGCAAGCGCTGGCCCTTTTTCTTGCATCGCACGAATACGCTTGATATCGGTTCGGTATAACAGACTACCTCGCCGGCGCAACCATGGCCTTGCCCAACGAGTAAGCCGGACCATCAGGATTCTTTCGATCCCTCAACACGCCCTGCGCGAAGCAGAAGTTTTTTGCCGAGCGCACGACCTGCGCTTCAAAGGCCAGCGATGGGCTGACGGTAGCGAGATTCAGGAATTGCACGGACAGGTCCAGGGTGACGACGACATCCGTGTCGTACTGCCCCAGACCGGCCAGCACGAAGGCGGCGTCGAACCCGGCGGCGATGACACCGCCATTGACCGCCGGGGTACCGCCACCGCCAAGCGCTCCGGTCTCCAATCTGGAAAACGTGATGACCGCCGTTCCCGGTTCCTCGAATGCGCCTTGAAAACCGAACCAGAGAATTTCATTGCGCATGTTAAAAGCGCGCATCTGTTCCTCGCGCTTTTCTGCTGACAGACGAAAAGGGATGGGGGCTGTATTCATAGTGGATGGTTGTGCGGTGCCATGAGGTAATGTGGAATCAGAACATTACCAGCGAATTGGAAACATCGTCGCGCTCCTTTCTCGAACCTGCGCGGGTGATTGCGAGGCAGGTGCCTCAATGCTTTTCCTCCTGATCTGGCCCAGAACGAATGCACTTATCGCGGAGAATGAGATGTGACATGGTGATTCAGCGTTTCGACCAAGCACAGTTCAGGTCTGTCCGTTGCATTGGTGACCTGGCTCATTCATGGATGCGGATTGAAGAGACTCACGAGTGCATGAGCGCAACAATTATTGCCGGCATTCATCTGCGCGCATTAGCTTCGGGAAAGTGCATATTGTTTTGCTTTGAAAGAACAGAAAGCCGAATCCATCTACAACACATCGTCGATGACAAACAATGTGTTGCCAGCATGAATGATTGCAATCCCGAATGACTTTCAATCAAAAAGCAACGGTCTCAATATCAATTCTCGATCTCTCTTTTCACGGTGCTGGACTATAGGCATGATGGTCATAACAGACGAAAGGAGGGCACATCATGAACATGGTCAGCACGAGGACTCTATCAGAGCATCTATGCACGCTTGCCACGGTATTGGAGTCGGAGGCATTGCGTGCTCAGGCGCTCAAGCTCCGGCCGAGTCAGAACTTGTTTGCGGAAGCATCGCAACTGCGCATCCTGGCTGATCAGTTATGGCAGAAGAATTCGGTGATCGAACTTCCTTCAATTTCAGGAGCGCCCGGCCCACTATCGTTTGCCAGTCCAAGGAGCACCGAGAAGCGCCAGGCACGGCATGCGGCGCCGAACACCCTGGTCGTCCCTGCGCGGGGCATTCAAAGCGACTCATTCAAATAGCCATGACGGAAGTGGGGGCCAGGTAACCGCTTTCGCATGTAAGGAGCACATTCAATATCGTTCGACTGGCGATGAAATTGACTCTGCAGCACTTGCCTGCATTGGTGCGGTTTTTTGCCCGTGCTGCAGCAACTGTTTTAATGCCGCCCCTGACCCGGCATTGAATAATGAGCGACCGTCGCCGCTTGACGGTGTGCGAAGCAGCGGAAGCGGAGTTCTGCCGGGACCCGTATGCATGGACGGGTTTTGATGCGACGCATGGATGTCCGCAAATCGCGTTAGACTGCCGGTATTGTCTTGCGCTTGTATAAAGCGACTCTGTCCCCACCTGATAGCTACAGCGTGCCACCCGTTATTTATTTCACATCCTGGCTGTCGCCTCTGACGCGATCCGCATGTGACGATGTAGCGCAAAACGCGCTTGCGTTGATGAGCGCATGTGAATCTTTTGTCAATTCTGTTCTGCTGTTTATCCGAAGTGATGCACCTGAAAACATCGCTTTTAAAGAAGTTGACCCACTATTAGGATCTTTGGCGCAAAAGTAATGTCGCATGGCAGCCGATCATGTAAATGCATGACGCCGACCGACAAGCCCACCGACCCGACCTTACCATTAATCGTAATTTGCCTACTTGTTGTATTAGCCAGGAGGACATGTGAATCAGAAGTACTCTAGGAACGCAATCTGGGCTGCCGTCATCTTTGCTGTCTTCCTCGTATTTGGACAGATGAGCGGCCCCAGCAGCAATTCCGGCGCCTCGTCGATCGCCTATTCGGAATTGCTGAAAGAAATCAAGGCCGGAAACATCAAAGAGGCCACCATTGAAGGGGACAACGTATTCGCGGTGACCAACAGCGGAACGCTGCTGAAGTCGACTGCAACCATGCTGGACCGCGGCCTGATCAATGACCTGATCGCCGCCAGCGTCAAATTCGATGTGAAGAATCCCGAAGGCCCATCCTTCCTTTCCCAGTTGTTCATCTCCTGGTTCCCGATGCTGCTGCTGATCGGCGTGTGGGTGTTCTTCATGATGAAATCGCAAGGCAAGGGCGGACTGGGCGGCGCGCTGTCCGTCGGCAAATCGAAGGCCCGCATGCTGGATGAGAAGTCCAATCACGTTACGTTTGCCGATGTAGCCGGATGCGACGAAGCGAAGGAAGAGGTCGGCGAGATCGTCGAGTTCCTGCGCGAACCGAGAAAGTTCCAGCAGCTTGGCGGGCGAGTACCGCACGGCGTGCTGATGGTCGGCCCTCCGGGAACAGGTAAGACCCTGCTGGCCCGTGCAATCGCAGGCGAGGCGAAAGTGCCGTTCTTCACGATCTCGGGTTCGGACTTTGTCGAGATGTTCGTCGGCGTCGGTGCATCGCGTGTTCGCGACATGTTCAACAACGCGAAGCAGCATGCCCCCTGCATCATCTTCATCGACGAGATCGATGCCGTAGGCCGCCAGCGCGGCACCGGCATGGGCGGTGGCAATGACGAGCGCGAGCAGACACTGAATCAGCTCCTGGTGGAGATGGATGGCTTTGAAGGCAATTCCGGCGTGATCGTCATCGCGGCAACCAACCGCGCTGACGTGCTCGACAAGGCGCTGCTGCGTCCCGGCCGTTTCGACCGCCAGGTCATGGTCGGTCTGCCCGATATCCGCGGCCGCGAGCAGATCCTGAATGTGCATATGCGCAATGTGCCCATCTCGAAGGATGTGCGCGCGGATGTGCTGGCGCGCGGCACCCCCGGTTTTTCGGGCGCCGAACTGGCGAACCTGGTGAACGAGTCCGCGTTGTTTGCGGCACGCCGCAATAAGAACATCGTCGACATGCGCGATTTTGAAGATGCAAAGGACAAGATCATCATGGGCCCGGAGCGCAAGTCCGCGGTCATGCGCGAGGAAGAGCGCCGCAATACGGCGTATCACGAATCCGGCCACGCGGTCGTCGCGGCATTGCTGCCGAAGGCCGATCCGGTTCACAAGGTCACGATCATGCCGCGCGGATTTGCGCTTGGCCTGACATGGCAGCTTCCCGAGCATGACCGGGTAAACATGTACAAGGACAAGATGCTGGAAGACATCGCCATCCTCTTTGGCGGACGGATCGCCGAAGAAGTATTCATGAACCAGATGTCGACCGGCGCTTCGAACGACTTCGAACGTGCGACGAAACTTGCGCGTGCGATGGTCACCCGTTACGGCATGTCGGAAGCACTCGGCACCATGGTTTATGTCGATGACGCACAGGACCCGATGTTTGGAATGCAGACGACATCCGTTTCGGAAGAAACCCAGCAGAAAGTCGATGAAGAGATCCGCGGCATACTGGATCGCCAGTACGCACTGGCGCGCAGCCTGCTCGAACAGAACCGCGATAAGGTGGAAGCGATGACCGAGGCGCTGCTCGAATGGGAGACGATCGATGCGGACCAGATCGAAGACATCATGAAAGGCTTTCCGCCGCGCCCGCCGAAGTACGGCGCCCCTGAAAAAAGAGTGGGCAGGTCCGGTCCGGTCGCACCGAACATTCCCGCGACGATCTGATCTTTCCAGTTCGGCTGTCATGCATGCCTGCATTTCCCTTGGAGATGCAGGCATTTTTTATGGGCATCCGATAGCGGGTGCTTCTCATCCACCGGTGGTTACGATGCATGAGAATGCAACGAATTGCATAGAAGGATAGAATCGATGCCATCACTTATGCGCGCACGGCATCGCATGTCATCCATCCACTTCTATGAACCGGAACAAGGGCACGGCTTGCCGCATGACCCGTTCAATGCGATCGTCGGACCACGTCCGATCGGCTGGATCTCGTCGCAGGACGCGGAAGGGCGGCTGAATCTCGCTCCCTACAGCTTCTTCAACGCATTCAATTACACGCCGCCGATTATCGGCTTCTCCAGCATCGGTCCTAAGGACACCCTTCGCAATGCGCAGCAGACCGGCGAATTTTGCTGGAACCTGGCAACCCGTCCGCTCGCCGAGGCGATGAACGCGAGCTGTGCGCCGGTTGGCCCTGATGTCGATGAGTTCGCGCTTGCAGGCGTCACCCCTGGGGCATCTCGCGTCGTCGCTGTGCCGCGCGTGCTGGAAAGCCCGGTGTCCTTCGAGTGCCGGGTGACGCAGATAGTCCGCCTGCAGACGGCAAAAGGAGAAAACGTCGAAACCTGGGTCGTGTTCGGCGAAGTGGTCGGTGTTCATATCCTGCAGTCCTTGCTGATCGACGGCAAATACGACACGGCGGGGGCGCAGCCCATCCTGCGCGGCGGTGGCGCCGCCGATTATTTCGGAATCAGTCCGGAAGGCCGCTTCAGGATGATGCGTCCCAAAGCCTGATCGCCGGTGCCGGATGGCGGGAGATATTGAGGAGGATGGACTGAATGTTGGTTACAGATCGTTGGGCGTTGTATCGAAAATTGCTCCTCGCATGATTCATTAATGAAACTTTTTGGACAGCTTGCCTCCGAGAAGTCAGAATAGCGGTGGAGGATCCGCGGCGCATGGCACTGCCGACAACATTGCCGGTCCATGCGGCATCAGGGTTCTTCAACATAAAATCTTTTTAACAGCAATGCCAGATGTGTAGAGGAGTTTCATGAACAAGGCAGAAATCATTGAAAAAGTCGCCACCGACCAGAACCTGACCAAGGTGCAGGCGAAGGCGATTGTCGAGCAGGTATTCGGCTTCGTGGGCGCGGACCTGAAGAAGGAAGGGCGCTTTTCCTTTCCGGATCTCGGCACTTTCACCGTTACCGAACGCGCTGCCCGCAAAGGCAGGAATCCGGCAACGGGAGAAGCGATTAAAATCAAGGCATCCAAGAACGTGCGCTTCAAGGCAGCGCCGTCATTGAAGGCATTGGTTGCAAAAGTAAAGGTCAAGTAATACTTGATGCTGGGAAGGGGCGCATCAAGCGCCCCTTTTTCTTGGCGCCGCATGTCTTCGGCAGGCTATTGAAAAGCGGCACGCGCAGCCGTTTCTCAACAGTCGGCTAAGGATTCGGCATGGAATATCACCATTCACGTCGGAGTATCGCAATGAGAACCAAGAAAGTCAGGTCATCACAAACTCCCGTAGCCGATGGCTTCATTAATGTGCCGGTGTCGAATGTCACTCGTGACGGTTTGCATCTCCTGAAGGAAGCGATGGGGGTAGCAAGCCAGGCGGAGGTGATTGAAAAGCTGGTCGCCATCGGTGTGGCGATCCACCATGCGACGCGCAGCAATTAGGATCCGGCCAAATGACGGCTGATGCGTACCGCCCCGGGATGGCAGAACATCCTTACTGAGGCGTTATCGCGCCGTCAGCCATGCGGGTAACATCGATTCGATAGGGCACGGCGCCGCCTGCTGCTCTTGCAAAGCCGCATGCCTGCATGTGCACCGGACGCGATTGGACGTCCTCGGCGTCTTCGGCGCCTTTCATTGTCCATCAGGACGCGTCTTCCTTTCGCCGGCCTGCAAACACACCGCCAGAGGCAAGCATGCCTGCCAGGGCCCAGAACACGGGCACCGTTCCCACCGCCGAACCGAGCGCGCCGAAAAACAGCGGCAAGACGGTTTGACTCGCATTGATCAGCGTCGAACGCACACCTACCGCTTCGCCAGTGCGGCCGGGTGGAGCTGTTTTGTGGATGAGGCTCATGATCATCGGCAACGCCGACCCGAGGCCGAGGCCGAGCAGAAAGGCCAATGCCAGAAGCACCGGCACCGCATGGAACAAGGGGAAGAGCAGGTACACGAAGGCCGTGATCGCCAGTGCGCCGGTAAGCACGCGCCACTCCGGAAATGTCCGGGAGATCGGACCCATCAGGAGGCGAACCACGAATGTGCCGATGCCGAAGGCGCCCATGATCAGGCCGATGGTGGATGCCGACAGGCCGATGCGTGCGCCCTGGATCGGCACCATGAACGTAAACAAATCCCACCCCATGGACAGCAGGCCGCTGGCGATGAAGACAGCCCGCAGCGGCGCATGACGCAACAGGTCGATCACGCGGGCGCTTTTTGCCGCTGTCGCCGGCGTCGGGCGGACGAAATTGAGCTTGCGGATCGCGCCCAGAAAAATCAGTGCGATCACGGGAAACGCGGAAAGCATCAGAAATGTCGCGGCATGTCCGGCCCAATCGATCGCGAAGCCTGCAATGACCGGTCCGAGCACGGTGGAAATCGAAAAGCCGAGGGCGAGATAGGAGAAGGCGGTCGTGCGGTTCTGGGCGGTGCTTGCATGGCCTACGGCATTATTAATCGCCACGTGAGTAAGCATGAAGCCGGATCCCAGCAGCACGCTGGCGACATAAAGGCTGGACAGCGAAGGACGCGTTCCCGGCAGCAGAGTGCCAATGATCATCAGCACCAACGCGATGAGCGTCGGCTTGACGACGCCGGTGCGGTCCGTCCACCGGCCTGCGTGGACCGACAGCAGCATCGGTATCACCGCAAGCAGGCTCATGAGGAATCCGACCTGCACCGGTGGTGCGCCGAGATGGATTGCGAAGAGTGTCAGTGAGACACGGCTGCCCGTGAAAGTGATGTGCGTCAGCACCATCATGGCGATCAGGGCGAGGAGGTTCAAGGCAAATTGGCGGGGTGCGCAGGGATGAAGTCTGCCAAAAGTATAGAGCAAAACCGCGAAACGGATCGTCCGTCACGGCGCAGGCTTCGGCACGCCGCGCACTGCCTGGAAAGCATGACGGCGTCACGGCATCACGTCGCCCTTCGCCAGCGACGTCAGTATCTGGTAGGCGGCGGTCACGCGTGCATCGGCAGGATAGTTTTTATTGGCGAGCATCACGATGCCCAGCTTTTGTGCGGGAATGTAAGCGACATAGGCAGCGAAGCCGTTCGTGGAGCCGGTTTTGTTGATCAGCACTTCGGACTGCGGCGGCAATGGAGGATGGAAGCGGATGACTTTGTTCGCCTCGAATACCATCGCATTGCCATTGCCCGCCAATAGCTGCTTCAGTTCGGTCGGGTACGGGTACTGCTCCCATACCAAGCTTTGCACCAGTTCTCCCGATTTGAAATACCCAATGTGAGCATGGTCGATCGCGCGCTGCAAGGTGGCGTCAATATTTGACACCCGCATGTTCGCCTCGATGAAGCGAATCATGTCGAGCGCATTCGATTTGACCGCATAGGCTTCCAATGCAAGAACGCCGGGGCGCATCCGGATCGGTTGATCGGATTTGGAATAGCCTTGCGCATAATCGCCCATCTTGTTTGCCGGAACATGGAAGTAGCTATTGTTCATCCCGAGCGGGCGGAATATCGTCCGTTCGACAGCGCTGTCGAAGGCGGTCTGCATGCTCTTTGCGGCGATCATGCCGAGCATGCCGATGCTGACGTTCGAGTACATCCTTTGGGAGCCAGGCTGGTAAGCAGGCTGCCATGCTTTCAGGTAGTTGATCAGCTGCTCATTGTTATCGATACCATCCGGCACCTGCAACGGAAGTCCTCCCGGTGTGTAGGTGCCCAGGTCCAGCAAAGTGGATTCGTCGAAGCGGCTGCCGCGCAAAGCGGGGAGATGCCTACCCGGACTGTCGGACAGGTCGATGCTGCCATTGACGTGCGCATAAGAGGCGAGGGTCGCGGTGAAGGTCTTGCTGATCGATCCGATTTCGAAAAGGGTCTTGGTCGTAACCGGGCGCTTGGTTTCTTTCGATGCGATGCCGTAGTTATAGAAATGCCGCTTTCCATTCACCGTGAGGGCAACCGCCATGCCCGGGACATCGTACTTCTGCATCGCCGGCCGGATAGCGTCGTCCACGGTCTGCTGCAGCTTTGTATAGTCGACATCGCCGGAAGCATAAGCGCTGGTTGCGAGGAAAAAGCCGATACCGGCACACAGTTTCAACAGACGCATACGTTTGCCTTTCCTTCCATCATCGTCATCGGGTTCGGCAGTATAACTGCGGCGCTAAGAGATGTTGTGCGGGAGCGTCGCGGATCGCAGAGCCGATTTGCGGGAAACTGCCTGCAAAGCTGCCCTTTATCATGCCTGTCATTTCCCGGGGTAAATTTTCCTTGAGGTCGGCACAAACTTTGCTGGGGAGCTATTAACGGAAATGCCATGAACATTGGCTTCCGGATAACAAACACTTTCCACTAGAGAGAAGGGTCGGATATGAGACAAGGTTTTACACATTCCCTGAAGATGGCCGGCATGCTCTGTGCCGGCATGCTCGTCAGTGCCACCGTCTGCGCACAGACCAACTTTACCGCCACCTACAACGGCGCCAGTCCCGACGGCGGCGAATGCTCGAGCACGTACAACATCGTCGGTATGGAGCCGAGCACGCCGGGCAAGCATCCGGTGTTTGTCTACATGGTAGGCACTTGGGAAAATTTTACCAATGCATCCGCGCTGGAAGCGGTCAGGCGCATGGCGGCCAAGGGCTATGTGGCGGCGACGGTCGAATACGGGAATTCGGCCTTCGGCTCATGCAACGTGATCGGCGCCAAGGCGAAATGCGTCTTCGATCCGGATAGCGCCGTCAGCGCCGTCACGCAGATCTGTTCCCGCAAGGGCGCGGACTGCCGCAAGGGATTGGTGGTCGCAGGGTTCAGCCAGGGGGCGATCATGTCGATCCTCGCCAAGAACCACGATGCGCGCGTCCAGGCGGCATACGGCCTTGGCGCCGGCGTGCAGTATGCGACGACCGATCTGCGCCAGTGTGTGGCCGATGGCAATCGCGCGCTGCCGAGCGACCGGCTGCGCATCGTGAATGGCGAGAACGACGAGTTCATGGGCGCAACGCCGATCACGGTGCGCAGCCAGATGCAGGAAGTCACCGGATTGAATTGCGGATTGACGGCGCACGGTTGCGTCAGCCCGAATAACAGCGGATGGCACATGGTGCAGCAGCTCCGGATGACCAGCGGCCTGTCGGACCATTGTTATATGCGCGGCGCTGGCTGCGGCAGCA
>NZ_DASZBA010000121.1:0-11666 GCF_035944575.1 Noviherbaspirillum sp.
GCGGTAAGAAAGTAAAGAATGAAGTATTCCCTCCCCTTCAAGGGCGCCCGGCGAGGGGGAGGGTCAGGGTGGGGATGGGTTTCGAAGTTCCCCCTTCTGGCGACGCCAAAAGCAGGCGTGGTGAAACGGAAAAAGAAGCGAAATCTGTCTGAGCCGCAGGCGAGTTTATTTCGCTTCCCGTTTTGGCACGCCTGCTTTTGGGAACCTTCCGAAGGAGGGCGTCGACTGGGGGTCGCCTTTTTTGCCTACTTTTTTGGCGAAGCAAAAAAGTAGGTGGCCCGCCGGGGCCAGTCCCGGCCTGTGTGATCGAAGAAAAGAAAGCATTGCATCACCGGAGACACCCACTAACCCGAATTCCAGCATTGCAAAAACCAAAAGAGAACATCATGAACCTGAACTTCACCCCCGAAGAACTCGCCTTCCGCGAAGAAGTCCGCAGCTTCGTCGCGGAAAATCTCCCCGCCGACATCAAGCAAAAAGTCCTCAACGGCTTGATCCTCAAAAGCGACGACTACATCCGCTGGCAGAAAATCCTCCATGCCAAAGGCTGGGGTGGCCCCTCCTGGAAAAAGGAATTCGGCGGCACCGGCTGGGATCCGACCCGGCAATACATCTTCGAGGAAGAGTGCTCGGCCGCAGGTGCGCCGCGCGCCATCCCCTTCGGCCTGAAGATGGTCGCTCCGGTCATCATGCAATTCGGCTCGCCTGCGCAGCAGCAGCGCTACCTGCCGAAGATCCTGTCCGCCGACGAATGGTGGTGCCAGGGGTATTCCGAACCGGGCGCCGGCTCCGACCTCGCCTCGGTGAAGACCCGCGCCGTCCGCGAAGGCGACCACTACATCGTCAACGGCCAGAAGACATGGACCACGCAGGGGCAGTACGCCGACTGGATCTTCTGCCTCGTGCGCACCGACCTCGAAGTCAAGCCGCAGCGCGGCATCTCCTTCCTGCTGATCGACATGAAAACGCCCGGCATCACGGTGCGGCCGATCATCACCATGGACGGCGCGCATGAGGTCAATGAAGTCTGGCTGGAGAACGTCAAGGTGCCGGTCGAGAACCTCGTCGGCGAAGAGAACATGGGCTGGACCTATGCGAAGTTCCTGCTCGGCCACGAACGCACCAACATCGCCGGCATCGGCATCGCCAAGCGTGAACTCGCCCGCCTGAAGCGCATTGCGGCGAAGGAAATGAAGAACGGCCAGCCGCTGATCAAGGACCCGATGTTCTCGGCGCGTATCGCGCAGATCGAGATCGACCTGACCGCGCTCGAGATCACCAACCTGCGCGTGCTGTCCGCCGAAGCGGAGCGCCGCGCGCCGGGACCTGAGGCGTCGATCCTGAAGATCAAGGGTACGGAAATCCAGCAGGCGATCACCGAGATGCTGACGCAGGTGGTCGGTCCCTATGCATTGCCGCTGCGCCGCGACGCGATGGAACTCGGCTACCAGGGCGAGGCCGTCGGCCCGGAGTACGCGGTCGCCCTGTCTGCCCAGTACCTCAACATGCGCAAGCTGTCGATCTACGGCGGCTCCAACGAAATTCAAAAGAACATCATCTCCCAGATGATTCTGGGCTTGTAAAAGGACGCAAGAGGACGCCATGGACTTCACCTTTACCGAAGAACAGCAGATGCTGCTGGACACCACCCGCCGCTTCATCAGCAAGGATTACGGCTTCGAGGCGCGCCGCCACATCAAGGAAAAATCGCCCGAAGGCTTCAGCCGCGAAGTGTGGCAGTCACTGGCCGACATCGGCCTGCTGTCGCTCAATGTGCCGGAAGAAGACGGCGGCCTCGGCGGCAGCCCGATCGACACCATGCTGGTGATGAACGCGGTGGGCGAAGGCCTGCTGCTGGAGCCCTACCTTGCGAGCGCCGTGCTGGCGACCAAGACGATCAGCCTGCTCGGCAACGCCGACCAGCGTGCAGAGTGGCTGCCGGCCTTGGCGGCCGGCGAAAAGATCGCGGTGCTCGCCCATGACGAACCTGCGACCCGCTTCGACTGGAAAGCCGTCACCACCAAAGCAGCCCAGAGCGGCGACGGCTACACGCTGAGCGGCCACAAGAACGTTGTCTCGCACGGCGCCTCCGCCGACATCCTGCTGGTCACCGCCCGCACCGACAAGGGCACCCTGGCCGTCTTCGCGGTTCCGCGCGACACCGCCGGTGTACGCCAGGTGTCCTACAACACGGTAGACGGCGTGCGCGCGAGCGAAATCCGGCTTGAAAACGTCAGCGTCACGGCATCCGCCCTGCTGAACGGCAGCGACAATATTGAAGCCGCGCTGGAGCAAGTCCGCGACGCCGGCATCGCCGCGGTATGCGCCGAAGCCGTCGGCGCGCTCGACAAGTTGCTGGCCGCCACGGTGGAATACGCCCGCAACCGCAAGCAGTTCGGCGTCCCCATCGGCAAATTCCAGGCGCTGCAGCACCGCATGGCCGACATGGTCCTGCACATCGAACAGGCGCGCTCGATGAGCTACCTTGCCGCGGTACGCTGCACCGATCCCGATCCTGTCGCGCGCCGCAAGGCACTCGACGCCGCCAAGGTCGTCATCGGCCAGGCCTGCCGTTTCGTCGGCCAGCAGGCGGTACAACTGCACGGCGGCATGGGCGTCACGGACGAACTGGATGTCAGCCATTACTTCAAGCGCCTGATGGCGATCGAGATGCAGTTCGGGAGTACCGATCAGCATCTGGAAGCGTATGCAGCGCAGTTGGGGTGATAGGACCCAAAGTCGCAGATAGCAAACGAGACATCGACGACGTGCAAAGAGGCTGTGGCCGTTGAATTCCGCTTGGACGGCTGCCGGAAAAGAGGGTGTCAAAGCGGATAAGGAAGCGAAATCTGCCTGAGCCGCAGGCGAGCTTATTTCGCTTCCGGCTTTGGCACTCTTTTCCGGGGAGAAGAAGTACGGGTTTGCAAGCGCGTACCGTTACGCAGGAATGACGCCCCCACTGAAAAGGAGCTCGACAACATTACTTAAACCAAAAACCAGACGGGCCAACCCCGCACAAGCACCAACCACTTCAGGAGGATACAAAATGAAAACAAGCATCCAACAGTTGCTGCAGATCTGCCTTAAGACCACCACCACCGCCTTCATCGCCCTTTCGCTCACCAGCGCACCGGTGCATGCCCAGGCGGCAGCCGAAGACGAAATCCTGTTCGGCAAAACCAGTTCCCTCTCCGGCCCCCTCGCCGAAATCGGCGTTGACGCCACGACCGCCACCAACGCCTACTTCGAATACATCAACCAGCAGGGCGGCATCCATGGCAGGAAATTGCGCCTGCTCACGCTTGACGACAGCTACAGCACCGAGAAAGGCGTCGCCAATGCCAGGCAGCTGATCGAAAAGGAGAAGGCGTTCGCTCTGCTCAACATGGCCGGCACGCCGACCAACAAGGCGCTGCTGCCCATCATCGCCGAACACAATATTCCCAGCATCGGTCCCTACACCGGATCGGACATCGTGCGCACCCCGCACAACCGGCTCATCTTCAATATCCGCGCCGGCTACAGCGACGAAGCGGCAACCATCGTCAAGCACCTGGAAATCCGCGGCATCAAGAAAATCGCGGTGGTGTATCAGAACAACGCGTTCGGCAAGGAAGGCCTCGGCTTCGTTGAAAACGCCACCGAAGCGCAGAAGATGAAAGTGCACGCTTCAGCGCCGATGGAAGCCAGCGGTGCGGATGCCGAAAAGGCGGCGGCGGTGCTGGCCGAGTCGCAGCCGCAGGCGGTCATCATGATCACCACCGGCAAGTCGTCGGTCGAGTTCATCAAGGCCTTTAACAAGATCTCGCCCGGCATGCAGTTCTTCGCATTGTCGGTCATGGGCACCCAGGCCGGCGTCAATGCGCTCGGCAAGGACGGCATCGGCGTCGTGGTATCGCAGGTGGCCCCCTTCCCTTTCTCGGCCACCAGCGGCATCGTGCGCGAGTATCAGAAGGTGATGAAGCAGATGGGCGTGAAGAACTGGTCGTTCGCGTCGATGGAAGGATTCATCACCGCCAAGGTGGTAGTCGAAGGACTGCGGCGCGCCGGCAAGAACCCGACCCGCGAACGATTCATTGCCGGGCTGGAATCGATCGGACGATGGGACATGGACGGGTATCTGATCAATTTCAGCAAGGACAACCACAACGGATCACGCTACGTGGAGCTGACCGCGATTTCCCGGGAAGGACGATTCCTGCGGTAAGAGGAAGGTACACTCGCACCAACATTCACTGGCAGGTCCCCTTTCCGGAAAGGGGACCTGCCAGGGTCGATCTTATGCGGGTTTCTTACCCGTCCTTCAGCAACCTCCTCAACACCTTCCCTGCCCCCGTCGTCGGTAATTCACTCCTGAACGCCACTTCCTTCGGCACCTTGTACGCCGACATCTGATCGCGGCTCCAGGCGATGATTTCCTCCGCCGATACGCTGGCGTCCGGCTTCAGCACCAGAACTGCCTTCACCACCTCACCCTTCTGCGGATCGGGCACGCCGATCACCGCCGCCTGCTTCACCGCCGGATGCTTGACGAGGATGACTTCCACTTCTTCCGGAAACACGCTGTAGCCGGAAACCTTGATCATTTCCTTGAAACGGCCGGAGAAGGTCAGATAGCCGTCGGCATCGAGCGTGCCCATGTCGCCGGTATGCACCCAGCCGTCGCGCAATGTCGCGGCGGTAGCGTCCGGCTTGTTCCAGTAACCCGCAAAATTGCCGGCACTGCGCATCACGATTTCGCCCATCGCGCCGGGCGGCAAATCCTGCCCGGTCTGCTGATCGACGATGCGGCATTCCACGCCGGGCATGGGCACGCCCTGCGTGCCCCATTTGATCGCGTCGCGTGGCGTATAGGTATCGCAGGTATGCGTTTCGGACAGGCCGTAGGCAGCCTCGAAGGTCTGGCAGCCGCCGGCGAACTGCTGCCATTGGCGCGCAAGTTCCTGGGTGAGCGTAATGCCAAAGCTCGTGCAGGGGTTGATGCGCAGTGAACGCAGATCGTAGTTCTTCGCCTCCGGCACCTGCATGATCGCGACATTCATCGGCGCAATGCTGTACCAGTTGGTGACCTTGTAGCGGTCGATCGCCTGAAGCACGGCGAGCGGGTCGAAGCGGTGCAGCAGTACCGCCGTCGCGCCGCTGTAGATGGTGACATTGAGGCCCATCAGCATGCCAGCGATGTGGTACATCGGCGCCACCGCCAGCAGGATGCTGCCATTGTCGACGCTGCCCGCGTAATTGGCGCCGGCGGTCTTGAACAGCGCATTCCGGTACGTGAGCATCGCCCCTTTCGGCATGCCGGTCGTTCCCGATGTGTAGGTCATCAGCACCACGTCGTCCATCGACAGCGGCGTTGCCGGTAGAACGTCCGCGGCGGCGTCGAGCGATTCCAGGAAGTCGGTCGTGCCTTCCGGCCGCATTTTCGGTGTGCGCATCTCGGGTGGCACGGCGATCTCCGGCCGCGTCGGCAGCAAGTCGGCATAATTCGTCAGGAACACATGGCGCAACGCTGTCGTGTCCAGTACCGATTGCACCACCGGATACAGGCTGTCGGCTGCCACGATGACCTCGGCGGCGAGATCGCCGACCTGGTATTCGAGTTCATGCTTCTTGAACAACGGACTGCACGGACTGACGATCGCGCCCAGTTTCTGGATGCCGAAATGCGCGATTGCATATTGCGGGCAATTGTTCAGGAACAGCACCACCCGGTCGCCCTTTTTCACTCCAAGAGCGTACAGCCGCGCGGCGAACCGGTCGCTGAGCCGGTCGAGCTCGCCGTAGGAAAGGCTGGCGCCGTACCAGATGTAGGCGGCCTTGTCGGGTTGCGTGCGCGCATGCTGGCGCAGATATTCATGCAACGGCTTTTCGCCCTGCGCGTAGTCGATTGAATCCATCAGGCAGTCTCCTTTGTCTCGATCTTGTGCATGCCAGCATGAAGTTGCGTATTGAAGATCGCATTGATCCAGCGCAAATCCGGCAAGCTTTCAGACCATAACATACCAGACGGTAGCATCTTTATACCAGCTGGTATATTGTTGCGGACGCGGGAACATTTTCCCGGTATTTTCCGACACCGCATGAAAAAAAGCATTGCACAAAGGGCGCAGCATTCCCGGCAAGCCATTGCAGATGGCGTGCACGATCAGAAGCGGGAGCGCATCCTCGAGGTGGCGCGCGAACTGTTCTTCAGGCATGGCTTCGCCGGTACGACGATGTCCGATATCGTCGAACAGCTCGGCGTTACCAAGCCCTTCGTGTACTACTATTTCCCGAGCAAGAATGATCTGTTCGAGACACTTTGCTGGCAGGCATCCCACGCCTGCCTGACGGCGATGCACTTCGATGACGCCGATTCCCGTCCGGCAGTGGAAAAGCTGCGCGAGGGGCTTCATCGCTTCGCCGCCGCCAATATCGTTCATTTCAAGGCCGGCACCTTTTTCTATCGTGAAAGCGGCGTGGTGCGTCCGCCGCTGCAAAGAAAACTGCGCACGCTGGCGCGCCGTTTTTATGACGAACTGTGCGCGCTGCTGGAACAGGGCCGGCAGGATGGCGAACTGGACTTCGACAATACCAAGCTGACCGCGCTGGCAATCGGCAGCATTGCCGGATTCATGTACACCTGGTACCGGCCGGACGGCCGCATCAAACCCGAAGACATGGTAGGCGAGCTGCAGAACATTCTGCTGAAGATCGCTGGCGCCAGGCCGCTTTTGAAAAGAAAAACAGCCCGCAGGAAGATTTGAAGCATCAATGACGAGGTGCGAGTCCGCCGCAGAAAGCGTGGCCGTGCCTGCCATTCATTACTTGGAGAGAGACGAGGACAACATGAAGAAAACACTGCTTTGCCTGTCGCTTGCCGCATTCTCGGCACATGCATCCGCCCAGTCTTCCGGACAGGAGACGTTCAAGGTCGCCTTCATCGATCCGCTGAGCGGACCGTTCGCCGAGATCGGCGAGCTGATGCATACCCATATCAAGTATGCGATCGAGGACATCAACGCCAAGGGCGGCGTGCTGAACGGCATGAAGATGGAGTTGATGTCGATCGACAACAAGCTGTCGCCGCAGGAGAGCCTGATCGCGCTGCAGAGTGCAATCGATGCCGGCGCTCGCGTCGTGTTCACCGGCGGTTCCGGTTCCACCGCCGTCGGCGCAATGGTGGAGGCGGCCAACAGGAACAACGAACGCAATCCCGACAAGGCGATCCTGATCGTCAATCATTCATCGATCGACCCCGAGCTGACGGGCAAGCGCTGCAGCTTCTGGCACTTCATGACCGAGGCCAACACGGCGATGAAGATGAAGGCGCTGACCAGCTTCATGAAGGAAAAGCAGGACATCAAGAATGTCTACCTGCTGAACCAGAACTATGCGCACGGCCAGATGTGGGCAAAGCTCGGCAAGGAAATGCTGTCCTCGGTCAGGCAGGACGTGAAATTCGTCGGCGAGGACCTGCATCCCATCGGACAGGTGAAGGATTTCTCGCCCTACGTGGCGAAAATCAAGGCGACCGGCGCGGATACCGTCATCACCGGCAACTGGGGTAACGATCTGAACCTGCTGGTGAAAGCCGCGGCGGACGCAGGCACCAACCTGCGCTTCATCAACCACAGCGCCGGCGGCGTCCCGGGAACGGTGATGGCGATGTCACAGGCAAAAGCCGGCCAGCTCACCTGGGTCGGCGAGTGGCACCCGAATGTGGAGAACGCGAAAGTCACGCCGGTCGCGAACGGCTACAAGCAGCGCTACAACAAATCGTTCCTGGCGCCGCGTATCGAGATGTCACCGCGCATCATCGCCGCCGCCATCAACAAGGCAAAGTCGACCGATCCGCTGAAGATCGTCCTCGCGCTGGAGGGCATGACGTATCCATCGATCGTCGGCGACGTCACGGTGCGCAAGGAGGACCATCAGTTGCTGCTGCCGCAGACGGTATCCACCATGGCGCCGGTCGACGGCAAGACGGTGAAGTTCGGGGCGGAGGGAACGAATTACGGCTTCCGCACCGAGACCGTGGTGGAAGGCAAGGATCTGGCGCTGCCGACGGAGTGCAGGATGAAGAGGCCGCCGGGGGCGTGATGGCGTGAATCGAGCAATGATCGTTGGCGTCGGCGTTGTTTCTTTGATGACTTCAATGATTCCACTGCAAGGCCCTTCCTCTTGCAGGCAGCGGCGTGGAAAGGTTGCAGGAAAGCCGACTCCTTCCCCCTGAAAGGGGGGAGGGAACCTTCCGGAGCGCCGGACGAAGGTTAGCCACAATTTTCCCGTTCGTTTTCATTTCTCGTTTGTGCCTAAGCCCATTTCTGGAAATAGTATTTCGTACACACCAAATAACTCCCAACAACATTCCGCATGACCATCACAACCCTGCTCATCGCCAACCGCGGCGAAATCGCCATCCGCATCGCCCGTGCCGCCGCCGAACTCGGCATTCGCACCGTCGCCATTTATTCCGAGGACGACGCCGCCTCGCTGCATCTGCGCAAGGCCGATTCGGCAAGGCCATTGCACGGCAAGGGCGCCGCGGCCTACCTCGACATGGACCAGATCCTTGCGGCGGCACGCGACGCCGGCTGCGACGCGGTCCATCCCGGCTACGGCTTCCTCAGCGAGAACGCCGAGTTCGCCCGCCGCTGCGCCGCGCAGGACCTGCTGTTCGTCGGCCCGTTGCCGGAGACGCTGGAACTGTTCGGCGACAAGGCGCAGGCCCGCAAGCTGGCGCAGCACTATCGGGTGCCGGTGGTGCACGGCACCGAGGGCGCGATTTCGGTCGAGCAGGCGAAAGCCTTCCTGGCGTCGCTCGGCAACGGCGGCGCGATGATGATCAAGGCGCTGGCCGGTGGCGGCGGGCGCGGCATGCGGGCGGTCAGCCGCATGCAGGACGTGGACGAGGCCTATACCCGCTGCCGTTCGGAAGCGGTCGCTTCGTTCGGCAGCGGCGAGCTCTACGCGGAGCAGCTGGTGCTGCGTGCGCGGCATATCGAAGTACAGGTAATCGGCGACGGCAGCGGCCGCGTCAGCCATTTCGGCGAGCGTGAATGCACGCTCCAGCGGCGCAACCAGAAACTGGTCGAGATCGCGCCCAGCCCTTCCCTGTCGCCCGCCCTGCGCGGCCGCATCACCGACGCCGCCAAGCGCATGGCGGAAGCGGTCAACTACAGCAGTCTCGGCACCTTCGAATTCCTGGTCGACGAACATGGCGAGCAATTCATGTTCATCGAAGCCAATCCGCGCCTGCAGGTCGAACATACCGTCACCGAGGAAGTCACCGGCGTCGATCTGGTGAAGGCCCAGTTGCAGCTTGCCGGCGGTGCGACACTGGGGCAGCTCGGCCTGGATCAGGGCGACATACCCGCGCCGCGCGGCCATGCGATTCAGCTGCGCATCAATATGGAGACCATGCGCGCCGACGGCGACGCACAGCCGTCGGGCGGCACCCTCGCCGCATTCGAGCCGCCCTCCGGCGCAGGCATACGGGCGGACACCTTCGGCTACGCCGGCTATACCACCAGTCCCAGTTTCGATTCACTGCTGGCGAAGCTGATCGTGCATTCCACGTCGGCATCCTATGCCGACGCGGCGGCAAAGGCCTATCGTGCTCTTTGCGAATTCCGCATTGACGGCGTGCCGACCAACATCGGCTTCCTGCAGAACATCCTGCGGCATCCGGATGTGATCCTGAACCGGGTACATACACGCTTCGTCGAGGAACGGATCGCCGATCTGCTGGCGGCCGCCGAACCGCACCGGAAGCTGTACATCGATCCGCCGGACGGCGCGCGCGAGGCGGAGGCGGACAACAAGCCGGATGCGCCGGACGACACGATCGCTGTTCCCGCTCCGATGCAAGGCTCGGTGGTCAGCATCGATGTGCGCGAGGGCGACATGGTCCACACAGGCCAGCAGGTCGCCGTGATCGAGGCAATGAAGATGGAGCATATCGTCAAGGCGCAGACCAGCGGCGTGGTACGGCAGGTCGCCGTGAACAGGGGCGACGTGCTGTTTCATGGCGCGCCGCTGCTTTACCTCGAAGCGTCCGATGCGACCGGTCAGCATGCCGTCGCCGAAGCGTCCGTCGACCTCGACCATATCCGCGCCGACCTCGCCGAAGTGCGCGAGCGCCACGCCATCGGACTGGACGAGAATCGCCCGGATGCGGTCGCGCGCAGGCGCAAGACCGGCCAGCGCACCGCGCGGGAGAATATCGACGATCTCTGCGACGACGACAGCTTCATCGAATACGGTGCGCTGGCGATTGCCGCCCAGCGCCTCCGCCGCCCGCTCGACGAACTCATCCGCATCAGTCCCGCCGATGGCCTGGTGGCCGGCGTGGGCGCGGTCAATGGCGCGCTGTTCGAGGATGCGAAGGCGCGCTGCATGGTGATGTCCTACGACTACACCGTGTTCGCCGGTACGCAGGGCATGATGAATCACAAGAAGACCGACCGCATGTTCCAGATCGCCGAGCAGCAGCAATTGCCGGTGGTGATCTTCGCCGAGGGCGGCGGCGGACGCCCCGGCGATACCGATGCGATGCTGGTGGCCGGGCTGGACGTCATGTCCTTCATCAACTTCGCCAGGCTCAGCGGGCTGGTGCCCCGTGTGGGGGTGGTATCGGGCCGCTGCTTCGCCGGCAATGCGGCCTTCCTTGGTTGTTGCGACGTTATCATCGCCACCGAGAACGCCACCATCGGCATGGGCGGTCCGGCGATGATCGAAGGCGGCGGGCTTGGTGTCTTCCTTCCCGAACAGGTCGGACCGGTCAGCATGCAGGCGCCCAACGGCGTCATCGACGTGGTGGTGCCGGACGAGGCGGAAGCCGTGCGGGTGACAAAGCAGTACCTGTCCTATTTCCAGGGTCCGATAAGCCATTGGGAATGCGCGGACCAGCGCGAACTGCGCCACCTGATTCCGGAAAACCGCCTGCGTTCCTACGACATCCGTGGCGTGATCGAGACCCTGGCGGACAAGGGTTCGGTGCTGGAGTTGCGCCGCCAGTTCGGCATTGGCATCATCACCGCGCTGGTCCGCATCGAAGGCCGGCCGTTCGGGCTGATCGCCAACAACCCGATGCACCTCGGCGGCGCGATCGATGCCGACGCCGCCGACAAGGCGGCGCGCTTCATGCAGTTGTGCGACGCCTTCGACTTGCCGATGCTGTCGCTATGCGATACGCCCGGTTTCATGGTTGGCCCCGATGCCGAAAAGACGGCGATGGTGCGGCACGTTTCGCGCATGTTCGTCACCGCCGGCAGCCTCAGCGTGCCCTTCTTCACCATCGTGCTGCGCAAGGGCTACGGCCTCGGCGCCCAGGCCATGGCGGGCGGCAGCTTCCATGCCCCCTTCTTTACCATCGCCTGGCCGAGCGGCGAATTCGGCGCGATGGGACTGGAGGGCGCGGTACGCCTCGGCTACCGCAAGGAACTCGAAGCGATCGCCGACCCGGCGGAGCGCAAGGCTGCGTTCGAGAAAATGGTCGCAGAGTCCTATGAAAAGGGCAAGGCGATCAACATGGCCTCGTTCCTCGAGATCGACGATGTCATCGACCCGATGGACTCGCGCCGCTGGGTCATGCGTGGCCTGCGTTCGGCGCCGCCGCCTGTCCCGCGCAACGGCAAGAAGCGGCCATTCGTCGATACATGGTGATGCCGGACCTCGTCAGT
>NZ_DASZBA010000122.1:0-35716 GCF_035944575.1 Noviherbaspirillum sp.
CAGCCAGGCCAGCATTGCATCATGAAAGTTCTCGATGGCATAAAAAAGGGGCAGCTTGCCGCATCGACCGCGCACCCCGGTATCGGCGCCGCGGTCGTACAGCAATTGCGCCTTGCCGATATCGCCGGTCTGGATGGCGACCAGCCATGCGGTTCGCTCCCACCAGTCGCGGCCTTCCAGCACGGCGCCTTCATCAAGCAGGCGCGCCATATCATTGACCGAACCGCAGGCCGTGGCGCGGATCAGCGGCGTCCAGGCGAGCTGGCTTTCATCCGCGCCGGCGTCCAGCAGCAGCTTGACCGCGTCGAACCTGCCGATGCGCGAGAGAACCCGACAGCCGGTCTCCTGGTATCGGGTGACGGCATTCAGGTCAACCTGGTGCGCGATCAGCAACTGCAGCAATTCAGGGAGGCGCGGGTCGCGCAGGACATCGCGGCCATGGACGGCATCGATCAATGCCGTGTAACCGTCCGTGCGGCGGTAGCGCAGATCGGCGCCCCGCTCCGCCAGCAGCCGCACCTTCGCCGGATCGCCGCCGCCCAGCGCCAGCGGCAGCACGTCGGCATTCGGCTGATAGGCGCATCGGCTGTGCGCCTGCATATCCGCGCCGTGGGCGAGCAGCAAGCGCACCAGTTCGACATCCGCAAGCGGGTTGATCACCGCCTGCATCAACGGCGTATAACCCTGGCGGTCGTAGGTGTCGATGCCGGCCTTCCCGTCCTTTCCCGGGCGGTAGGCGTCCAGATGCCTGCGGACGCCTTCCACGTCGCCGCTGCGGACGAGCCGGTGCAGGACGTCCGGCTTCATCGGACTGGCTCTCCCCGGGCACACCGCCAGATGCGTTTCATGCGAGAAATTGCGCGATCGTGACGTGACGGGGATGCGCCGCAATACGCGCCAGCCATGCGCCAATGGCCGGATAGCCGGCGAGGTCGAACCCGCCTTCGTCGGCGACATGCGTGTAGGCATACAGCGAAATGTCGGCGATCGTGTAACGGCTGCCGGCAAGGTAATGGGTCTGCGCAAGCTGGTGCTCCATCACCCGCAGGGCCTTGTGCCCGCCCTCCTGCTTCGATAGATACTCCTGTCGCCGGTCGTCCGGCAAGCCGAGATATTTGGCGATGAAGCGCGCAACCGCCACGTAGGGCTCATGGCTGTATTGTTCGAAGAACTGCCATTGCAGCACCCGGGCCCGTTGCAGGCGATCGGACGGCAGGAAGTCGGTGCCGTCGGCAAGATAATTGAGAATGGCGTTGGACTCGGGCAAATACTCGCCGTTGCCGAGGTCGAGTACCGGTATCTTGGCATTCGGGTTCATGACGAGAAAGGGGGCGCTTCTGGTTTCGTTGCCGAGCACGCTAACCGGTATCCATTCATGCTCGATATCGAGCAGGGACATCAGCAACTTGACCTTGTAGCAGTTCCCCGACTGGATGTCGCCATATACCTTCAACATGAAGTGTCCTTTTCTGGTGGTTGAGCCGGCATGACCGTCCTTGAGATTTGCCGGAACGCATATGATAGCGCCGCGCCGGCGCCGGCCGATTTTTCAATGCCCGCCGTGGCGCCGGCGTCATGTCGATCGCGTGGACTTTCGCGGCCGGCGTCACTACAATTTCCGGACATCAACTTCCTGCCGGACCAACATGCGCCTCCTTGCCCCGTTCCTTGCCACGCTGCTGCTCACGCTCGCCGGCTGCGAAACCGTCGAGTACCAATACCGGGCACCACCGACCGAGCAGGGCCGGATGTGCGTGACCCAATGCGCCGGCATCAAGGAAATGTGCCATGGCAACGAGATACAGCGAGCGGAAGCGGAGCGTGCCACCTGCGAACGGAACAGCAGCCGCAACTATCGTGCATGCATGTCGAAGGCGCGGAACAAGGATGAGATGCAGAACTGCGAGAAGAGGAAGGACTCCTGCTTCGTGAGTGAAAACACCTACCGCTGCGAAGCGGATTACCGTGCCTGCTTCGTTAATTGCGGCGGGGCGATCACCGAAATCAGGAAATAGCTCGTCAGGAAGCGATCTGTGCCGTTTTCCCGGGAACGGATACCGCCCCTTCTTTCCAGAGCCTGATGCGCCGCGGCCGCAGAAAGAAGCGCAGCGGCCGCCGGGTCGCGGCATCCGATGGTGGTCCGTCGAACCTACCCGATATGACGGCAAGACGCCAACGGTCCGCCGTATCGAAAAACCCGAACGACAGCATGTCCGGTCCGGGCTGCCCGACATCCTGCATGGAGCCGAAAGAGTCCGGCGGCGATATCACATCCATCACCCTGAGGTCATCGCTGAGTAGCGTAAACCAGTACTGCACGCCGTCGAAATAGTCGTAACAGGTCACCAGCAGGTAACCGCCCGTGCAACGAAATTGATGCTGGAGCGTGTCGCCGCTCAGGAATACGCCGGTGGCCCGCCCGTCACATTGAAGCGCCAGGCGCGCGTTGTCGCCGGCGACCCCGGTGGGAGACGGCAGGGACGAAAATCGCTTGATTTCGTTCATTCGATGGGCGATGCGGACGGTCGGTTGCAAGCGGTCAGGAGATCATGGGGCAATGCCCATGTCTTCCAGCCTGAGGATAATCTCGGTTCGCCTTTGCCGTTTGATCTCCTGCCAAGAAACGTTCTCGATTGCGCCGATCAGCGCATATAGCGCGTTGAGGCTGGTGCCCGGCACTTTTTGCCTGAGCTGCGCATACATCGTGAACGGGTCGCCGGCCAGCAACTGTTTCGCCGTGGCGATGCCAATGACCGCAAGCATTTGTTCGGCTTTCGGACCGAGCCCTTTCAAATCGCGAATCCGCAATGCGGCGGATCTGCCCTTCGCTTCTTCCATGAGTTGGTACACCCTGACAGTAGGCGCGGAAAAATGTACCGCGCTCCGCCTACACCATACCGAAAAAACAATTGCCAGCCAAGAACTATGCGACCAATGCAAGCTCCGGGGCAGGAAGGGTTGAACACATGGGCCTGCAAGCGCTTCGCCGGAAGACGCAGGCCGTCGCGGCCCGCGCCGTAATGCTTAACCTTACGGCTTCGCGCCGATGCCCGTACCCGGAGAGCCCGACGTACCGGCGGTTCCTCCGGATGCGCCGGAAACGCCGGCCGCGCTGATGCCATCCTGGGCGCCCACCCCGCCTGTCGTGGTATCCGGCACGCTGGCGTCGCGATGCAAAACCGTAATTTCCTCGCCTTCGTGGCCTTTCAAGCGCTCGGCGGGACTATCGGGATTCAGGCTGGTACTGCCGGGCGCATTCTTGTTGACCAGATCGGCCGGAGTGACTTCAACCACGTCGCTCGGATCGCCGGTGGAAGATATTTCTACGCCGGGCGTCATCGTGTCGGCCAGCAGGTCGGAACCCGCCATTCCCGACGCCGTGCCGGTGTCCGAAGCACGGACTTCGTCAGTGCCGCCGGCGCCATCTGCGGATGTGCCGCCGCGCGACGACAAATCGGGTTCCGCGGGATACGACACCTTTTCAATGACCTGCTCGACATCCTGTTTCCCGGTGTCAGCGGACTTTGTCGCGACATCGCCGAGCGACACGATGCCGATCAGCCTGTGTGCCTCATCATGCGACACCACGGGTATGCGGCGGATCTGCGTGTCCGCCATTTGCTGCATCACTTCATCGAGCGGCTGATCTTCAAAACACCAGCGCACATCGGTGCTCATCACCTGGTCAACGACCGCTTCATCCGGCGCCATGCCGGCGGACGTCGCGCGCACCGTAATGTCGCGATCCGTCACCATGCCGACCAGGCGGTCGCCTTCGCATACCGGCAACGCGCCGACGTTCAGGTCGTCCATCATCTGCGCCGCGCGTTGCACGGTCTCCCGCGGGGAAATGAACTGGACATTCCGTGTCATGACTTCCGAAACCATCTGCATCTGGATCTCCTTTGCGTTTATAAGATTCCGGCTCTGCAACACCAGCGTGGCCGGTCCGATGTCCGCAGCCGTTGAAGAAGCAAGGCATTCCATGCCGCATCAACATCAGGCGCACATCAATCGATCAAATGCATGTCAGATGATGCCGAAAGCCGATCGTTCACAACCGGTTCGACAATTGCATGGAACGGGTGCGGCCGGGAAGACCTGCGAGGGCCGGCCAATGCTCCCCTCACGGTCTTATCCCATCGTTTTCCTTCTGTGAAACCCTGCACGCGGGGATGAAAGCAATGTTTCTTCTTTGCGCATACCATGTCGGAGCAACCGGCATTCATGCCCGAACAAAACAGGAAGGAAGATCGATGGACTACATCAAATTCGGCCGCACCGGTCTCGACGTGTCGCGCCTGTGTCTTGGCTGCATGAGTTATGGCGCTCCGGACCGTGGCGCGCACCCCTGGACACTGGATGAGGAAAGCAGCCGCCCGCTCATCAAAAAGGCGCTCGATCTGGGCATCAATTTTTTCGATACCGCGAATATCTATTCCGACGGTACCAGCGAGGAAATCCTTGGACGTGCGCTGAAGGACTATGCGCCGCGCGACGAGGTCGTCATCGCTACCAAGGTACATGGCCGCATGCGTCCGGGGCCGAACGGACAGGGCCTGTCACGCAAGGCCATCCTGACCGAGATCGATGCCAGCCTTCGCAGGCTCGGCACCGAGTATGTCGATCTTTACCAGATCCACCGATGGGACTACAAGACGCCGATCGAGGAGACGATGGAAGCGCTGCACGATGTCGTCAAGGCCGGCAAGGCGAGGTACATCGGCGCTTCTTCGATGTATGCGTGGCAGTTCGCGAAGGCATTGCATGTCGCCGATATGAACCGCTGGACGCGCTTCGTATCGATGCAGAACTACGTCAACCTGCTGTATCGCGAGGAGGAACGCGAAATGCTGCCCCTGTGCCGCGACGAAGGTATCGCCGTTATTCCCTGGAGTCCGATGGCGCGCGGCAGGCTTACCCGTGATTGGGACGAGACCAGCGCGCGGGTCGAAACCGACGAGTTCGGCAAAGGCCTTTACAGGAATACTGCGGACGCCGACCGTAAGGTGGTGGAGCGCGTCGCCGAGATCGCCAGGGAACGCAATGTGCCGCGTGCGCAAATCGCACTTGCATGGGTACTCCAGAAGTCGCCGGTCACCGCGCCGATCATCGGCGCCACCAAGCCGGCCCATCTCGACGACGCCGTCGGCGCGCTCTCCATCAGGCTCGACGCGGAGGAAATCAAGCGGCTGGAAGAACCTTACGTGCCGCATGCCGTGGTGGGATTCAGCTGACCTATGAATCCCTTGTGATTCGCCATGCCGGAGTGCTGTCCTGCGGCACTCCCGTCCGCCGCTGTTTGTTTGTCATCAGTGATGATAGCGATACTCCTGCGTATATCCGCCATATCCATACGACGCCGCCTTGACGTCCTGCACATAGATGTAGCTTTCCTCATGCAGGTCGCCCAGGATCCCGGCGAATCCGGCGAACGCTTCCCTGATGTACAAGGCCTTTTCATCCTTGGTATTGGTTTCGTCGGTGATCTTGATGTCGAAATAGAAGCTGTTTTTCCTGTGCTCGCTGAGCGGCTTGCCGGCGATGACCCAGCTATCGTGATCGACGTAATCGATCGCGATGGCGGTCACCTCCCGCTTCTTCTTCAATATCCGGGTGGTCAGGTCAAGCAGCAGTTCAGAGATCTGCTTCGTCAGCTCGGGACTCTTCTTCGCGCTCACTTTTACGTTCAGGATCGGCATTTGACACTCCATTTAGTTAGCCATACAACTATCTGATCAAAAAAATTTCACTCGATGGTCGAGCGAATGTTTCGCACCCTGGCGACCGTATCGTCAAAGTGCGTACTACCCAACTCTTTCTTCAACCGCGCGGTGACCTTGCCGCTGGCTGCATTGATATCCGCTTTCATCGCCATCGCCGACGCGGTGGGATGAATTCCGTACTCTCTTCCGTCGCGCTCCGTGGTCCGCCGTTCGACCAGATCCAGCTTCTGCAGGCCATCCAGCGTCCGTGTTGCCGTGGACCGGGAGATTGCCAGCTCGGCCGCCAGTTCGCTTTGCAGCAAGCCGGGTTTCTCCAGCACGACGCGCAGCATGAAAGCCTGCGACGGCGTCAGCCCGAAGGGCTTGAACGCCTTGGTCCATTCCCGCTCCAGAACGCGGGCCAGCGCAGTCGTATTGAAGTAGAGGCAATGATCAAACATGCATGAATTCTAAATCAAACTAATTCGCTATGCAACTACTTTTTGGATCTGGCAAGGTCGCAATGCTGCCGGTCAAGAGCGGCCGGCTTCTTACAGGACCAGATGTTCCTTCAGGTAGTCGAACAGCAGCTTCACCCGCTGCAAATGCCGGATATCGGGATGCGCCAGTATCCACAGGTCGGTTTCCAGTTCCTTCAACGGGCCGTCGACGATTTCCACGTCCGGATTGTTCTTCATCAGAAACAGCGGAACCACCCCTACCCCCATTCCCCAGATGACGGCACCAGCGACCGACATGACGCTGTTGCAGCGCACCTTGGGCACGAGCTTCGGATAACGCTGCCGCCGCCATTTCAGCGACGGATGTTCGACCAGGCTTTCGTCGAGCGCGACCCAGTCCAGCTTGTCGAATTGCAGCGGGCGTTCATTGCGCGAGAGGAATGCGCGGCTTGCAAATACCGCCGCCGACATGGTGCCGAGGCGGGTGCCTACCAGGTGCTCGGGCGGCTTGCGGGTGGCGCGGATGGCGACGTCGGCATCACGCCGGCTGAGATCAGCTAGGGCATTCGCTGCGATGAGTTCCAGCTCGATGCGCGGATAGGTTGCGGCGAAGCCCGACAGCACCGGCAACAGCAAACCATGCAGGATGGTGTCGGTGGTGGTGACCCGCAGGCTGCCCGACGGTTCGCTGCCGCTCTTGAAGGCGGCTTCGCGCGCCGCGTTGAGCTGCGACTCGATGCGCTCGGCATGGTCGGCAAGCTGCAAGGCGAGTTCGGTCGGCAGATAGCCTTGCCGGCTGCGGTCGAACAGCAGTTCGCCGAGATCCTTTTCTATGCGCTTGACCGAGCGGAAGACGGTCGACGCGTCGAGCTTGAGACGCTCCGCCGCCCCGGCGAGCGTACGCCCGCGCACCAGGGCCAGCAGCAGTTCCAGATCCGCCAGCGCCAGGCTGGATTGCGTTTTTGCATACGGAGGTTTCATGAACGCCTATTTTCATTGAATGGATGCCGACCTACATTATCACCACACCAACCCGTTTTTGAAAGGAGTACCGCCATGATTGACGAACGTTTCGCACCCTATGCAGCAACTCTGCTGCGCCTGTCCCTGGCAACCATGTGGATTACCCATGCATTGCTGAAACTGCTGGTGTTCACCATCGCCGGCTTTGAAGGTTACCTGGCCAGCCAGGGTATGCCGACTTTCATCGCCGTGCCGGTGGTGGCGCTGGAAATCGCCGGCGGCATCCTGATCGCTCTCGGCTTCCACGGCCGGATCGCATCCCTGGCGCTTCTGCCCATCCTCGCCGGCGCGACACTCGCACATGCCGCCAATGGCTGGGTGTTCAGCAACGCCAACGGCGGCTGGGAATATCCGGTGTTCCTGATCGCCATGTCGCTCGTCCATGCCCTGCTCGGCGACGGCGCCTTTGCGCTGAAGCCGGCGGCCGCACCCGCCACGTCGATCCGTCTGAAAACCGCTTGAACACGCTTTTTCTTCTTAACCCGACCAACCGAAAGGACCATCATGAAGCTCTATTACACACCCGGCGTCTGCTCGCTTGCCCCGCACATCATCCTGCGTGAGGCCGGCTTCGATTTCTCGCTCGAGAAGGTGAACGCCGATACCAAGGTCACTGACGCCGGCCGCAATTACCTGACGGTGAACCCGAACGGCTATGTGCCGGCGCTGGAAATCGAACCTGGCGTGGTGTTGACCGAAGGGCCGGCAATCATGCAATACCTCGCCGACCAGGCGCCCGAGGCACGCCTCGCGCCAGCCGCGGGCACGCTGGCGCGCTACCAATTGCAGTCGTGGCTGAACTTCATCACGTCGGAACTGCACAAGGGTTTCTCGCCGCTGTTCAAGCCGGGCATGCCTGCGGAAGCCAAGACCGCTTTCAAGGAACAGCTCGCCGCGCGCTTCGATCATGTCGAACGTCATCTGTCGAAACAGGACTACCTGATGCCGGACGGCTTCTCGATCGCCGATGCCTACCTGTTCGTCGTCACCGGCTGGTCCGGCTTCGTCGGCATCGACATGCAGGCATGGCCGGCGATCGGCGCCTTCCGCAAGCGGGTCGAGGCACGCCCTGCAGTACAGGCAGCGCTGATCGGAGAAGGATTGCTGAAGAAGGCGGCATAGCGCCGGACGTTTCGATGCCATGCATGGCCGGATCGGGTTTCCGCATGCATGGCCTTTCATGAATGTAGAAGGAGTTCATCATGCAGCTTAAACTGATCAGCCATGCGCTCTGCCCTTATGTGCAACGCGCCGTCATCGCATTGACCGAGAAAGGCGTGTCCTATGAGCGTATCGATATCGATCTGCGCGCAAAGCCGACATGGTTTCTGTCAATGTCCCCTCTCGGCAAGACACCTGTGCTGCAGGCCGGTGACAATGCGATCTTCGAATCGGCCGTCATTTGCGAATATCTGGAAGATACGATTGCGCCGGCCCTGCATCCGGCCGATCCGCTCTCCCGTGCACGCCATCGCGCGTGGATCGAGTTCGCCTCCGCCATGCTGAATTCGATCTGGCAGCTTTACACCGCCCGTGACGCCGACGCCTATGAACGCGCATGCAATGCCCTGGCGGCAAGCATCCGGCAGATTGAAAACACCCTCGCCGCCAGCGACGGGCCTTATTTCGCAGGCGACAGGTTCAGCCTGGTGGATGCCGCTTTCGGCCCGGTGTTCCGTTACTTCGACGTGCTGGACGAGGTGATCGATGCCGGTCTGTTCGATGCCGCGCCGAAGGTCCGCGCATGGCGCGCCGCGCTGGCACGGCGTCCATCGGTGCGCAATGCGGTTTCCGCCGACTATCCCTCCCTGCTGCGCGAGTTCGTCATCGGTCAGGGTGGTGTATTAGGCACCCGCCTTGCGGCCTTTGCCTGATGCCTTTTTGTGGCAGATGCAACCGACGATATGGTCGTCAACCAGGCCGATCGCCTGCATGTAGGCATAGATGATGGTGGAACCGACGAACTTGAAGCCGCGCTTGCCCAGGTCCTTCGAGATCCGGTCGGACAGCGGCGTCTTCGCCGGCACATCCTGCATGGTGGCGGGGGAATTGCGGATCGGCTTGCCGCCGACATAGTTCCACAGCAGTGCATCAAGGCTGCCGCCTTCGTCGCGCAGTTGCAGATAGGCCTGCGCGTTGGTGATGGCGGCGGCCACTTTCAGCCGGTTGCGCACGATGCCCGGATTGGCCAGCAATTCGGCGACCTTGGCGGCATCGTAACGGGCAATCTTTTCAGCGTCCCAGTGATCGAAAGCGATCCGGTAATTGTCCCGCTTGTTGAGTATCGTCTCCCAGCTCAGCCCCGCTTGCGCACCTTCGAGATTGAGCATCTCGAACAGGCGGGTTTCATCGTGACAGGGCACCCCCCACTCTTCATCGTGATAGGCGAGGTAACGCGGGTTGGCGGGATTGGCCCAGGCGCAGCGATGGATCGGCATGATGTCGGGAGAGGTGTCGGCGATGATGCATTATCGCAAAACACCATGATGCCGTCGGTCCGCGCATTTCGATCGGCTGAACTTGCGCCGAACCAGGCTCGTCAGGTACCTGGTCCGTCCGGACGCAGCGCGTGCAGGAGCGCCGGGACTTCGAGTGAAATTTCGCGTGCCAGGAAGCCGAGCGGCCCGATGCGCTGCGCCAGCCGGTCGCCGGCCCGGGCATGCAAGGCGACGCCCCATGCGCACGCCTGCTCCAGCGGTGCACCGCGTGCCGCGAGGCCGGCGATGATGCCTGACAGGGTATCGCCCGATCCTGAGACCGCCAGTCCGACATTGCCGCCGTCGTGTCGCCACAGCCGTCCGTCCGGTGCGGCGATATGGGTTGTCGCGCCCTTCAGCGCCACCATCGCATTCCAGCGCCTTGCCGCCTGGCGCGCCGCTTCGGCTGGATTGGCCTGTATGCTGTCCTTGTCGGCAGCGGTCAGGTGCGCCATTTCACCTGCATGCGGCGTCAGCAATACCGGCGTGGAGAAGCTGGCAATGTACTTCTGCTGTCCCTGGCTGTAGGCATCGACCGCCTGCAACTGGCGCCGCACGACATTCATCGCGCAGGCGTCCAGCACCACTTTCGCGTGTTCGAGCAGGGGCAGAAGTGCGAGCACGAATGCGCAGGTCGTACCTTCGTCCTGCATGCCGGGACCGACGAGGACGGCGTCGAAACGGCCGACCATTCCGGCCAGCGTGTCGATGGCGGCGGGCGCGATGGCGCCGTTCACGGTTTCCTGCAATTCGACGACACGTGCTTCGGGCATCGACAGCGCCACCAGCGGCGCAATGCCGGCGCCGGTGGCGATCGTGAGCTTGCCTGCGCCAGCCCGCAGCGCCGCCGTTGCGGCAAGAATCACGGCACCGGGCATCTCGCGCGAACCGGCGATGACCAATACACGACCGCGCTCTTCCTTGTCGCCGTCCTGCGACGGCATCGGCAGCGGCCAGCGTCGCAGGGCATCATCGTCCAGCGGTATGGGGTCGGTGTTGTACAAGTCGTCAGTCATGATTTCGGTGCGGCAGGAACATCGGGTTCGGCGGTGACCGGCGCGCCGGCCTCGCGCAGCGGAGCGACAAAGTTGACCAATTGCGGCATCAGCTTGCCGTTCTTGCCGCGGGTCGGGTCGAATTCATAGGAAGTCACCGAGCAGTTCGGTACATCGGCGGCACGGTCGATTTCAAGAATCTTCTGCTCATCCATGCGCTCCAGCAAGTAGCGAAAGCAATTGACGATGACTTGGTGGCCGACGATCAATACCCGCTCGCGCCGATATTCGCGGCTAATGGTGTCCAGTACACTGCGCAGGCGCAGGATCACGTCGCACCAGCTTTCGCCGCCGGGCGGCCGGAAATAGAACTTGCCCACGTGTGCGCGCTGCTCGCTGAGTTCGGGATATTTCTGGCGGATGCCGAGGGTAGTGAGGCGGTCGAGAATGCCGAATTCCTTTTCCCGCAAGCGCTCGTCGGCCTGGAAGGTGATGTCATCGGGATCGATGCCGGCGACGTCGAGAATGATGCGCGCGGTATCGCGAGTACGCACATAAGAGGAACAGAGCACCACCGTCGGCCGGGCTTCGGCCGGCATTTCACCGAACCAGTGGCCCAGTGCTTCAGCCTGCTGCTCTCCAAGGGCGGAAAGCGGGGTGTCGATATCGCGTGTGGCGATATCGATCAGCGGCAGGCGCGCGGCTTCGGCGGCATCACGCGCGACGTTGCCGGCGCTCTGTCCGTGGCGCACGATCCATATTGTTTGCGGCCATTTCTGTTCCGGCATGCTGCCATTCCCATGTTGTTGTGTAAGGAATGACAATGCCGGCAACGCGAAGTTTCGTGATGCGTGGGAAGTGATGCGACTGCTCTAAGGGCCGGGACGGCAATGCCAGCAGTCCTTGACAGGAGGGAATGAAGTGGCGCCGTTTATCTGAGGGTTTTGCCTGTTGCCCAAGCGACAAATGTGTTTGAAAACCGGCGGCGCCCCTGCCGGACTATTTGGTCCCCGACTTCGGTTTGAACAGGCGGGCAAGTCCGATGACAATGCAGATGCCGAGGAGATCCGCGGCAGCGGTTTTTTCGTTCACGGTGAAACCAGCCAGCCCTTTCAGACCGATCACGATCATCCATGCGCTGACAGCGGAAAGCGCGACGGCTGTCAGCGGACCAGAGTAGTTTTTTGCCATGGTTCCCAGCAGGGTGGACTTTTTGTGCTTGGGTTGTTGTTCCATTTGAGAGCTCCCATCCATGATTCCGTAGAGCATGGATGATAGCTATCCCATGGGAAATTGTGGTTGTAGTGCGTCACTATTTTTAGTGGCATTCAAGCCAACATGGCCGTATAGAAACGGATGCCCAAACCGGTTCAGCCGAACTTGCGGAATGCATCCAGTCCCAGGCCCAGACCGATGCTGCCGAACAAATCACCGTCGATACGGCGCGCCTGCGGCAGTAATGCGGCGATACGCTGGCGTAAGGACGTCACGCCGCTGGAACCGCCGGTGAAGAAGACCGTATCGACGTCGTTCACGGTGACGCCGGAATCCCGCAGCAGATGTTCGATGGTGTGTTCGATGCGTTGCAGCATGGGGGCGATGGAGGCATCGAAAGCCGCCCGGGTCAGGTCCAGCACGGGCCGGTCGGCAAGGCGTTCCAGTGTCAGCGAAGCGACCGGCGCCTCCGATAAGGCGATCTTGCCCTCCTCCACCTTCAGCGCCAGCCAATGCCCGTCGCGCTGCTCGATCAGCTTCAACAGGCGTCCCAGCTTGTCGCGCTCGCGCGCATCGCGCTGCACTTCCTGCAACTCGCGCCATACCTTTTGCGTGTAGACGAGATTGATCGTGTGCCATGTGGCGAGGTTAAAGTAATAGCTCGATGGCACCTCGTTGTTGTTGATGAGACGGCTGCCGAGGCCCAGCAGCGGCATCACCGATGACAGATTGAGATATTTATCGAAGTCGGTGCCGCCGATATGGACACCGCCGTTGGCAAGAATGTCGGCACGCCGGTCCGGCAAGCCGGCGCGCTCGGGCGACAAGCGCACCAACGAAAAGTCCGATGTGCCGCCGCCGATGTCGGCGATCAGCACCAGTTCTTCGGCATCGATGCGGGATTCATAATCGAACGCGGCGGCGATCGGCTCGTACTGGAAAGCGATCTCCTTGAATCCGGCGGCGCGGGCGATATCGGCGAGCGTGTCTTCCGCCAGACGGTCGGCTGCGGCATCGTCGTCGACAAAGAAGACAGGGCGGCCCAGCACCGCATGCGTAAGCGGACGTCCCGCCGCAACCTCGGCGCGGCGCTTGAGTTCGGCGATGAACTGCGACAGCAGATCGCGAAACCGCAGCGCCCTGCCCTGCACCTCGGTTTGCCCGTCGATCAGGCTGGTGCCGAGCAGGCTCTTGAGCGAACGCATCAGGCGGCCGTCGTAGCCGGACAGGTAATCGGCGAGTGCGGCACGGCCGAAGCTGACCGCTTCGTCATCGGCGTTGAAGAACACGACCGACGGCAGCGTCGGCTTGTCGCCTTCGAGCGGAAGCAATGTGGCCGCGCCGCTACCGGCGATGCCGACGGTGGAATTGGAGGTGCCGAAATCGACGCCGCAAGTATTCATGCCGGCTCCTTGAAAAAGGGGGCAATCATACTCGCGCGGGAGGCTGCCGGAAAGATCCAAATTGCATAAGTCTTTCCGGCCGGATGGATTGCCGGATCAGGGTCCGGTCAGGGAAGAGGTGGTGCCGGGCTTTTTCGCCGCCGCGGTGTCGGCCGTGGTCAGCGGTTCGCCGGTCCATACGACATAGTCGTCCACTGCATACAGCTTGCACGGCTCGGGGCTGTTTTTCTGGCAAGCGGCGAGCACCTGCTCCACCGGGTCGTCGCCATCCTCGGCCCAGCTCCAGGCTCCGGTCGGTGACACCGCGAAGGCGCGCGGCGCCTGCTTGGTCAAAAATACCTTGTACTGCTCGCGCCCTTTTTCCCTCAGGTAGGGAATTGCATCGATATTGTCGATGGCCGCGAAGTCGGTTCTCGGCACCTTGATCTCGTCCGACAGCGCAACCACCGGCGCGGTCGGCATGCCGAGGCTTTGCAGGAACCTCTCGGTTTCCGGCCACCAGATCTTCACGCCGTCGCGGCTGCCGACCATGCCATGCGCATCGCTCTTGAAGGCGCCATAGGCAACCAGCTTCGCATGGCCGCCGGCCTGTACGTAAGCCTCATACATGCGTGCCGCAAGGTCCGGACCGAAATGGTTGTCGTTCTGGCCGTAAAACCAGATGCTCGGCAATGCCGTCTTCGCACCGTACTCGGCGAATGCCTTCACCAGCGATGCCTGCCAGCGGCAGTCGCCACCGTGCATCTTGAGTCCGCCGGCGAAGTTGATCAGGCCTTTCACACCGGGGAAGTTCTTGGTGCCGAAGGCAAGTGTCGTCAGACCGCCGTACGACTGGCCGGCAACGACGATGCGATCCTTGTCCGCCCACTTCTGGGTGCGCAGGTATTCCAGCGTGCTCTGCAGGTCTTCCGCCTGCTCCAGGCCGTGGCCGGTCATGTCGCAGCCGCGGTCGATATATTCGCCGGTGGACTTGGAAAACCCTTTACGCATCGGAATGACGACCGCATAGCCGCGTTTGACGAACTCGCGGCTGATCACGACGAAGCGGTCCCGTCCCTGCGAACGCGGATTGCCGAGCGCCTTGCCGTGGTTCATGATCACCAGCGGGAACGGGCCGTTGCCGGAGGGTTTGAAGATAGTGGTTTCGAGTTCGATATTCTGGATGCCGGAAGCGGCAGGCACCATGACGACCTGTTCATTCAGGGATGCGTCAAGGCTAACCGTCTGCGCCATTGCGGAACCGGCAAACATGCCCAGTCCGACTGCGAAGGCGCCTAATGCGCGGTATGCCCGGTCTTTTCCAGAGATGAGCGTCTGGATGAGAGAATGAATATGCACGGCTTCTCCGTTGAAGAATGGGTGGAGCGCAGCGCTGTGCATGCAATGAAGCACTTTCTTGCACGACTTGATACAGCGCAACGTTGTCCATTCTAAATACGGGGTTGCCTCAATTCAATGCCCATTTATGCAACTTGGAAAGATTTAATACAGGAACTTTTGGTCGCCACAATCCCTGTTGCACCTTGTAACCAAAGCGGTGTGAATGCAGAACATGCTTGTGTGGAAAGGTTGAAATGACCGCATGCACGAAGTGCATGGTAGATGCCAGCCTGCAATGGATGAAACGGAAACAGCTTTTGTTTTTTGAAGGCGCAACCTTTGCGATGTCTGCTTGTCAATAGCAGACACCTGTTTTTATAAGGATGGAACCATGAAAGTTGATGTCTACAAACGCCCGGAACACGAAGGTAAATATTCCTATCTCGCCGTCCCTGAAGGACATCCGATCCCTGATGAAGCTACCGCCATCGATTGGGAAACCGCGGAGCAGAATATTGATCTGGATGAAGCGAACGAATCCGTGGTCGGCCTCTCGGCAAACGACGCACTGCAGCAGATCGACATGAAAGGCTATGCCATTTCGAGCTCGCAGGATAAAGTCAGGATCGGGCCAAACGTCTAACTTTCAGGCCGGCGCATGGAGTGCATGCGCCGGCCTTTTCAGCACCATCGCTTCAGCACCATTTCCTGTACCGGCCTAGGTCGGCAACACCGCTCCCGCAGTCCACCCCTCGACCGGATCCATCCACTCCGGCATGCCATAGTTCGGGCGCTGTGCAGCCCAGGCCGCCGCGACCGCGCACAATACCGCATCCAGCCAGTCCGCAGTCCCGTCATCAATTAGCTTGCTTCGCAACGGTGCGTCGACCTTCAGCGTGATGCCCATCGGATGCGTGCCTCTCTCCAGTGCCTGTACGATCAGTTCCCGCGCGCAACGCCTGGCTTCGTTCTGCTTGCTGCGTTCATCGCTTTTATAGGAAGTACGCGTCACCGCCCGCGCCACCAGTCCCGGGTACCCCTCCAGCGCAATGCGTTGCGGATCGCCCGCATGCAAACCGTACACGGTCACGCCCGCATGCAGCAGACGCGGGCAACCTTCATGAAACATATAGGCGACCGGCGGATTGACCCACTTCATCGACGGACTCGATCCGGCAGGTCCGTCGGTAACGCGATGGGCGAATTTGTTGCCTACCGGACGCGCGTCGCAGAATGCCTTGAAGATGTCGCGCAATTCGGCCCGGGTCAGCCCCGCGCAGTGCTCGATCAATGCCGCCCAGGTCCGGGGCCAACCGAGATAGTCGACCAGTTCGCGCGAAAGGCCGAATGGAAAGTCGAAGGCGCCCACCCATGGCCCCGGCTGCGCAAGCCACGCTTCATAGGATGCCCAGCTCGGATGCTCGGCAATGCCATCTATCCGCAGAATATGGCCCTTGCTTTCGCCGTGGGCGACGGTGATCGGCTTGACGCGACGCGGAACGGAGGTGAAATCAATGCCGGCAATCCGGATTTGCGGTGTTTTAACAGGCATTTGAGAAAGGTTTGATATTTACCGGAATTATCAGAAAGCAAAAGCATTCTAATAGTTATGTTGTTGAACCATCCTTGTGTAGCACAGACGAAGAAACCACGCATGCAATGAACAGCCGTACGCAGACCCGCAGACCCGTCACCCGCACATGGTGCACGGGCTGGCTGTTTCCCATCATCATGCTTTTCGCCATGCTCGCAGGCTGCGCGAGCTTACCCGATGTCGACTATCTGCGTCGCGGTCAGTTGCAGATACAAAAGCCGACCATCGTCACCGCGAACGGCACGCTTTCCGACGGCAAGGCGCAGTCGATGCTGGACCGCATGGCGGCGAAGGTCGGGGCCACCGACATACTCGCAAGGCATGTGGCGGCGGAAGAAGCCATCAGCGGCGCGCCTCTTGTAGCCGGCAACAAGGTGGTGCTGCTGGACGACGGGCCGATCACGATGCGGGCCATGATGAATGCGCTGCGCACCGCGCGCGATCACATCAACCTCGAAACTTACATTATCGAAGCCGATGAAGTCGGTCGCGCCTTCGCCGACCTGCTCATCCAGAAAAGAGCGGCGGGCGTTCAGGTCAACCTGATCTACGACAGCGTCGGCGCGCTGACCACGCCGCCCGAGTTCTTCGAGCGCCTGCGCGCCGGCGGGATCAATCTCCTCGAATACAATCCGATCAACCCGCTGAAAGCGGAAGGCAAATGGGACATCAACCAGCGCGATCACCGCAAGCTGCTGATCGTCGATGGCCGTGTCGCCTTCACCGGCGGCGTCAATATCAGCCGTGTCTATGGCAAGAGTTCGCTGATCAGGGGAAAGAACAGGCAGGCGCCGCCGGAAGATGCGAAGGAGTCGGCATGGCGCGACACCCATATGCAGATCGAAGGTCCGGTGGTTGCCGAGTTTCAAAAGCTGTTCCTCGACACCTGGCGCCGCCAGACCGGCAATGACATTACCGCCAAACGTTATTTCCCGCCGCTCAAACCGGAAGGCAATGCGCTGGTGCGCGCGCTCGGCAGCACCGCCGACCAGGAGGACTACAGCGTCTACAAGACCTATGTGTCGGCGCTGTCGAATGCGAGCAACTATGTGCATCTGACCACCGCCTATTTCGTTCCCGACCAGCAGATCGTGGAAGCGATGAAGGAGGCGGCGCAACGCGGCGTGGATGTGAAAATCATCTTTCCCAGCTTTACCGATCACGAACTGATCCTTTACGCGGGCCGCTCCTTCTATGACGAGTTGCTTCAGGCCGGCGTCAAGATCTACGAGCGCAGGATCGCAATGCTGCATGCGAAGACGGCGGTGGTGGACGGCGTCTGGTCGACCATCGGCTCCACGAATCTCGACATGCGCAGCTTCCTGCACAACGATGAACTCAACGCGGTGATCCTCAACGTCGATTTCGCCGAAAAGATGGAAGCCCTGTTCCAGCGCGATCTGCGTGATTCCGATCAGATCACGCTGGAAACCTGGCGGCAGCGCGGCATCGGGCAAAAGATGAAGGAATGGGCGGTGCGGGTGCTGGAGTACTGGCTATAGCGTCATCACTCATCGTCCAGCTCGTGCTTCTGGCCTATGCTGCAGAGGCAGGAGGTCGGAATTCGGGCGACTGATACTCGGCAAATCGTTCGCGCAGCCGGTCAGCGGTCAACGGAATGCCCCGGCTCTCGGCATCCACCATCGCAAGCTGGACCAGCAGTGCCGCGGTTTCCGGCATCAGCTTCCCCGCGCAAACAAAGTTCCGTGCCTCCCTGTCATCCTGCCGGGGCCCCAGCGCATCATCCTTTGCCGCGCCGTTCCGCACCACTTCCCCGTCACCGACCTTGCTGGCGCGAACCACCGGGATACCGACCTTCGCCAGGTATTGTTCAATGTCATCGTGCATCGTGCCATTGCCGGTCCCCGCAACGACGATGGCGCCAGCTGGCCTCGAAGGCATGCGTTGTTCGTCATCGGAATGGGAAAAATCATTGCCGGCGGACCGCGTTGCCGCCGACGGCCTGATCTCGTTGGCGATGCGGTTCTTCATTTCGGCAACAGTTGCATTCGATTGGACGTGAATCACCGGGACATTGGGCAACATAGCATCCTGCGGATGGTCCGCCAGCATATCGATATTGGCCGTCCAGCTCGCCGCTACCGGCTGGTTTCTGATGATCACCTTGCCGTTTTTCAGTTTGCCGATCTCGAGGCCATTGATCCGCTTGAAGGCATCGACGTCCACGGTATGTCCCTTGCGGAAGTACGGCGGACTGAAAATCTTTCCGTTCATCATGGCAACGATGCCTGAAAACGTTTTGCTCTTCGCCAGACGCAACGCATCGCGTAAATTCTTCTCTCCATCCGGCGTCGCTGAATCGGACGGTTTCATCGATCCGACGAAAACTATTTTCTTTCCTTCCAGTTTCTCGCCCGGCACGGTGAAATGCAGGAAGGCGGCGGTCATCTCCATCGTGTCGGTCCCATGCGCGATCACGATCGCATCGCCTTTTTCAATTGCGTCAAGCGCCGAAATGACCTGCCGTTGCAGGACGAGCCAGTGCTTTGGCTCGATGCTTTTTGAATCGATCCTGAAAACATCGTGCGGCTCGATCCTGGTATTGCGTGGCTTCCTGGCCGCGCCGATCATTTGCCTGGCGCCCACCGCACCAGGGTCATAGGTGAAATCGCTTGTGCCTTTTGCCGATATCGTGCCGCCGGTGGCGAAGAACAGGATGCGGGTCTTTCTGTTTTCCGTACCTGGAATCGGCAGATCGAGCTTGAAATCGCCGAGAGATATTCTTTTGTTCTGATACTTACCGAATACCGGTCCTGCCTTTTGAAACACGATGTCCTGCGCCGATGTGTTCCGGACCGGCAACGAAGGCGCGGCCGTGGGCAAGGCGCACATTGATCCACTTGACGGTACACGCATGTTGGCTATTCCCCTAGTATGAAGTTGCCTGCTCCGATGCAGGCAAGGAAGGCGATGAGTGACATGGGATCTTCATTGGTTCCATTCACGAATGAAATCTTTTTCAGGTCCATCCCGTGATTCGGTTGCCGATGCGTTGAATGGCGGCATCCGGCGCTGTCCTGTCCATCGGGTGGGAACTCAACCAGCCTTTCTCTTCAGGCAGTCGCGACGGGAACCGATGCAGTGCTTGCTGCGTCTGACTTTCCTCTTCACCGCTATCGCGGCGCCCCTATTCTGCTTTCGACCGACGCAGGCACACTGCGCGCAGCTTGTCATGAACAACAGCATATATCCCCGATGTCTCCGCCGACCTGCTTACGCACTCACCGTTTCGCTTGCCGTACTGACGACGTCGTGCGGTGGCGGGGGTGGTGGCGGCGGAGACCCGGCGCCGACCGGAGCGACCGGTATGCCGTCGCTGGCGGCCAGCGTCGAGCGCACTTTGGAAGTGTCTGCCGCGCTGTCGGAAGGCGTGTTTTTGCAACCCCGCAGGTTGACCGTGCCGCCCGACTTCGGTATCCGCGTGTGGGCGCGGGTGCCGGCGGCACGATTCATGGCGCTTGCGCCGAATGGCGATGTGCTGTTGTCGGTGCCGAACGAAGGTCGGATCGTTCTGTTGCGCGAGCGGCCTGGCGCACCGCCGGAGCAATTCGATTTCGCATCCGGCTTGCGCAAGCCGCATGACATGGTGTTTCACCGTATCGGCGACACCACCTATTTGTATGTTGCGGAGTCGCATCGGATCACGCGTCATGTATACCGCGCGGGCGAAACCGCGATCTCAGGCACGCAGATCGTGGTCGACAATCTTCCCGATTCTTCCAATACCGAACTGGGCGGCAATTACGGCCATGAACTGAAGAACATCGCCATCGGCGGCGATGGCAGGTTGTATGTGTCGATCGGCTCGGCCTGCAACGCGTGCGCGGAGGATACGGTAAGCGATCCGGTGCGCGGCGCGATCTATCAATACAACGCGGACGGCGGCAATGGCCGCCTGTTTGCACGCGGCCTGCGCAATGCGGTAGGGCTGGATGTCATTCCCGGCACCAACACGCTGTGGGTTGCCGTCAACAATCGGGACCAGGTGCGGGTGCCGGTGGATGCGGATGTCGATGGCGACGGTTCCGGCGATCTCGGCAAGTTGATACCGCGCTACGTGGACGACAACCCGCCGGAGCCCTTCACCGCCGTGCGCGATGGGGCCAACTATGGCTGGCCGTTCTGCAATCCGGTGCCGGCGGAAGGCATGGCGAACCTTGCAATGGTGCGCGACTTCGACACCAATGCCGATGGCGGCATGCTGGATTGCAGCAGGGTGGACCGCCCCTCGAAAGGCATACAGGCGCATTCCGCCCCGCTGGGCTTCAGCTTCCTGCACGACAGCAACCTGCCGGAAAATTACCGGCAAGGCGCGGCGGTGGCGCTGCATGGGTGCTGGAACTGCACCAATCTGAGTTCGGGTTACAAGGTGGTGTACTTTCCATTCGACGGCAACGGCAATGCCGGCGCGGCGATGGACCTCGTCACCGGCTTCGTGCCCAATCCGCGCAGTGGTGGCTACTGGGGCCGCCCGGTGGATGCGATCCCGGACGGTCGGGGCAACCTGCTGATCTCGGACGACTTCGCGGGCGCCATTTACCAGCTCTACCCACTGTCATAGCAGGCTGCATTGCCCGAAGAGGCGCTGCGATCCGCCGCGCTACTTCGCTTCTTCCAGCGCGAGGTCGATCGCCTTGCGGGTGCGGTAGGCGTGCTCGCGGCTTCTCTTCGCCCAGGGTTCGTCATAGTCGGCCGGCATCACGACCGGCACCTGCAGGCAGACGCTCTGCGTCG
The DNA here is from genome assembly GCF_035944575.1 of Noviherbaspirillum sp. Taxonomy (GTDB): domain Bacteria; phylum Pseudomonadota; class Gammaproteobacteria; order Burkholderiales; family Burkholderiaceae_D; genus Noviherbaspirillum. The sequence goes on from NZ_DASZBA010000122.1 coordinate 20,949, forward strand.
GCAGCACCTGGCGCCAGTCGCGGATGAGCTGGCAATAAGCAGTACCGACGGCCCGAATGTTGCGGTCGAGGTCATAAAGCCCGAGTGCATTGACATTGCCGTTGTCCTCGCGCAGTGCGGTATCCCAGTCGACCTGGTCCGTCAGCGAGTACCAGGTGAAGCCGACCACCGGCACCCCGTCGTTGCGCACCCGCAGTACGTTCGCCCATTCCTTGCGCAACCAGAACACCGCTTCATCGCCGTGCGGGCCTTCGACGCGGTTGGTCTCAGTATGCATCACGGGCAACCGGTAGCGATCGTGATACTGATGGGTAATGACGGAGTAGCCGAATATTTCGCCGGATGCACGCGAATGGCCATCGGCTGACACCAGGTGCTCGTTGGTGGCGTAATAGTCGTTACCCATGATGCAATGGTGCTTCATGTTGTTGCGCAGGAAGAAGTGATACTCATCGCGCGTCATGCCGTTGTCGAGCACATACTCGTACATCTCCGAATCGAGGCGGCGGCCGTAATTCAGGTCCAGCGACAGGAAGCGGCGCGCATTCATCAACTCCGCCGGCTTGATCGCCGCCGGGTTTTCAGCGTGGTAATACTCGGACGATTCGCTCTGGACGAACAGGGCATCCGGCCGCACCCTCAGCACTGCCTGCATGGCCAGCACATTGGCCTTGACGATGTGCTTGAGCGCGGTGACGAATGCGCGATCATCCTTCAGCTGCTCGTTCCACCAGCCGTACAGCGCGGAAAACACGGCGCAGATGAACATCTCGTTGACCGGCGTGTAAAGCTGCACCCATGGATAGCGATGCGCGAATGCCTGCGCATAACGGCAGAAGATGCGGGGAAAATCCGGATTCTGGAAATTGCCCAGCCAGTCGGGCAGGCCGAAATGGCAGAGATCGACGATGGGCGCAATATTGCGCCGCTTTAATTCCATGAAGGTTGCATCGGTGAATGACCAGTCGTAGCGCTCGGGGCCGAGCAGCGTCAGGTGCAGCGGCGGTCCATAACGCAGGAAGCTGATGCCCATCTGTTCAACAAGGTCGAAATCGGTTCGCCAGTGCCGGTAGTGACCGCACTTTTCCATCTCGTCCATGCGCACCCTGCCGCCCTGGATGGTGGGGATGCTGTTTTCAATGCCTGTGGCAAATATGAATCCGGGGAACATGGTGGCGCCTTTCACGAGGTGCGCGTCGGATCGTGCATAAAGGGAGGACTGTTCATGGCTTGTTAAGTTTCAAGATGGAACGGAGCGGGTGTTGATGGGGCTTTGTAAGAATGAAATTGAATTTCGTCGTGCCGGATAGGACAAACGCATAGAGACTCCGCGTTGTAGGCTTTCACCGCAAGGTCCCCTCCCTGTCAGGGGGAGGGCCAGGGACGCCCCATCCCAACCAAGAGGATTGCCCTTACGGGCAACCCGCTACGCAGGCGGACAGCATGCTGTCCGAATTCATGCTACGCCCCCTGCAAGGGGGAAGGGGCTTTTCCTTTAGCTTAACCGGGTCCCGGTACAAGTCCTGCCCGAGTGAAGGAAACACATGCACACCCTGCCATCCGCATTAGAACGACGCATCTTCAACAAGGCGGGCTACCTGACCGGCTTTGCCCTCGGCGGTTTCTTCGACGGCATCCTGCTGCACCAGGTCCTGCAGTGGCATCATCTGCTGAGCGCCGTCGACCGTGCACCATTCGGCGACCTGCGCATGCAGGTATTGGCCGACGGTCTGTTCCATGCCGCAATGTACGTGATCGCCTTGATCGGTATCTGGATGATGATCCGCTCCCGCACCTGGCTGGCGCGCAACGGGTCGGGCCGTCTGCTGATCGCCAATGCCCTGATCGGTTTCGGCGCGTGGCACGTGGTGGATGCGGTGTTGTCGCACTGGCTGACCGGCATCCATCGCATCCGCATGGATTCACCGAATCCGTTGTTCTGGGACCTGCTCTGGTTTGCGGTATTCGGCATCCTGTTCATCATTGCCGGGATAGCGTTGCGGCGTCGTGCCGGCCTGACCGAAGGCAGGGGCGGCACCATCGCATCCATCCTCGCGGCCATCACGGCCGCCGGCGCCGCGGCCAGCGCGCTGCCGCCTTCGAGTGCGGATCTCATGCCGACCGCCACTGTACTGCTGCGGCCGGGAGCATCGCCGGCACAGTTGCTCGCGGCGCTGGAACAGAACGACGCGCGCATCGTCTGGAACAGCGCACGCGGCGATGTGTGGGTATTCGCACTCGGCAAAAACAGCAACGCCAGTGCGTTTTACCGCCACGGCGCGATATTCGTCAGCGGCACCCTGCTGCCGGCGGGATGCGCGAGCTTCCTGTCTACAAGGCGCCCGGAAGGGACGATATGAAGCCCTTTTTCAGGCGGCTCGCCGGCATGGGCGGCGCCATCCTGGCACCGGTGCTCGGGATGGTTGCGCTGGCAGGCGGCGGGCTGGCCGCCATCGCGGCGATGCCTGGCGTATCGCACAAGGGACCGCTGCCCGCATGGACGGCGGAGGAACGGGACCTTGCCGCCCGGCTGCGCACGCATGTCACGGCGATCGCAAGCGTGGAGCACAACGTCGTCCATCATCGGGCACTGGAGGAAGCGGCGCGCTACATCGACCGTACGCTGACAGGCTATGGCCTTACGGTAAGGAGCCAGGAATTCAAGGCGGATGGCAAGCCGGTGCGCAACCTGGAAGTATCCATCGCCGGCAAAGGCACGGAAGCGCAACGGGACATCATCGTGATCGGCGCGCACTACGACTCGGTCATCGGTGCGCCGGGCGCCAATGACAATGGCACCGGCACGGCGGCAGTGATCGAACTCGCTCGCTTGCTGAAGGACGCGGCGCTGCCGGATAAAAAGGAATTGAAGCTGGTGCTGTTCGTCAATGAAGAGCCGCCCTACTTCAAGACCGAGCAGATGGGCAGCCATGTGCATGCACGCGACCTGAAATCACGCGGGCGCAGGGTAACGGCCATGCTGTCGCTGGAAACGATCGGCTATTACTCGGATGAAAAAGGCAGCCAGCACTACCCGCCGCCGCTGGATGCACTTTATCCGGATGCGGGCAATTTCATCGGCTTCGTCGGCGACATCGGTTCGCGGGCGCTGGTGCACCAGGCTATTGCCGCGTTCCGCAGGCATGCGGCCTTTCCGTCCGAAGGCATCGCCGCGCCGTCGGCAATACCGGGCATCGACTGGTCGGACCACTGGGCCTACCGGCAATATGGCTATCCGGCCATCATGATCACCGACACCGCGCCCTATCGCTATCCGCATTACCATACCGCGCAGGACACGCCGGACAAGATCGACTATGAACGTACGGCGCGAGTGGTCAAGGGCATCGAAGCGATCGTGCGCGAGCTGGCAGGGGCGCGATAGCGCCGGTGCAGGAACGTGCGGCTGCTGCATCATTTGCCATCGGCACCTATTCCGCGCCTTTGCGCCCGTCGATCGGAATATCGAAGTGCAGCACATCCTCGCGAATGCCCAGTTTCGTGTACAGCGCAATGGCCGGATCATCACCGTGATCCGCCTGCACGAAAATGACATAGGCGCCGCGTTCCGCCGCGATCGCCTTGAGTTCTTGTATCAACGCCGTGGCGATGCCTTCACGCCGGTGCGCCGCCGACACCGCCAGGTCGTAGAGATAGATTTCGCTGCGCTCCTGCTCGAACTTCTTCAGTTCGTATGCGGCAATGCCGCCCACGACCTCGCCTCCTTTCAAGGCAACGAGCGCAATGAAGTAATCGCTTCCGAGCAGACGCCGCTGATATGCGGCGCCGGGCCGGCTCCCGCCATAAGTCGCCATCTCATTGAACGCCTCGCCGAAGGTCGTCAGCATGCCTTCCATCAAGGCGATGTCATCGTGGGCAAGCCGGCGGACAGTGAAGGAATTCGAGGCAGTCACGGATATCTCCCGCAAAAAGTGATCGTTGCATCTTGCAAACGCTGAACAAGCTCAGGCGACGGCTCGCTTGTGCCGGCGGATCGGCACCGTTTTATCCGGGCCCTGCCTTCCCGGCGACGCCTTCCTGCCGCCCGCGCCGGCAGCCGCGGAGGCCTCGATGCCCAGCAGGCGCCGGAAGGTCGGACATTCCATGTGGCTTGGCGCGGGACACACGGCGGCATGCCGCAAGCCGTCGCGCACGGCACTCAACTTGCGGATTGTCCTGTCAATCTCGTCTGCCTTTCCGGCAAGCATTTTCCGATCGATCTGCGGCAGTCCGTCCGGGGCGAACATGCGGGCGATCTCGTCCAACGAAAAGCCTGCCGAACGCCCCAGCGCGATCAACGCCAGCCGTTCGAGCACATCCGGGGAGAACAGGCGGCGCAGCCCTCGCCTGCCGACAGAAACGATCAAGCCCTTCTCTTCGTAGAAACGCAAGGTCGAAGCGGGAACACCCGACCGCTGCGCCACTTCGGAAATGTCCATATTTTTCCCCTTGACTTCAAGTTGACTTGAAGTTGTACGCTACCAGCAGTTATCAATGAACGCAAACATCCGGAGGAAATCATGGATTACCTGGTACTCGTATTGATCATCGGAATCGGCGGCACCGCAGTGATGGATTTGTGGGGCATCGCGCGCAAACCGCTGCTCGGCATCGCGCCGCCGGACTACGGCCTCGTGGGGCGCTGGCTGGCCCACATGCCAAGCGGAAGGTTTCACCATGCATCCATTGCCGCCTCACCGCCAATGCCGAATGAACGTCTGATCGGCTGGGCCGCCCATTACCTGATCGGCATCGCCTTCGCCGCATTGCTGATCGGCATCTGGGGACTCGCATGGGTGCAGCATCCGACCCTCCATCCCGCCCTGATCGTCGGCATCGGCACGGTGGCGGCCCCTTTCTTTTTAATGCAACCCGGAATGGGCGCCGGCGTCGCCGCCTCGCGCACACCGCGCCCGGGCGCCGCCCGGCTGCAGAGCATCATCACCCACACGATATTCGGCATCGGCCTCTACGGGGCGGGATGGGTTGCCCATTTCCTCTACCCGGCATGAAGCCGGTCGACGCAGCACCCGTTCAACCATCACCCATACAGGAGAATGACATGCGTATTCCAGCCCGCTTCGCACCCATTGCTTTCAGCGCCCTGCTCTCGGCCATCATGGTCTGCATCGTCTCGGCTTTCGTCCTCATCACGTCGCAGGGAATTCATCCCGGCCTTCCCGCGCAATGGCTCAAAAGCTGCATGACGACATGGCCGGTCGCTTTTCCGACGGTCGCCGTGGTCGCGCCGTGGGTGCGAAGAATTGTCGGACGTATCACGGCATGACCTTCGGTTGATTGTCGCGGAAGTCTGCCACAGTGCTGCGCAGTGCCACCCGCTTCGGCGAAGCGACGCAGATATTGACGTTGACTGACTTCATGAACGATGGCGCACCACGTTGATGATTACGATGGCGGTCATGGTGGAAACTCTTGCCGCAACCCGGCTGGCATTTGCCGTGAGCGGCATGGGCCATGTGTCCTTGCCCCCCCCCCGAAGAGATCCGCTTAGAGTGCCTTACGATAGATGCCGAGGCGCGCGCCCTCGTGATCGACGCTTTCGATCAGTTGCCAGTCACATCTTTGCAGGAGGCTCTGCGCCGTGCTCGTGCCGCAATAGATGCGATCAAATCCCAGATTGCGTGCTTCTTCCTCAAGGGCGATCAGAAGCAGACGGCCAATACCCTGTCCGCGCAGTGATGGATGGACGCATCCGGCGGCGGCCCACGGCAGGAGGTGTTTATGGCTTGCAATCGACTCCGCCTTCAGCGCCGCAACACCGCAGACCTTGCCGGTGTCGAACGCGACAACCCCGACCGGCAGGCTGCCTTGATTCGCATATGCATGGAGGTCGTGATGTGCACACCCTGGCCCGCCCCGACCGTAGTATGACGGCCATTCGGCCTCGAACCACTCGCATAAAACCGGAATAGCCTGCGGATGGCGTGCGAGCGGCTCGACTGAAAAACGCTTGGGCATGGTCAGTGCATTAACGTTTGGTGAAATTGAAGCGTGTAGTGCTATCAGCGCTCGAGCGACAGGCTAACCATTTCTGGTTCGCACTCCAGCCAAATGCCCCATGAACGAAGCCGCGCTTCACCATGGCGCCGCCCGGAATGTGGCAACAAGTACCCACCCGGTGACCCAGCGGCCGGGAGGCAGTGCCATGCCGGTTACTTCGACGGCATGCATGTGCCTTTGGTCATTTGCGAACTCATATAGCCCAGTGTCTCTTTGGAGGCGCCGGATTTTTGCGCCTGGCTATATTGCTCCGTCCATTCCTTCTTCATTTGCGTTTCAGCAGCAAGGCAGTCGGACAGGGTATCGAATACCAGGTCTGTTTTGACCGGAGTGTTCATCATGATTACCACGAGCAGCCACTTCATTTCTATCTCCCTGCAAATATGATTGATGCTTGAGCCCGAACCAATCGTTACGCTCAAACGTCAACATGTTCTTTCCCACTTCAAGAATGATGGATTCATCTATCTTGCAATATTTCCCTGCATCGCCTGACGTCTTCCCGGTTTGCGCTTGCAGGGCACCCGCATGCAGGGGCTCTTGATGCAAAGGTGAAATGCCAGGCTATGCACGGGATCGCTCCATGGCGATGGTCGAGACGGTAAATCCCAAAGCTTCAAAAAACTCGGAAGCCCCGTCTCGCCCCGCGCGCAAAACCCAGGTGATGTCCGAATTTGAGCCAATGATGTGCCCAACCAAGCGCCGGCCAATACCTTTGCGGCGCTGAAATGGAGACACGGCGACCATTGAAAGGTAGCCATTCGACATGCCGTCCGTAATAGCGCGTGCGAAGCCTAGCACTTCGCCGGCAGGGCCGATGGCAACTGCCGTTCGCTGACTAGCCCGAACAAGCGCCGCGAACTCGTCAGCATTTCCTACGCGATGTGCCCAACCATTAGCGCATAGAAACTGGCGGACAGGCTCAATTTCGAAAGGCTTAACGTCACGAATTTCCATGGCATTTAACATTCAAGTTAACTGACGCATCATATTTGCATCGTACGAAAGTGAAAGAGATTGTCATTGGACTGCAGCTAATTGACGTGCGCGTAATTTTATTCAATTGACACTCGATACTTCACATAAGCGTTGTAGTCCGGCCCGCCAGGGAACGCTACTTGCAGTAGAACGCTTTGGCGTCCCTTCAGGTTCCCGCACGCTTACGCATACAGCCCCATGGCCGCGAGAACGGCCACTCCAAGCAAGCCCATCCATCCAGGATGCTTGCCCCTGGTGCCGACGAAAACCAGAAGTGAACTGGCAAGCATGGCGGCGATAATGGCTTCGCCGATAAAGGGCAAGATCGGCTGGCTTGATGATGGAATCGCCATCCAAGCCAGTGTCGCCGCCATGCACCAGCCCAGTACCGTGACCACGTGCCAACTTGCCCAAAGAATGCGTACGTGCGGCTCGCGCAAGGCTGAGCCGCCGCTGGTTGGGATGAAACCGGTTGATCGCATGCGCCCGAATATGAGTCGCTCGCCGAGCATTGAGTGAATTAGGCCAATGGCAAATGCAAGAACTGCTGCAGCAATAAAATATCCATTCATTGCTGCACCTCCCGTATCCGGAAGAACGGGGGCTTTAATGTGTCATGTCGCAGTGCAACCGCGCAGCGGCTGACAGTGTGCGGTCGCATGTCGGGATTCGCATCAACAAATTGTTGTGTCATAAGGATCTTCTTTGATGGACGCGAATATAAAGTGCCATATGTTCTCCAAGTAGCTCACGTCCGGACGATTGCCATTATCAATGCGAGAAGTAGCAATGGTAGGCTGAGCCCGAGCACTATCCCAATGATTATGGTCTTGGCCGGGCGATTTCTTGTTTTAGTTGCATCCGCTTTACGACTGAGGTCTATATATAAAACAGCAGTAACCGAAACTGCCATAAGCAACTTCGAAATGACAGCTGCGCTTGGGTCTCGTATTGCAGTAAAGCCCAGTACAGTGATTAGAAAAATTCCGGCAATTGCAACAATTATTCTGCCTGCTTTATTCCACACACCCCTTCCCCCTCATGATGAACTGTCCGACAGACAGTAGGCGGACGAAGCACGCTGATGGGACGCCCCTATCGGTTTAGTTAACCAGCCACTTCATTTTGAACATATTTACAAATGACCATATTTACTATGCGCATGAATGTGGATTTGGACAAGATAGTACATCGGCTTCCATGACTTACACCATCTTGTGGATATGGGACTGGCGAAAACCTGGACGCTTCTTCGCTTTACGAGATGCGCACGATGAGCCGGAGCTATCCAGCGTTAGATGCTGGATGCTTCTCGGCTTCAGTACACGGGGAAATTAGGGATAAGGCAGGGAGAGATAATGAAAATCAGCGGGTTGCGCCACTGCATGGCCCGAGTCAGGCGAATTCCCTCTGCAGCAAGCCCGGCACCTTCGCCGCGCTGACACGGTTGACGCGATCCAGCAGTGCCGGCGCAATGCGCGGCACGCCGTAGGTTTTGCCGAGATGGTCGCCGATATGCATCAGCAGTTGCGCGCTGACCTCCGCGTCGGCTTCGGCGCGGTGGGCGCTGCCCTGGAAGCGGATGCCCAGCGATGAGGACAGTGCGGACAGCTTGTAGCTGTGCATCCCCGGAAATATCCGCCGCGATAGCTTCAGCGAGCATATCAGGCGCTCGTGCCCGGGTTGCAGGCCGAGCTGGCGGCTTTCGGCCTGCAGGAAGCGTTCGTCGAAGCTGGCGTTGTGCGCCGACAGTGCGTCGTTGCCGATGAAGCGCAGCAGTTCCGGGACCACTTTCGATACGCAGGGGGCGGTGTCGACCATGCGCTGGGTGATGCCGGTGAGCTGGGTGATGAAGGAAGGCACCCGTACGCCGCAATTGACCAGCGAGACGTAGCGGTCGACGATCTTGCCGTCGGCGATGCGCAGGGCGGCGACTTCGGTGATGCGGTCGCCCATGACCGGGCTCATGCCGGTGGTTTCAAAGTCGATCATGACGATCGGTTGGTCGAACATGTATTGCTTTCAGGAGTGCTTGTCGATGGAGCGCGGCGGGGTCGGTTCGCCGGGGGCAGGTGCCGCGCTATCCGCTTGGAACTATTTCTCGACGCCGAGTTCCGTGAGCACTTCTCCGGCCGCCCGGAATGCGTCCACCGCGAGCGGCGCGCCGCAGTAGACGGCTGCGTGCAGCAGCACTTCCTGGATTTCTTTCAGGCTGGCGCCATTGTTGACCGCGCCGCGCAGATGGCCTTTCAATTCCTGCGTGCGGCCGAGCGCGGTGAGCATTGACAGGGTGATCAGGCTGCGGGTTTTGAGGTCGAGGCCGTCTCGGCACCAGACCGTTCCCCATGCATTGCGGGTGACAAATTCCTGCAGCGGCATGGTGACGTCAGTCGCGGTGCCGAAGGCTTTTTCGACGAATTCTTCGCCCATTACCTGCTTGCGCATCTTCAGGCCGTCTTCGAATTGCTGATCCATGGTGGTGTCCTTGGTCGATGGGTTGGTCAATCACGTTGCCGGCGAGTTGCCGGATTTGCATCCTCCGGGAAGGCCTTGCCGGACGGAGGAAGCAGCGGTCCGAAAGTATAGCCGCCGCTGGCGAACGGCGAAAAAAGCCCCCGCGACGGCATGGGCATCCGTGGCGGGGGCAAAGTCCGGAAACCGGACGGAGGAGCGGCGAACTGCCGGAGATTACAGGGCAGGTATCAATACCTTATCGATCACGTGGATGACGCCGTTGCTGGCGCGGACATCGGTTGCGTTAATGCGTGCCCGGGTTGCTGTCGTGTCGGTGATGGTCGGCGGCGTGCCGGCATTGATGGTGATCGGCTGGCTGGCCACGGTCGTCACCGGGGTGCCGAATGGGATCTGGGCGGCGAGCACTTGCGAGCCGAGCACGTGGTAGGTAAGCACCGTGGTCAGCTGCGGCGTCGTCAGACCGGTCGGCGCGGCGGCGAAGGCGGCGTTGGTCGGCGCGAAGACAGTGAACGGGCCGGCGCCGGACAGCGTGCCCTGGAGGTTCGCGCTGACAACCGCGCCCACCAGCGACGAGAACTGCGGATTGACTTGGGCCATCTGCACGACGTTCAGCACGCCGGGCGGAACCAGCACCTTGTCGACTGCATGGATAACGCCGTTGCTCGCGGCGACATCCGTCGCCGTCACGGTGGCGGTGGTCAGCGCCGCGTCGGTGATCCTGACGCCCCCCTGGTTGTCAAGCCGGAGCGTGGCCGGCTGTCCGGCGAAGCTGTAGCTGGTCGTCTGAGTGGACTGCGCCGTCGCGCCGAGTTCGGACGCAGGTTTCCGGGTTGGCAGCACGTGGTAGGTAAGGATGTTGCGCAATGCGGCCGGCGGCAGCGCATTGACCATGGCCGTGGCGTTGCTGAAGCCGAGGCTGGTCGCCAGGCTGTTGAAGGCGGCGTCGGTCGGTGCAAACACCGTCAGGCGGGCATTGGCATCCGACAGGGTTCCTCCCAGTTCGGCCTTGGTGGCCGCGGCCAGCAGGGCGTTGAAGCCACGCTCCTGGGCGACCTTGTCGATGGTGCTGGCGGCTACCGGCGCCGGATCGTCGTCATCGCCGCCGCATGCAGTGATGAGCGTCGCGGACAGCAACGCAAAAAGGTATTTTTCGAACTTCATGCTGGTCTCCTGGAGTGGTAAAGGACTGGGGGCGGAAAGCCGTTTCAGGTCTGGGAGCGGTGTTGCCGCGTGCTGCCAAGTGTAGGAAGGTGAGATTTCCAACGCTTGATCTGCCTCAAACAATACCCTATTTGTCTTGGACAAGTATTCGTCAGAAGTAAATTTTCAAATCTGATTTTCACCTTGAATTGCCGAAATTGCATGAAATATCCGCTGCATTGTCAGTATTTGCGCGCAAACTGGCAGAAACCCTCTCCATCAACGCCTCGATACTTTTCCGTTTGTTATAGTCAAATACTAATTTCGCCTGAGAAAGGCAACTGGAAGAGGCCTGGATGCGCAGCGGCTAATTCAGGCTGGCGGTCTCGATTAAGCGTGCCTCGGACGCTACGCCGCGCGGCAGGCGCAGGATGAACTTTGCGCCGCCGAGCGGGGAGTCGGCGACAGTGATCGTGCCGCCGTGCAGCTGAACGGCCTTGCGCGCGATCGCCAGGCCGAGGCCAAAGCCACCGGTGGTGCGATCGCGGCTGCGGTCGAGCCGGTAGAAGGGTTCGAATATGCGTTCGCGGGCGTCGGGCGGGATGCCCGGGCCGTCATCGTCGACTGCCACCTCGACCCAGTCGCCGTCCCTGCCCGGCGCCGAGGCTGCCGACAGCCGGACTTCACGCTGCGCATACTTTGCGCCGTTGGCAAGCAGGTTACCGACGGCTCGGGCGATCAGACGGCGGTCGCCGGCGATGTCGCCGAGGTCGTCCGGCAGCTCTTGCACGAAGCGCTTGCCGGCGAAAGCATGTTCGAGCCGGGCGGCACAGTCGTGCAGCGCCTCGGCGAGAGAAAACCGCTGTACCTGCGCCGCCTGCGGCTGGTCCAGGCGGGTGAGTTGCAACAGTTCGTTGATGAGCGCATTGAGCTCGCGCAGGTCGTCTTCCATGAGCTGGATACGCTTCTCGCGCTCGTCGGCGCTGGCGGCATCGCGCAGCAATTCCAGGCTGAATTCGATGCGCGCGATGGGCGTTCGTACCTCGTGCGAGACCGAATGCAGCAGGTCCCGGTGCGCGCCGAGCAACCCTTCGATGCGTTCGGCCATCTGGTTCATGCGCTGTGAGAGCGGATACAGGCCGGAAGTCTTCCTCGTCCTGGCGCGGACCGATAGCCTGCCTTCGCCGAACCGGTCCGCCACCTGCGACAGCGACAGCAGTTCCAGCCAGTGTGATCGCGACCAGAGCGCGATCGGTACCAGCACGCACAAGGCGACGACAAGGTAACGCAGCGCTTCCATCTTGATTTCCAGTCCGACATCGATCGGCAGGTTGCGTACATGCAGCACCTCCGCTTCGCTGCCGACATAGCGTTCGCCGGCAAGATCGACGCGGCGCAGCAGCGATTTGCCGGCGATGTCGAGCACGATGTCGCCGCGCTGGAGCGCGCCGCGCCGGGCGTCGTCGAGCGCGGGCAGAGCGGTGTCGAGCGGAACGAGTTCCAGGCTGAGGCCGGACACTTCCCGGACCTTGTTCAGCCGCACCAGCCATTCGTCCGGCGGCGCCTGGTCGATGTATTGCTCAAGCAGGAAGATGGGACCGGCGGCCTGCTTGCGGGCGATGTCTTCCAGCGGGTCGCCGAACAGGCGGCTCAGCAGGAAGTAGATGGCAACCGCCGCGACGGCGATGGCCAGCACGATCAGCGGAAAGATCCGGTAGAAGATGCGGTTCATGGGTTGGCGCTGCGGCCGTTCCTCAGTCCCAGGCGGACGGGCTGAAGAGATACCCCTCGCCCCATACGGTTTTGATCTTTTCCCCGTCGGGATCGTCGAACTTGCGGCGCAGGCGCGACACGCAATTGTCGATGCTGCGGTCGAGGCCGTCGAATTCGATGCCGCGCATTTTCTTCAGGATATCGTTGCGTGACAACACCTGTCCGGCGGATTCGGCCAGCACCAGCAGCAGCTTGTACTCGCTGCTGTTGAGCGTGACCGGTTGCCCGCGCCAGAACACGATGCGGTCCTCCTTCGATACGCGAAAGGCGCCGAACGACAGGTCGCCGGTTGCGGGTTTGTCCTGGCCGCGGCGCAGCAACGCGCGCAGGCGGGCGAGCAGCACGCGCGGCTGCACCGGCTTGTTGATGTAATCGTCGGCGCCCTGCTCCAGCCCGGACACTTCATCGAACACATCCTCGCGGGCGGTCAGGATCAGGATCGGCACATTGCTGATCTCGCGGATCTGGCGGCACACCAGCATGCCGTCCAGGCCGGGCAGCATCAGGTCCAGCACCACCACGTCGGGCTGTGTATCGCGAAAGCGCGCCAGCGCCGCATCGCCGCGACTCACGATATCGACGGAAAACTCATAGCCGGCCAAATATTCGGCCACCAGCGACGCGAGCTTGTTGTCGTCTTCGACGAGCATCAATCGATACATTTTTCTCTCCTTGGCCGGCATTGTATAAGAGGCCATGCGGAAAATGCAGCCGGAGATATTTGGGTACAAACGCGTACAGATTCATGACATTTCGGCGTTGTTCGCGCCTGTACAAATTCATGACAACTTCCCCACAGTCCGGGGAAGATTTCGCCGGCGAAGCTCTCTAAGATCCGGGCTATCAAGGGAGCTCCGGGCGGTATCGGGGACTTCCTGGTGAATATCCGGGCGCGGTCCCGGCATCAGGCACATTCATCTTCGAGGAAAAAATGATAAGAACCCGACTTCTCCAGGCCATCCTTCTGGCTTCAGCCACCCTGCTTGCCGGCTGCGGCGGGGGCGGCAACGCACCCGGCGCCAGCGCGGCCGCCAACGGCGCGCCGGTTCCGCCCGCACCCGAATTCGCGGCGTCCGGCGACATCGGCATTCCCTTCGGCATCCTTTCCCCCCCGCTCTCGATCTCCGCGATCACCGAGCCACGCACAGCCACGGCGCGCAACCCGGACGAATGGAACCGGTTGTGGGATGCGCATGCGGGACCCGGCATCGTGTACCGGCCGGCGCCCAAGATCGACTTTTCGAAAGACATGGTGGCCGCGGTATTCCTCGGCAGCCGCGGCGCCTGCGATTCCGTGTCGGTCGCATCGGTGAAGCAGCTTCATAATCCGGCCCGGCTGGAGGTCGCTTACCGGGAATCCGCGCCGCCGGCGGGCACGCCCTGCATCGCCAGCATCGCCAACCCGGCGGTGCTGATCACTTTGCCGCAGTCGACCTTGCCCGTCGAATTCGTGAAAGCGCCGGCACGCCAGGCGGGCGATCTGCTGGTTCGCAGCGGCTGGTGGTTCGGCATGTGCCGCACCAATTGCGAAGGCGAGGTCGAGATCGCGAAGGACGGTGCCCTCTTCCGTGCCGAACATGCGAGCGAATCCGCAACGCCGGAAAGCGGCGTCTGGGGCATGGTGTCGACGAAAGAATGGGACACCATCGCTGCTTCGTTCGCATCCTTGCCGGACGTGATCATCGGCTGCCCCGGTTGCGCCGACGAAGGCCGCGAGTGGATCGAGATCGAGAAGGATGGCAAGAAGAAGCGGCTGGACTTCAATTGCAATTCGGCGATCACCGGCGGCGAACCTTTGATGACCACGGTGCGCGCGATCCGCAGCCGGCTTGCTGCCGCTGCCGGTGTCCGGGAAGCCTGCGCCCCCGAGGCGATTCCGTTCGAACGGCTGGCGCCCGCGGTGTTCGCCTCGGCCATCACTGAAAAGCGCTTCGTCACCGTGCGAGATGCGGCAAGCTGGTTGGCATTGTGGAACGAGCATACCCGCGGCGCTTCACAGGCACCCGCCATCGACTTTTCGCGGAAGATGGTGCTGGGCGTCTTCCTCGGGCAGGAATCGAATCCCTGCGGCGGATTGAACATCGACGTCGTGCGGCAGGCGGCGAATCCCGACCGTATCGAAGTCGGTTACCGCGTCATCGATCCGGAGCCGAACGTGGTCTGCATCGCGGCCGTCATCAACCAGTACGCATTTGTCACCGTGCCCCAGTCGTCGCTGCCGGTTGATTTCGTCCGGTTGAAATAAGCAGGCCGGATCGGACCAAGGCATATGGGGCCGGCCTGCCGGTCGGCCCTGACGATGATGTCAAGACGATTACGATGGATCATGCTCGTGGCTGCCGCTGCCCTGCTCCTGCTTGGCATTGTGGCCGGGTATGCGG
>NZ_DASZBA010000123.1:0-12522 GCF_035944575.1 Noviherbaspirillum sp.
AATCTGACAGGTATTGAGTAGCAAGACAGCCGACGAGGTTCGAACAAGAGAAGAATTATTGAGCTTGCCTTTGGCCTGACTGCATTTGCCTGCCGCAACAATCTCTGCCCGGGTGGCAACAAGCGCTCGCAGGACAGGCAAGTGTACAAACTCACGTAATACAGAAATTCTGTCGAGGGCAGGAAATGCCGTTATTCGCTTTTACGCTCCATTGAGCAATCTAATACCGGTGCAGAATCCGCTGCGGCGCACACCTTCCAAGCGGAAATGGAGAGGCGATGAGCCGGAATGGATTCAAGCTTTTCGATACGGCTTTGGCTGCACGCCTGCACCCTTCTTCTTCGTTTCATTTCTTTGCGTCTTCTCTTCCGTTGCTGCGTGCTTTCTCATGCTCTGCTCCAAGAATCGAGGCATCTTCGGCATACGTCCGGGCATTAAGGCAGGACGGCTTTTATGATTGTCGTCGCCCTGCTGCCCGACAGGCTGCGTAATCGCTTCTGTCGAAATCGGTTCCTTGCCCGCTCGTCTACGAAGCGAACTCGCATACAGGACTTTTGTGCCATTGGATTCTGTCAATGGATATCGCTCGGTGAGCCGTTGTTGCAGCATTTGAGCGATACCCATTTGCTCTTCGCTCAATCTTCCTCTTGCCTGCTTACCCGCTCCAGTCGGATGCAGGTCTGCCGTGGCGTCCAGCAGATCCAGAACAATTCGGGCAGCCGCCGTTCGGTCGGCCAGGTCGGCGCGAATTTTCGCGTTGAATCGTAGCATCAGTATCGAAGGAGATTTCAATTTCCGTTGCGCGTCATTGACAAAGCGGCGCAAGGACTCTACGTCAACACGATCTGTAATTCTTTCCCTGATACGCCGGGCAAGTGCAACACGCTGGTTGGTGTGTTCCGCCCATGCCCGCATCACCTGTGGATCAGGTGCGCTTGCGTCTTTTGATGTAGCCCGGTCCAGCGGCGAGCCGGTTTGGCTTACGCCTGATATGACCATGCCCAACTTGCCTGGCAATTGCGCTTGAATCTCCGACGCCGCATGATCAATTACTTCTTTCCATGCGCCGCTCTCTCTATGCAGCTTTTGAAGTGACGTGCTCCTGGTGCGTCGGGCTATCGGTCGGCGTGGAATGTTTTGAAGTGCACCATCGGAGGCAAGAACATTTTTCAGCACCTCGCGCGCTTCGCTGTCGTCAATCATGCGGTCATCGAGAAAAGCATGAGTTTTCGCTTTTTCCGAATCAACAAAGTCTTCATCGATCTTGGCAAACATTTTTCTTTCAAACTCGGCATAGCTTGTCACCTTCTCCTGCAATTCTTCTTGTGTAAGGGACGGCAAGGAGTTCCGACCATATTTATGCCCGCCGTTCACACCGAATGCAACCGTTGCGATCGTGCTCCACACATCCGTTTTCTCCGAGGCGGGAATTTCGGTTTGCTTCCGCTGTGGAGGCACAAACCCTGGCGTGCCCGCAATTGACTCCAAACCACCATGCTGCGCAAGCCCAAGATCGAACAATATCGGCTCTCCGGTGGTTCTATCGACCATGAAATTATTAGGCTTTATATCGTTATGGGCGATGGCGGCTTTTGCGAGATGCTGGCACGCATCGAACAGCCGGCGTGCGATGAACTGGATTGTTCCCCAGTACTGGGCGCTGGAAATACTGCCCGAATGCCAATGCTTCCGTAGAGCGTTAAATGCGAATGTGCCGTCAGGCCCCGTTATCTTGTCCATGATCAGCATGGACTCGCGTTTCCCATTGATTGTTTGTTGTGCAATGCCGTACACATTGACCAGATTGGGATGAGGACCGGCCTCATTGATAACATGTTCGTACATGGAAGCCTCATGCTCGAACTGACGGACCGCTTCGTCCAGATCTGATTCCGAATTGCCGATCGCCCTTTTGCAGATCAGCTCCGTGCCGTCTTCACACCGCATGACGGAAACACTGCCGTAACTGCCCTTTGCGATGTGTTCGTTCACGATGGAAGTGTTGCCCATGACTACATCAGGCTTGATTAGAAAGGGGTGGCCATTTTCCCACCGCAGATTTTTGGGCGCCATGATGCTCCATTCGGCGCGGTTGATTTTTTCCTTTAACTGATGACGGCTGCCTGGAAATGCTTCATAGCCTGCAGCTGCAAACGCTTTATTCAGGGCACTTTCCGCCTCCGCCAAATAGGGATGTTGAAGCTCCCGCAGCTTCTTTACTGATATGACTGTCGTGGGCTTCCGGTCCGATGCAGGACCTGCTTGAGCGAGATATTCGACGACCCTGGTCCGCACGTTCTCGATGACTTGCTTCTCCAGATGCGTCATCAGTTCAGCGTTTATTTTTCTTTGATCCAGCGGTTGCAGCATCGCCGTCAACTTCGCCTCAATTGACTTCAGACTTTCCGTCATTCTGTTTTGAAGTGCCGTATCGACTATTTCGCCATTGCGGGCGTTGGCTCGCACCATCGCGGCATGATAGTCATTTACTTTACGCTTGAGCGCAGTCAGTTTTGCCTCCAGTACCAGACGCTGCGTAACCGGCACCTTGTCGATGTGTTGTGACCCCAGCGGCTCCAGTCCCGCTGCCAATGCTTCGATTTTCATTGCCTGCGGATCGCTGCATACAGGTGGCGCCTCATTGAGGTCGAGTATGTCGAAATTTCCCGCGAACAATAGCAGTTGCAGGCCGACCAGAGGATAGGCGAGGTGTAGCGAACGATTGTTTTCAACAGGGGCTGCTAAGTGGTGGTCCCTTTCAGGACGACCGGTGCCGACTATTTTTGAGAAAAACATGTGCTGCAATGTTCTTTTCTTCGCATTTTCCGAAATGACGTGGCCACTCGGAGCGTGCTCGGCATGGTTGCTGTTGTGCCCTGTCCTGTTTTTGGGCGGTTCCGCATTGCCGCCCCGACGCCTCGGTGCAATCGAAAACAGACTATGGATAATGGATTTGCCGTGTATTTTCACTCTGCCGTCCTCAATAACAATTGCATCCGTCATGCAACTGGTATTGAGTGGCAATTCAATCGAACTAGTTCGAACGAAGTTCGAGTTTATGAAAACTCTTCAAGCGTCGATCCCGTTACTTTGTTGCCTGTACAGATGGATTTACCCATCCGCCACCCAGCACCCGATACAGGGTCACCTGATTCTGCAGCTGCGCCAGCGTGGTCTGCACAGCCGCCTGCTGTGCGGCGAACAGCGAACGCTGGGCATCGAGCAGATCGAGATAGCTCGCCGCGCCGCTCTGGTAGCGCAAGTCCGAGAGGCTGAACCGGCGCGCTTCAGCATCGGCCTGCGCCCTTTGCGCGCGCAGTTGTTCACCGTAGGTCGCGCGCCCGGCCAGCGCATCCGACACTTCCCTGAATGCGTTCTGGATCGCCCTTTCGTATTGCGCGATGGCGGCGTTGCGCGCCGCCTGCGCTACCTCCAGACCGGCCTGGTTGCGGCCGGCGTCGAAGATCGGCAGCAGAAGCTGCGGCGCCAGCGTCCAGACGAAAGTGCCGCCCTGAAACAGGTTGGACAGTTCCCTGCTCGCGCTGCCGGCGCTGCCGGTCAGGGAGATGCGCGGGAAGAATGCCGCCCGGGCGGCGCCGATGTTGGCGTTCGACGCGATCAGCAATTGCTCGGCCTGTCGGATGTCGGGGCGGTTGGTCAGCAGGTCCGAGGGCAGGCCGGCTTGCAGCTCGGATCCGATCACGGTAGTGGCCAGGGTCGCGCCGGCTACCAGCGTGGAGGGCAATGGCTGCCCGACCAGGAGAAGCAAGGCATTTTCATTGACGGCGCGTTGGCGCTGCAGCTGCGCGAGCGTGGCGCGTGCGCCTTCCACCAGGGATTCAGCCTGGCGGAAATCGAGTTCCGATACAACGCCGTTGTCGAATTTGAGCTTGGTCAGCCGCAGCGATTCCTCGCGCGCGGCCAGCGTCTGCTTCGTCAGCGCCAGCAGTTCGTCATCCGCCAGCAGGCTGAGATAGATGTTCGCGACTGATGCGATGAGGCTGATCTGCACATTCCGGCGGGCTTCCTCGGTGGCGAGGTATTGCGCAAGCGCGGCCTCGCTCAGGTTGCGGATGCGGCCGAAGAAGTCCAGTTCGTATGCGGTGACCGTCAGGCCGCCGGTGTAGGTGGTGGTGGAGCCGCCACCGGTGCCGGGCTGGCGGCTGCCGGCAAGGCCGGCGTTGACGGTCGGCAGCTGGTCTGCCTGGCGAATCTGGTACTGCGCCCTCGCTTGCTCGATATTGAATACCGCGACACGCAGATCGCGGTTGTTTTGCAGCGCCAGCTCGATCAGCTGCCGCAGCCGTGGGTCACCGAAGAACCGTTGCCATTCAACGGTGGCGGCCGATCCGCCTGCATCGGCAGCGGGTCCGGCAAGCGGAAAGCTCGCAGGGACCGGCGCCGCAGGCCGCTCATACATCGGGGCAAGCGACATGCAGCCGCCGAGAAACAGCGACAGGACCAGCGGCAACAGGACGGGTGCCCGTTTCCCGGTTGCGGAAAACGCCGCAGAAAGTGAATATGTTTTCTTCATGTACCTGTCTTTCTTATGGTGCCGGCGCGGTGGTGGCTGTCGGGACGGGAACGTCGTCCGACTCGTGCGCATAGCGCTTTCTTTGCCGCTCGCTGCCTTTGAATATGCGGCGGATGACGACGAAGAATACCGGCACGAAGAATACGCCCAGTGCCGTCGCGGTGATCATGCCGCCCATCACGCCGGTACCGATGGCGCGCTGGCTGGCCGAACCGGCGCCAGTTGCAATCACCAGCGGCAGGACGCCGAGAATGAACGCCAGCGAGGTCATGATGATCGGACGGAAACGCAGGTGACAGGCTTCCAGCGTCGCCTCGATCAATCCCTTGCCCTGCGCCTGCAGGTCCTTGGCGAATTCAATGATCAGGACGGCATTCTTCGCGCCGAGTCCGATGATGGTGATCAGCCCGACCTTGAAGTAGACGTCGTTCGGAAAGGCACGAAGATTCGCCCCGAACAGCGCCCCCAGCACGCCGAGCGGCACCACCAGCAGCACCGACACGGGAATCGACCAGCTTTCATACAGTGCCGCGAGCGCCAGGAATACCGCGAGCATTGCAAAACCGAGCAGGACGAATACGGTCGAACCCGACAGCTTTTCCTCGCGCGACTGGCCAGTCCACTCGAACGCAAAACCGGCCGGCAACTGCGCCGCCAGCCGCTCCATTTCGTTCAATGCATCGCCGGTGCTGCGGCCGGGCGCGGCGTCGCCGGAGATCCGCATGGTGGGATAGCCGTTGTAGCGTACCGTCTGCATCGGCCCGACAACCCAGCGGGTGGTGGCGAATGCCGACAGCGGCACCGTCTGGCCCTTGGCATTGACGGCATTGAGCCGAAGTAGATCCTCCGGCTGCATGCGCGCAGGCGCATCGGCCTGGACCACGACCCGCTGCAGACGTCCGGCATTCGGGAAGTCGTTCACATAGGCGGAGCCGAGCGACGTGGAAATGGCGGCGTTGATCGCATCGAAGGAGACGCCGAGCGCATTGGCTTTCTCGCGGTCGATATCGAGCTGCAATTGCGGCGCATCTTCCAGCCCCTCCGGACGGACGCCGGCCAGGACCTTGCTCTGCGACGCCAGCCCAAGCAGCTGGTTGCGTGCCGCCAGCAGCGCTTCGCGTCCGTTGCCGCCGCGATCCTGCAGGCGGAAGGAGAAACCCGTGCCGCGGCCGAGTTCCGGGATGGGCGGCGGGCTGATGGCGAAAATGATCGCGTCCCTCAAGCTGCTCAGCGCACCGGTGGCGCGTCCCGCCAGCGCCTGCGCGGTCATGCCGGGGCCGGTGCGTTCATGCCAGTCCTTCAGCGTGACGAACGCCAGCGCCGCGTTCTGGCCGCTGCCCGAGAAGCTGAAGCCCAACACGGCAACCATGCTTTTTACTTCCGGCTGCTTGAGGATGTAATCCTCCACTTCGCGCATTACTCCCGATGTACGCTCCAGCGTTGCGCCGGGCGGCAACTGCACGTTGGCGATGATGTAGCCCTGGTCCTCGTTCGGCAGGAAGGACGATGGCATGCGCACGAACATCAGGCCGACCACCGCAATCACCGCGGCGAAGACGATCATGGTCCGGCCGGTGCGTGCCAGCAGCCATGCGACCCATTTTTCATAGCCCTTGGCGGTGCGGGAGAAGCCGCGATTGAACCAGCCGAAGAAGCCGCGCTTCTCGTGATGGTGACCGGCTTCGACCGGCTTGAGCAGGTGGGCGCACAGCGCCGGTGTCAGCGACAGCGCGAGGAAGGCGGAGAACAGGATGGATGAGACCATCACCGCCGAGAACTGGCGGTAGATGTTGCCCACCGCACCGCCGAAGAATGCCAGCGGCACGAAGACCGATGCCAGCACCACGGTCACGCCGATGATGGCGCCGGAGATCTGGCCCATCGCCTTGCGCGTCGCCTGCAGCGGCGGCAGCCCTTCCTCGCTCATGATGCGCTCGACGTTTTCCACCACCACGATCGCATCGTCGACCACGATACCGATCACCAGCACCATGCCGAACATGGTGAGCACGTTGACCGAAAAGCCGAGCGCGAGCAGCACCCCGAGCGTTCCCATCAGCGCCACCGGCACGACGATGGTCGGGATGATGGTGTAGCGGAAGTTCTGCAGGAAAAGATACATCACCAGGAACACCAGCAGCACCGCTTCGGCGAGGGTCTTCACTACCTGCGTGATGGAGATGTCGATGAAGCGCGAACTGTCGAACGGGATATCCCATTTCATGCCGGCCGGGAAGTAGCGCGACAGTTCGGTCATGCGGTTGCGCACCGCCTCCGCGGTCGCCAGCGCGTTCCCGGTCGGCGAAAGCTGGACGCCGATGCCGGTGGATGGCTTACCGTTCAGGCGTGCCGACGTGCCGTAGTTCTGTCCGCCGATTTCGATGCGGGCGACATCTTTCAGCCGTACCGTGGAGCCGTCCGGGTTGGCGCGCAGGATGATGTTGCCGAACTGTTCGATGCTGCTCAACTGGCCCGGCACCACCACGGTGGCGAAAATCGATTGGCCCGGCACGTTCGGCAGGTCGCCGATGGTGCCGGAGGATACCTGTGCGTTCTGCGAACGGATCGCATTGTTGACGTCAGCCGACGACAGGTTGAAGCCCACCAGCCGGGCCGGATCGATCCATACCCGCATCGCCCGCTCGGTGCCGAACAACTGCGCCTGGCCGACGCCCGGCAGGCGCTGGATTTCCGGCAGCACGGTACGCGACGCGTAATCGCCGAGCGCGATCGGGTCCCACTTCGGATCATCGGACGACAGGATGGTGAACAGCAGGAAGTTCGAGCGCGCCTTGTCCACCCTGACGCCTTGCTGGACTACCGCTTGCGGCAGACGCGGCGTCGCCCTGCCCAGCCGGTTCTGCACGTCCACCTGGGCGAGATCGGCATTGGTGCCGGTCTCGAAACTGAGCGTGATGGTACCGGTGCCGTTGGCCTGGCTGATCGACTCCATGTAGATCAGGCCCGGCGAACCGTTCATCTCGCGCTCGATGACGCTGATCACGCTGTCTTCCAGTGTCTGGGCCGATGCGCCGGGATAGGCGGTGGTGATCACGATCGACGGCGGCGCGACCGGCGGATACTGGGCGATCGGTAACTGGGTCATCGCGACCCCGCCCAGCACCAGGATAAACAGTGCGATCACCCAGGCGAAGATTGGGCGGTCAATAAAGAAACGGGCCATGCGGCACTCCTGTGATTAGCGGTTTCCGCCAGCGGCCGGAGCGGCTGGTGCGGCAGATGCGGATGCGGCAGGCGGCGTCCCGCCGGACGGCGTGTTCTGTGCCGCGGCTTTCCAGGGAACCGGTTTGACCGGTGCGCCCGGCACCATCATTTTCTGGAAACCGTCGACGACCACCTGTTCGCCTTCCTTCAATCCTTCCAGCACCACCCACTGATTGCCCTGCGCAGAACCGACCTTGACCTGGCGCGGCGCGGGCTTGCCGTCGGCGCCGACGACGATGACCGAATCGCCCTTCTCTCCGCCGCGCGTTACCGCCTGCTGCGGCAGCAGGATGCCGGACGGGATTTCCGTCTGTGACAGGCGCACGCGCACGTACTGCCCCGGCATCAGCAGGCCATCGGGATTGGGTACTTCGGCTCGCAACGTGATCTGGCCGGACGTCGGGTCGACGCTGATGTCCGAGAACAGCAGCTTGCCCTTGCGCGGATATTCCGAGCCGTCATCCAGCATCACGGTGACGGGCACCGGCTTGTCCGCCGACTGCACATCGCTGCCGTTCGCGGTCCTGCGCAGGCGCATCACTTCGCTCGCGGACTGGGTGAAATTGACGTATACCGTGCTGGTCTGCTGGATCAGCGCAAGCTGCGTCGCCTCGGCAGCGCTCACCAGCGCACCTTCCGTGACGAGGGCGCGGCCGATGCGGCCGGCAATCGGTGCGTTCACGGTGGCGTATTCGAGATTGATGCGGGCGGTTTGCACCGCCGCCTTGCCGGCCGCCACATCCGACTCCGCCTGCTTCTGGCTGGCGACCACATTGATGTATTCCTGCTTGCTGACGGCATTGGCTTCGACCAGCGGCTTGTAGCGTTCCGCCTGGGCGGTGGTCTGCGTCAGATTGGCCTGGGCTTTTCCGAGCTGTGCCTGGGCACTCTCGAGCGCCGCGCGATACGGCGCCGGGTCGATCTGGAACAGGACCTGCCCTGCCTTGACTTCGCTGCCCTCGCGGAACAATCGCTTCTGCACGACGCCATTGATGCGGGCCCTTACCTGGGCAACACGCAGCGCTTCGACACGGCCCGGCAATTCGGTCTGCAATGCAACCGGCTGCAGGGCGGTGGTGACGACGCCCACTTCAGGCGGCGGGGGTTTGGCGCCGCCACCGCCCCCATTGCCTGCGGCGGCCGGTGCGGCGGCGTCCTTGGAGCCGCACGCAGCAAGAACTGCCAGCATGAGCAGCGAGCAAACAATGTTGCGTATTTTTGCTGGCGGGGCGGATAAACGATTGCGCATCACGATGAGCACCTTCAGGAGTGAATGGAACGACGGCGAAACAGTTGAATTTCGCTACGGCGGCGTGAACCGGAACAGTTGCAGGTGCATAAGACCGTATTGCACCTTCGCATGTGCAGGTTGCCGGCTGCCACTTCACATGCCTGGCATGCCGTCGTCAACGAACAATTGATTATAAAAAAATGGCCCGGTTCGATTTCTTTTTGCCGGGCAGAACGACGGACAGTATAAACTAACCTACAAGAGTGTATGTATCGCACTGTATCGCTCCCCCGAGCGCTTCCGATTCATCGAATTTCACAGGATTCGCTAACGTGCGCAGAACAAAAGACGAAGCGATGGCCACCCGCGACGGCATCCTCGACGCGGCGGCCTTGCTGTTCCAGAAGCAAGGCGTATCCCGCACTTCGCTGCAACACATCGCCGCCGCCGCGGGAGTGACGCGCGGCGCCATTTACTGGCATTTCAAGGACAAGGCGGCCCTGTTCAACGCAATGATGGACCGCGCCACCATGCCGCTGGAGAGCGCACTGGCATGCACCGACAACGCCGGGCTGGCCGATCCGGTCGGCGACGTGCGGACCTGGGTGCTTACCGCCTTCCGGCTGACGGTGACCGATCCTGTTGCGCGACGGGCATTCGAGATTGCCACGCATAAAGTGGAGTATGTCGAGGAACTAACGGCGGTGCGCGATCGCTATATTGCCAACTATAACCAATGGCTGGTGCGCTCGGAGAAGCGGCTGAAACTGGCGATCAAGCGCGGTTTGCTGCGCTCCGGCATCTCGGCGCGGGTTGCGGCGCTGGGCTTATGGGCAATGGCCGACGGCCTTATCCGCCTCTGGCTGCTTGACCCGGCGGCGTTCGACCTGCAGCGTGTCGGCCGGCAGGTGCTGGACGCGCATCTGGATGCCTTGCGCATCCCGCAAGCGCTTTAAGGTTGCCCGATTACTTTCTTCAGCATTGCCATGGTGCGCACCGTCGCGCCGCGATGCTGATTGGCGAACCGTAGTGCGCTGTCACTCATCGCAGCCCGCTCCTCTTGCATTTGCATCAGGCGCATCGCATGGCCAAGCATGTCGTTCGCATCCTTCACGCGCAGTGCGGCGCCGGCGTCGATGGCATCGCCGCTGATCTCGGCGAAGTTGAAGGTATGCGGGCCGATCAATACCGGCTTGCCCACCGCGCAGGCTTCGATCAGATTCTGGCCGCCCAAGGGCAGGAGGCTGCCGCCGATGAAGGCAAGGTCGCATGCGCTGTAGTAAGCAAACATTTCGCCCATCGAATCGCCGAGAAGCAGTTGCACATCGCCGGATAATCCGCCGCTGCCCAATGCCGACCGCCGCTGCATCCGCCAGCCCTGTTCACCGATCAGGCGGGCCACATCATCGAAGCGCTGCGGATGCCGCGGCACGATGACGATCAGCAGATTTCCGATATCCCGGCCGCGCAGCGCATCGAGGATCAGCACTTCCTCGCCTTCCCGCGTGCTGGCACACAGCAGGACCGGACGCGCGCCGACCTGCCCGCGGATCTGCAGCCCTTTCTCGACGGCCTGCTGCGGGGGCGTGACGTCGAACTTGATGCTGCCGGTCAC
This sequence comes from Noviherbaspirillum sp., assembly GCF_035944575.1. Taxonomy (GTDB): domain Bacteria; phylum Pseudomonadota; class Gammaproteobacteria; order Burkholderiales; family Burkholderiaceae_D; genus Noviherbaspirillum. Next base: position 10,606 of record NZ_DASZBA010000123.1, read on the forward strand.
CTGCACATTGGCGGCGCCGAGCTGCCGCAGCCGCTGGGCATCCGCCTCGGTCTGCGCGGCGATGCAGGACAAGCCGTGCGCGGCTTCCGTCATCAGGCCGGACAGCCGTTGCGCCTTCGCCAGCGAGCGCTGGGACAGGCGCGCATTCACCAGCGCCACCGGCACGGCATGCCGGCGGCATTCTGCGATCATATTCGGCCATACCTCGGTTTCCATCAGGATGGAGATGGCCGGCCGGAAATGCTTCAGAAAGCGGCCTGCCATCCATCCGGTGTCATAGGGCAGATAGCATTGGACCACCCGCGCTCCATGGGCGGCGAACAGCAATCGGCCCGTGTCGCGGCCGGTCGCGGTCATGTGGGTGAGCAGGATGCGGTGTCGTGGATAGGCGTGCAACAATGCCTCGACCAGCGGCTGGGCCGCCCTCGTTTCGCCGACGGAAACCGCATGCACCCAGATCATCTGTTGCGCCTTGTCGAGCCGCTGGTAGAAGCCGAAACGCTCGGCAAGATGCCGCCGGTATCCGGGCTCCTTGCGTCCGCGCCACCAGAGCCGGGCCAGCACCAGCGGCAGGGCCAGCCACCATGCAAGGGAATAAAGTACGCGGCTCATCGTTGCTGCTGCTCCGTGACGCAAGCCGGCATTTGCGCGGCTACCTTCCCGTCACGGATCGACGATATCGTGTTCATGACATTGCCGACTTCGTTACAGCGAGCAGGCGGTCGACGGCGGCTTCGACTTCTTCCGGCTGTGGGGGCGCGCCGGTGTCGCCGAGGTTGACGATATTCGCCGACCAGTTGCCTTCGGTTTTCCAGCGCGGCGAATCGCAGTACAACTCGACCGTCGGCCGGCAATAAGCAGCGGCAATGTGGGTCAGTCCGGTATCGACGCCGACGGCCAGCCGGGCGCGCTGGGCGAGCAGCACCGCTTCCATCATCGGCAGCTTCGGCAGCACTCGCGCGTTCGGCATGCGGGATGCCAGGTCTTCGGCCGCCTGTTTCTCGGCGGGACTGCCCCAGGGCAGCAGCACCGGAAGCCCGCGAGCGGCGACCATGTGACCCAAACGGCCCCAGTGGGCAGGCGCCCATTGCTTCGCGGCGCGCGCGGTGGCGTGAAAGAAGGCGGCATACGGCTGCTCGGGAAGCCATGACGGAAGCGTCTGGAACGGCGGCGGCTGCAGGTCGAAATCGGCCGGGGTGTCGACTTCGTAACCCAGCGCCGCGGCGGTGACCAGCCGGCCGCGCAGTACGCCGTGCGTGCGCAAGCCGACCGGCACGCTCATCGTGTGGAAGACTCGCGAGATGCCCTCATAGCCGGAGCCCTCCGTGCCGTTGGCGAGACCGACGCGCCTGCCGCCGGGTGCGAGACGAGCGAGTCGCATCACCAGTCCGGTCTTCAGTAAGCCCTGTGTATCGAAGATCACGTCGTAGGCGGTGCTGCGCAACCGGGAGGAGAACGCGCGCATCTCGCCGCGCGTTGGTTCGGTGAACAAGGTCTTGCGCCAGCGGCGCAATGCGAAGGGAATGATATTGCGCACACCCCGGTTCAGCCTGACCAGGTCCGCATAGGCCTCCTCGACCACCCAATCGATCTGCGCATCGGGGAAGCGGCGCAGGATGTCGGCAACCATCGGCATGTTGTGCACCACGTCGCCGAGGGAAGACACGCGGACGATAAGAATCTTCATCGGGGTCGTCATGCTGCGCAGCCGGCCTGGCAACTCAGAACGGCAGTTGCGCGCTCGGCATCGCTGTGACGATGGCTTGCCTGAATTGCTGCTGGATGCGCTGCAATGCGTGCTGCGACTCGGCTTCGAAGCGCATCACCACCACCGGCGTGGTGTTGGACGAGCGCGCCAGCCCAAAGCCGTCCGCATACTCCACCCGCAAGCCGTCAATGGTGATGATGCGCTCGGCA
>NZ_DASZBA010000124.1:0-15062 GCF_035944575.1 Noviherbaspirillum sp.
CTGTACACCTACAAGGGTGGCAACCGCCAGCAGCTGGAAGTGGTCAAGTAAGCCTCCCACACCAGCAACTACTGCAATAGCAACGACCGCGCCCCGGCTTCCGCCGGGGCGGCGTCCGCCGGATGTCGGTGCCTTCCCTTCACGCCCTGCTTCACATGAGCGGGAGGCCGGCGCGTGTCCGGGCACCAGCGGGGATCTGTCGATGCACAATCATCATCCACCAGCCAAAAGAATCGGCATCATCGCGGGCTCGAGCCCGGAGGCCGGCATCGACTTATGGAGCAAAGTCCTGCAGGCGAACCGTGATCTGCACGGCGGATTCTTTCGCGGCGATGTCGATGCGCCGAGCGTCACGATTGTTTCGGAGCCGGTCCTGGGGTTGTCGATGGAACTCGACGTCCATCACGATCAAATATGGGCATGTCTCAAGGATTGTGCGCAAACGATAGCGCAGCGGGCTGATTATTATGCGATCGCCTGCAATGCTCTCGATTATTTTCGCCCGCAACTCGAAGCGCTCGATCCGCCAGGTTCTTATGTGTCGTTCGTGCAGGTCGTGCAGGATTTTCTTGAGCGCAACCGGATCAACCGTGTCGCGCTGCTGGGAGCACGTCCTGTGACGGACTTCGGACCCTGGTCGCCTTACCGCAGGCTGGCAGGCAACATCGAAGTGGAATTGCCCTCGCCGACACAGGCTGAACTGCTGCACCGTCTGATCTACGACGTCAAAACCTTCGGCGGCAATTCCCGCGAAATCCGCGCACGTTTTCGCGCCATCCTGAATACCTTGAATTCGGATACGGTGCTGCTTGCATGCACCGAATTGCCATTGATCGAGGTCGAGCCGTGCAAACGGCAGCTTCTGGATGTCACCGGACTGGTGGCGGAAACATTGGCCCGACTGGCGAACCCGCAATTGTTTGTCCAGCCGACTTCTCAACCCTGAGCCGAAGCTCGCGCACCGAATCATGGCCAAACATATCGGACTCATCTACGCCGGCGGTACGATCGGCATGCGGAAAACCGGTCAGGGCTATGCGCCGATGACGGAGTTCGGCAGCATGCTGGCGGCATCGCTCCATGACGAAAGCGGGGCAATCCCTCGCTATACCCTGCACGAATATGCGATGCCGATCGACAGCACCAACGCTACGCCAGCGGATTGGCAGCGCATCGGCCGTGACATTGCCGGTCGCTATGAGGATTACGACGGGTTCGTGGTGCTTCATGGCACAGATACCATGGCCTATACCGCAGCGGCGCTGTCCTTCATGCTGCAGGGCCTGCGCAAGCCGGTGATCCTCACCGGCTCCCAGATTCCGTTGGGCGAAGTGCGCTCCGATGCGCTGCAGAATATCGTGACCGCGCTGCAGTTGGCGGCGTGCGGCACGCTCAGCGAGGTCGCCTTGTATTTCAACCAGCGACTGTTGCGCGGAAACCGCACTACCAAAATCAGCGCCCAGCGATTCCAGGCGTTCGACAGTCCGAATTATCCGTCGCTGGCGGAAGCCGGCATCGGCATCCGGATCAATCAGGCAGCCTTGCTTCCTGCCGCAAACCGGGAGAATTTCGAATTGCCGGAGTATGCAGGTGGCCGCATCCTGTCGTTTCGGGCCACTCCCGGCATGCCATTGCAGGCCGTGCAGGCATTGCTGGATCTGCAGCCGCAGGCGTTGATTCTGGAATGCTACGGCGCCGGTAACCTGCCGGATAACGATCCGGCGCTGCTGGACATGCTGACACGCGCCAATGACGCCGGCATCGTTCTTCTGGCATGCAGCCAGGCCCTGCATGGGGAAGTTGCGCTAGGGGCCTACGCCACCGGCTCAGGGCTGGCGCGAGCAGGCGTCGTTGGATGCGGCGACATGACCTTCGAAGCCATTTATACCAAGCTGCATCACCTGTTCGCGCTCGGTCTGGCGGCAGATGCGGTGAAGCTCGCCATGCGACGCGACATTGCGGGCGAATTGTCCGGGGGAGCGGATCTGTAGTCCACCGCGCTAGACGCTGCCTTCCTTTTCAACCACAAGGATGCGTGCCGCGCCGCGCGGGTGAGCGACATGCTCGCAGCCTATGCCGGCAAAGAAAATATCTCCCGGTTGAAGCGCCACCTGCTTCTCAATGCCGTTTTCCCGATAGTGCATGTCCACGATACCGTCGAGCACGGTGAACACTTCTTCACCGTCATTCACATGCCAGCGGTACGGAGCATCGGTCCAGTGCAGCCGGACGCTGATGCCGTTCATGCTGGCGATATCGGTTGCCGCCCAGGGCTTGTTGCCGGTGAAGTCGCGGCTGCGGAAGGTCTTTTGCATTTTCAGGATTCGATGGACGTTAATCGGGTATGCGCCGGGGCGCCGTAGGCCGGGAACAGGCACGAAAAAGAGAAGGCGAACTTGCTGTCGCCGTGCTGCTGCAAATGATGCAGGCGCTCCTTGGCCTCGTCAATGGTGGGTATATGCCCGGCATCGATCCACCACATGGCAACATAGGCGTCGCTGAATCGCTCGAACCAGCTCTTCCTTTGGCGCATCACTTCCGCATGCGCGCTCCGGTAAACGAATTGTTTCAGGTGCTCGGGCGATTCCCAGACGGATAGATTGACGAGAATGCGTTCATCGTCATAAGGCTGGATCGACGTGGCATTGCCTGCCTCGGTTTTCAGCCGCCATATGAATCCGGGGCTGGCTTCCGCCAGCGCATTGATGGCGTCGAGGCGATCGACGAAGCCCGCCATCAGCGGGTCGTCGATCGGCGCCCGGGCGCGGGCGATATTTACTTGTGCAAGATGGCGCGGGCGGTCCATTGAGTCTCCCATGTCAATCACCCCGGCAATCACGGCTGACTGCATTGTGCCGCTGCACGTACATGCGTCGGCACTTGATTGCTGTTATTGCCCAGTCCGCCTGCCATGGCGCGAATCCGCTGAATGATGCTGCCTGTCATCGACCGTGGCTGCTCGAATTTCAGTTCCACGCAGCCATGCGCCGCATCGGCTTCCACGACAACCAGGTGGCCGGGCTCCAGATTCAGCCGGTCGCCGGCGAAAAGCCAGTAGTCATGCGATTGGCCTTCCACCGTTACCCAGGCGCGTCCGCGCAACAGGCGCAATGTTTGAGCGGCCGGCACAACGCCGGATACGGCTTGGCCGGATTGTACAGTCAAGAATTCATTTGTGAACAGGGCTCTCATGATAGTAAACTCCTCAAAGGCCGGCCGGGTATCGCTGCGGTATCGCAAGGCTTATATCTCCTGCCGATGAAGCCATTGTAGTAGCGTCCTTTAGCTTGTCTAAACGATATATTTTCAAATCCTTTGCTAGTTTTTCTCACATATGACCGACTTGCGCCGACTGCCCCACCTCGCCGCCCTGCGGGCTTTCGAAGCAGCGGCGCGGCACCAGAACTTCTCTCGCGCGGCTGATGAAATCCATGTCACCCATGGCGCGATCAGCCACCAAGTGCGGGCGCTCGAAGAGGAGCTGGGTGTGGCCTTGTTCGCGCGCCACGGCAAGCGCCTCGCGATCACCCCGGAGGGTGAGCAGTTCGCCGCCGTTCTGCGCAAGGCTCTGGGAGAAATCGCGGTGGCCGCCGAGGCGCTTGCGGCGAGCAGCAAGCAGAAGCGCCTGACCATCACCGCGCTGCCATCGTTCGCCGCACGCTGGCTGGCGCCGCGCATCGGCCGGTTCATCGAGCTACATCCGGAGCTCGAGGTGATCCTGCAGTCCAGCAATCATCTGGTAGATTTCACCCGCGAGGCGGTCGATGTGGGCATCCGCTTCGGCGGCGGTGTCTACCCCGGGCTGGTGGTGGAAAAGGTGATGGGGGATTACTACTATCCGGTGGCGAGCCCCGACTTCAACGGCGGCAAGCTGCCGACCACGCTGCACGCGCTTGCCGGCAGTCCATTGCTGCGCAGTGACCTGGAACCCTGGGTGCCGTGGTTTCGTGCCGCTGGCCTGGATTTTCGCGAGCCGACCGGCGGACTGGTATTCGAGGATTCATCCATGCTGGTGAGGGCTGCGGCCGAGGGGCACGGCATCGCCCTGGCACGCCATGCGATCGCGCTGGCCGAACTGGAATCGGGCGAACTGGTGCGCCTGTTCGACGTCGCGGTGCCCTGTCCACAATCCTATTACCTCGTATGCACGCCCGGCGCGCTGCAGAAGCCCCAGGTGCAGGCGTTTCGCGCCTGGCTCATCGAAGAGGTGGCCAAGGTCAAACAGCCGCTTTAGCAGGGAATGCAAAGCGGCTCGCCCGCTGCGTTTTGGGACATCCTGCTAGAGCACGACCTTTACCATCGGATGGGACGAGAGCGCCCGGTACAGATTATCGAGCTGCTCGCGGCTGGTGGCGCGCACCGTCGCGGTGAGCGACAGGTAGGTGCCTTTCGAAGATGGCCGCATTTCCAGTTTGCCGGCGTCGAAGGTCGGATCGTATTGCAATATGACATCAACAATGGTCTGAGCAAAGGCATCTTGCGTCACGCCCATGATCTTGATCGGGAAGTCGCTTGGATACTCGATGAGGCTTTCGTCTGGAGCTGGCATGGCGGCGGGGCGTTTCCGGCAATGAGCCCGAAACGCCGGTCAAAATTGGAAGCGGCTATTTTACGCCTCTGCCGGCTAGCCGGCTTTGGCTTGCTGGTATGCGGAATACAAGGCCTGGAAAACCGGTCCCGGTACGCCGGCACCGATGTGTTTGCCATCGATGGTGACCACGGGCAGGACCTCCTTCGATGCGGACGACAACAGTATTTCGTCCGCTGCGAAAACCTCATCCCGCGCGATGCGGCGTGATTCGAATGAAATCCCGGCGGCGACGCACAATTCCTCGATCAGGCCGTAGCGGATGCCTTCGAGGATCAGATTGTCTTTCGGCGGCGCCAGCAATGTGCCGTTCTTGACCACCCATACATTCGATGCGGACGCTTCGGTCAGGTAGCCGTCGCGGAACTGGATCGCTTCGACCGCGTCGTTTTCGGCGGCGTGCTGCGCGGCCAGAACGTTCCCCAGCAGCGAGGTGGATTTGATATGGCAATGCAGCCAGCGCTTGTCCTCCATCGACACGCAGGCGACGCCATCCTTCAATGCCTGCGCCGGCGGCAGAGACAGCGGATTGGTCATGATGAAGATGGTCGGTGTGACATCCTTCGGAAACGCGTGGGCGCGCTTCGCCACGCCGCGCGTCACCTGCATGTAGATCAGCTGGTCATCGGCCGGATGTGCCGCGGCCACCTTGCCGGCCAGCGCAAGCCATCCTTCCTCGTCATATGGATTCGGGATGCCGATGTACCCGAGACTGCGCGCCAGGCGTGCCATATGGTGCTTCGCGCGGAATAACTTTCTTGCATACATTGGAATGACCTCATACACGCCGTCGCCAAAAATGAAGCCACGGTCGAGGACGGGAATCTTGGCTTCGGATAGTGGCGTAAGTTCGCCGTTGAGGTAGACGAGCGGGTCTTGCATGGTGATTCCTTGTGAATGACGAAACTCACATTTTTGCACGAGGACCGGCGGAGGGCTATGCAAAATCGGTATCGGATCGGGCGTCTCGAATGCCGAACCGGCAGAGGTATCCTGCGGGAGGAGGGGATGCGGAAGGGGCGATGCGGGGGTAGAGCGGGACGGGCAGCATGCTGAACCCGTCCCGGGAGGCGATTTACTGCTTGCCTGTTACTTCATCCAAAGACGCACTGAATCCCATGCACGCCCGATAATGCTCGCCTGGTTGACCTGTTCCAGTGCGACCACCGGCAATTCCGTCAACGGCTTGCCATCGACCATCATCTTCAGCATGCCGACCTTGGTGTTGTCGGAGATCGGCGCCACCAGCGGATCCTTGCGTTCCAGCACCGGCTTCATCTTCTCGGCGACGCCCTTCGGCACGGTCACATAGACATCCTGCTTGAAGCCGATCTTGATCTTGTTCTGCGTGCCTTTCCAGACGTCCGGCGTGTCCACCGCCTGGTCCTTCGCATACAGCTTGACCGTGTCGAAGTTCTGGAAGCCCCAGTTCAGCAGCTTCTGGCTCTCCGATGTGCGGGTGGAGTCGGACACGGTGCCGAGCACGACCGAAATCAATCGGCGATCGCTGCCGCCGTTCGGGCGCTTGGCGGAGGTAATGAGGCAATAGCCGGCAGCGGCGGTATGACCGGTCTTCATGCCGTCCACGCTCGGATCGAGCCACAGCAGGCGGTTGCGGTTGGCCTGCTTGATCTTGTTGTAGGTATAGTCCTTGGTCGAATAAATCTTGTAGTGTTCGGGATGGTCGGTGATCAGGCGCGCCGCCAGGATCGACAGGTCCTGGGCTGTGGAATAGGTGTCCGGGCTCGGCAGGCCGTGCGGATTGCTGAACCGGGTCGACTTCAGGCCCATGCGCTCCGCTTCACGGTTCATCAGGGTGACGAAAGCTTCTTCCGTGCCGGCGACCGCTTCCGCCAGCGCCACCGCGGCGTCGTTGCCGGACTGGACGATCAGGCCGTACAGCAGGTCCTCCACTTTCACCGGCGTTGCAGGATCGATAAACATTTTCGAGCTGCTCGCATCGACTTTCCATGCACGTACCGACACATTTACCATCTGGTTCGCATCGAGCCGCTTTTCCTTGATCGCCGAAAACGCGAGATAAGCGGTCATGATCTTGGTCAGGGAAGCCGGCTCGATGCGCATCGTCGGTTCCTGCGATGCCAGCACCTGGCCGCTGGTGGCATCCAGCAGCAGCCATGATTTGGCGGCGATATTCGGCGGCGGGAGGGATTGCGCAAATGCGGCGGATAAAGAGAGAACGGTGGCAGCCAGGGCTGCGAGTAGTTTTTTCATGAGGCGCGCTAAGGAAGCTGTGGAACCTGCATCGGACCGGTGCAGCGTCGGTTAAAACAGTTGAAGTCGAGAATTATAGTGCCAGCAATCCACACTGCAATGGCGGATGTGCAAGATGCGGATTTATACCTTTGCGCAACATCGGATTTGGCTTCAGCGGTGCCAGAATTGCGCCACAAAATTCTTAATATGATGCAACTTTCGATGGAAAAAATGGTCAGCGCCGGCCACGACGACCACTGACAAATCCTGTGGGCGCGCCCATTCGAATACGTCGGCGAGCGGAATCGTTTCATCAAGCTCGCCATGGATCAGGATGGTGTTGGAAGGGACCTCCGGCATCGCCCATTTGCCCGCGGCGCTACCGACCAGCACCAAACGTTCCGCCGGCTCGCCCTGCGCGGTCAGCCGGCGCTGCAATTGCGACTGCACAAAAGTGCCGAAGGAGAAACCGGCCAGCGCCACTGGCAATTGAGGATACTGTTGCCTCATATGCGCCAGCAGCAGCGCCATGTCGTCGGTCTCGCCATTGCCGGCGTCATGCACGCCGGCGGATGCGCCGACACCGCGGAAGTTCATGCGTGCGGTCGCATAGCCGAGCCCGACGAAGGCACGGGCCAGGGTCTGCGCCACCTTGTTGTCCATCGTGCCGCCGTATAAAGGATGCGGATGCGCGACCAGCGCGATGCCGCGCGGTGCGGCGGTGTCCGGCAAATCGAGCGCGCATTCCAGGGCGCCGGCGGTGCCGGTAAGGGTAAAACGTTGGGTTTGTGCATTCATGCTTGGTCCGACATCAAACTGGAACGGGGATGACCTCGTCAGGCCGGTGTGCGGCGCATCGCAACGAAATCAGGATGAGAACATGCAGCTCAGATCTTCAGACGCTCGACCACCTGTCCGCCGACGAGATGCTGGTCGATGATGTCGTCGATGTCGTGCTTGTCGACATAGGTGTACCAGGTTCCTTCGGGATAGATCACGACGACCGGACCTTCCTCGCAACGATCGAGGCAGCCCGATTTGTTGATCCGGACCTTGCCCTGTCCGCTCAGCTTCAGATCCTTGATGCGCTTCTTCGCATGCTCCTGTGCTTCCTTCGCCCCGCTGTCGTGGCAGCAGGGGCGGCCTCCGTCGCGCTGGTTCATGCAGAAAAATACATGGTGCTTGTAATACGGCGTGTCGCTCATGGTATGTCCGGCCAATGCGTAAATTAAACAAGAATCATACACCGCGCTGTTGCCGTTTCCGGCGATGCATCGGGTGCGCCAGGAACCAGATCGCGAAAAACGGCCAAGCCAGGGACAGGAACTGCGCGGCACCGTTAAAGTTCAGGAACTTTCCCTGCAGCCATGCCTGCAGCGTGGCAACGAAATACGGATTCACCGGGACGAAATTGGCCACCAGTATGCTCGCCGCAAGACTGACCGCGGCAAGCCGGCGTTGCGCGCCCGATGGTGCGAAGGCCAGTCCGCCAACCAGCATCGCGCCGATCAGCAGGCCGCCCTGCGCGCCGGGTGTCAGCCAGGCCATCGCGTTCTGCGGAGTAAAAAGGAGGGCGCTCGCCAGCCATTTGCTGGTCAGCGTGATCCCGGCAAGAAGCAGTACCAGAGCGGTTTTCGGCGCGGGTTTTCGCAGCAGGCATAGCATGGTCAGCATGGCCCCGGCGAAACCGCAGGCGGTGATGATGGTCTCGGCCAGCCAATACTCCTGCACGGTCAGCTGGATGCCGCTTCGCGCCATCTCGGTCAGGTCGATGGGTTTCGACAGCCAGTTCGACATCCAGTCCGACAGGATGGGCATGATCTGCCCATGGCCGAACAGGTAACCCTGCGGATAAATCTGCGCCAGCGGCCAGAGCGCCACTACGATCAGGCCGCGTCCGGCATCATGGGCGAACCAGTTCTTGCGCAGCTCCAGCAGGCGGCTCTGTTCGAGAAATACGCGCGACAGCAGCAGGCCGCCGATTGCACCAACAAGAGCGCCGCCGGCATTGGGGAGCAGGTCGAGATTGGAAGACACCCGGCTTGGCAGGAATGTCTGCCCGGCTTCCATCAATCCGGACAGCAGCAGCCCGGCGATGAAGGCAATTGCGACTGCCCACAAGCCGCGCACCGCCGGATAGAGTGCGAACACGACGAGCAATCCGAAGGGCATATAGCCGAACACATTGGTCGATACATCGAACACGGTCCAGTAATGCGGCAGGGGCGCCAGCAGGAAGTCCCAGGGCGCCAGTCCGATCGTCCGCCAGCCTGAGAACGGATACCAGCTCGCGTAAACCACCAGAAGCGTGTACACCAGCAGCGCCGCGCGCGCGAACGACGACCCGGTCGGCGGAAGTGCCTGTTCCTGTTCTGTCATAAGCCTCGTTACTGCGGTGCCGGCAGGGAAGCCAGCCAGGTGATCATCTGGACAATGATCGCATCGCTGGCCATGGCCAACGCTTTCGCGCCGCCTTCGGCATCGGCGCTGGGCGCCGGCGAGGCCTGTTCAAAATTTTTCTGCGAAACCAGCACACGCCCGTTGAATACCGAGGCACGTAGTGCGATGTGGCCGGTGCTCTGCCCCGGCGCCGAAAACACCTGGGAAAAGTCGTCGGCTTCAATACGCAGCGTGCGCACGCCCGTGGCGCCGTCCGATGCCGACAGTACCGTGCCGCCTGCATTGGCCATCCGCGCTTTCAGGCGCTCGACGAACAGCCGGCCGGGTGGTGCGATCCACCGATTGGTGGCGTACGGACGCGGCTGCTGTTCATTCGCATAATTCAGGCGGTAGTACATCAGCGGACTGTCCAGCCATGACGGCATATTCACTTCCGCCACACTGATCGGCGGCAGCTTGAGCGCTGCGGCCGGCTGCCCGGCTGCCTGTGTGGTGCGCAGCGGGCCGAGGTCATACAGCGCGCGCTGGTTGTCGGGCTTGCTCGCGCAGCCTGATATCAGCAGGCTGGCGAAAACGGCCAGGATGGCGGCAGGAAGTCGATGGTTTTTTGTCATGGCGGGTGTCAATTGGTTTCCGGTACGGTGAAGCCTGATTCACCCGGACCGGGCAATGCTTCCTGCGGACCGAACAGAATACTTTGCGGGCGCTCGCTCAGATTGTTCAGCGTCCGGTTGAGCATCCGCAGCGACGACCGCGCGTCGTTTGCCAATGGCAGGGTTTCATGTTCGAACCTGTTCACCACCGCAGTGATCTGATCTGCAGTGTCGTTGATTTTATCAATTGTCCCTTGCGGGCTGGCTATCTTGCCGGCGATGTCGTTCAGGCTTGCGCTCAGCCGGCTTGCATCCTTCGATAAGGTATTCAGTGTGCTCAGGGTCTGCTGCGCCTGTTTCGTGACGCCGGGCAGCGCCGCCAGGGTGGGCTGAAGCTGCCGTGGAATGCCGCCGATTTCATTGGCAGCCTTGCTGATGTTGTCGAAGGCCGCGAGAATGGCCTGCTGGTTGGCGGGCTCCAGCAGGTTGTTGATGCGCTTGGCCACTTCTTCCGTCTGCCGCAGGATGGCCATGCCGCGGTTTTCGAGCTGGTCCAGCAGGCTGGGACGCATCTCGATGCGGGCAATGTCGTCCTCGCTGCTTTTCAGCATTACCGGCTGGCTGCCGTCGTCGTCCAGTTGAACGTATGCGATGCCCGTCACGCCCTGATAACCCAGGGTGGCAAACGTGGATCTGGTGATGGGCGTATCCGGGCGCACGCTGATGCGCACCAGGATCTGGCCGACGACTTTCGGATCGAAGGAAATGTTTTCCACCCGGCCGACATCGAGGCCGCGGTAGCGGACGGCCGCCTGCGGGTTCAACCCCGGCACCGAGAGCTTGGTGGCGATCTGGTAGGGCACCCATTCCACCTGATCGCGGTTGAACCACATACCGATGAGGATGGCCGCTGCCAGCAGTGCAATGGTGAAAATGCCCGCCATCAAGGCATGCGATTTATTTTCCATAAATGAGGTTGATGTTCCTTGTGTAGTCCTTGTTATTCGAGTGCCTGCAGGGCGCGGCGTCCGCGTTCCCCGAGGAAGAACTGCTGGATGAACGGATGCTGCAGTTCAAGTACTTCGCGCGGCGTGCCGAAAGCGATCACCCGTTTCTCCGCCAGTACGGCCACCTGCGTCGACAGGGCAAACAGCGTGTCGAGATCGTGGGTGACCATCACCACCGTCAACCGCATCTCCCGGTGCAGCGTGCTGATCAGCGAGACGAAGCTTTCCGACAGGTCCGGGTCCAGCCCGGCGGTCGGTTCGTCCAGGAACAGCAATTCCGGTTCCAGTGCCAGCGCACGTGCAAGGGCGACCCGCTTGACCATGCCGCCCGACAGATCCGCCGGCATCTTGACGGCATCCTGCGGCGTGATGCCGACCATGTCGAGCTTCAACAGCACCGCTTCGCGGATCAGGTCTTCCGGTAGCGTCCGGAGTTCCCGCATGGGCAGTGCCACATTTTCAAAGACGGTCAGCGCCGAAAACAGCGCGCCGTGCTGGAACAGCATGCCCCACCGGTGGCGCACGCGTTGCAGTGCGCTTCGATCAGCACCGTTGATGTCATCGCCGAATACCTTCACGCTGCCGCGCGACGGCCTCTGCAAGCCAAGGATCTGCCGCAGCAGCGTGGTCTTGCCGGAACCCGAGCCGCCGACCAGCGACACGATGTCCCCCTGTCGGACGACCAGATCGAGATCCTGGTGCACGACCACCTGGCCGAATTGCGTCCACAACTTTTGAATTTCAATGACCGGCGTGTTCTGCATCAATAGAACCCCACACCCCGGAACACGATTGCAAATACCGCGTCGGCAAGGATGACGACGGTAATCGCCACCACCACCGATTGCGTTGTTCCTTGCCCGAGGCTCTCCGTATTGGGCTTGATGCGCAGGCCGAAGTGGCAGGCCACGAGCGCAATCAGGCTGCCGAACACCACGCCCTTGCCGAGCCCGATCCAATAATTCGCCAGCGGCACCGCCTCCGGCAATTCATTGAGGAAATAGGTGGGGGACAGCCCCAATTCAAGCTGCGCTGCGGTCATGCCACCCAGCAATGCGACCGCGTCGGTCCAAACTACGAGCAAAGGCATGGAAATGGCCAATGCCAGCACCCGCGGCATGATCAGCCTGAAGCCGTGCGACATGCCCATAACCAGCATGGCGTCCAGTTCCTCCGTCACCCGCATGACGCCAAGCTGGGCTGTGATGGCGGAACCTGAGCGACCTGCCACCAGGATCGCGGCCAGGAGCGGGCCAAGCTCGCGTACGATGCTCATGCCGAGAATATTGACCAGATAGATATCACCACCGAAGGTATGCAATTGCTGCGCTGAAAGATAGGACAGCACCACACCGATTAAAAATCCCACGATGGCCGTGATGCCCAGCGCCTGATAACCGATATGGAAGATATTGGAGGAAATTTCCTTCCAGGGACCGCGCAGGGGACGGCGGGCGAAACGCCCGAGATCGAGCACGAGTTGTCCGATTAAACTGATGAAGCCGATGAGATGGCCGTTCACCACCCGTAACACGCGCGCCAGTGTCAGGAGGGAAAACCATGGACGGCGTTTCGGTTCCGGCAATGCAAGCGCTCCGGCCTGCTCGATACGGTTGAAAAACTCCGCATGTTGCGGCAGGACATCAAGTTGCATGGGCCTTTGCTTGCGCCAGGCATTCCATAGCCACTGCGCACCGATATGATCAAGCGCGGTCAACCGCGTAAGGTCCCAGCGAACCGGTTTGCCGGCCGGCAAGCGTTCCATCGTTCGCCGGATGGCGGCTGCCGAAGACGGCCTCGCCAATCCCTGGACCTGCCACGCGCCCTCCGCGCTCACGGTCAGCGTTGCTCCATTCTCTATCGTCAGTGTCGGTAGTTGTTGATTTGGCATATCGCGAGTGTAATGGATAGACCATCTTCCGCGCATTCTGTTTCATGCCAACAATCCTGCCGTTACAATGGACGCCATGAAAAATCATGCTCATCGCATCGCCGGCTTCCGCCTCGGGCCGGCGCAGCAAGTCCATATCAAGGTTGTTGACGAAACCGGGTCGACCAACGCCGATCTGCTTGCCGGCGTCGCTTCGCTGCAATCCCCCGTATTGCTGATCGCCGAACGCCAGACCGCCGGGCGCGGGCGTGCCGGACGGACATGGCTCTCCGCTCCCGGCGCATCGCTGACATTCTCCCTGGCATGGAAATTCGCATTGCCCTTGCATTCCATGGTCGGACTGCCCCTGGCAGTCGGCGTCGCGCTGGCGGAAGCGCTGGCGGAACTGGGTGTCGAGGTGCAGTTGAAATGGCCGAACGACGTGCTGCATGAAGGCGGCAAGCTGGCGGGCATTTTGATCGAAACCGCCAGCGTGGATGCAGATACACAATCCTGCTGGGCCGTCATTGGTATCGGTATCAACCTGATGCTCGATCCGGAGATGGCCGCGCAGATTGGCAGGCCGGTGGCCCATGTGCCGCAGCTCACCGGTCGCGACCGGGACGAGCTGATGGCCACGCTGCTGAATTCGCTGGCGCGGGCCGCCGTGCTGTTCGAGCAGGAAGGATTCGACGCGTTCGCCGAGCGCTGGAACGGCTTGCATGCCTATACCGGCCAACCGGTGTCCATTCTCGACCAGGGAAGGGTGCTGCACGAAGGCGCCGCAGTAGGGGTCGACCGCAGTGGACGTTTCCTGCTCGATACATCCGCCGGACGCACGGCGGTCATGGCCGGCGATGTATCGCTGCGCACAAGGGAAGCGTGAATCATGCTGCTGCTGATTGATGCCGGCAATACGCGGGTGAAATGGGCGCTGATGCCGACTGCGAGGCTGTCGCAGCCGGACAGTCTCGGCCGCTGGGACGCCAGCGGATCGGTCGAGCATGCCCAGGTGGGGCAACTGGTCGATACCTGGCGCAATGCGCATGTGTCGCGCGTGATCCTGTCGAATGTCGCCGGCGCAGATATGCGCGCGGAACTGGAGTGCGCATTGCTGAGCGTGCTGGGCCTGAAGCCGGTGCCGCTCGAATGGTTCACCTCCGTTCCCCGGCTCGCCGGATTGCGCAACGGCTACCGCAATCCCGCCCAGCTCGGGTGCGACCGCTTCGCCTCGGCCATCGGCGCTCGCGCGCTCCATTCGGATGAACCACTGATCGTCGCCACCTGCGGCACCGCCACCACGGTCGACGCGGTTTCTGCAGACGGCGTATTCATCGGTGGCATGATTTTGCCCGGTCTTGGGCTGATGGCAAGTTCGCTGGCGAGGAACACCGCCCAGTTGCCGGAGGTCGCGGCGAGCCTGCCGGTGTCCACGCCATTCGCGGACCATACCGATGCCGCAATCGTCAGTGGCTGCATCGCGGCCCAGGCGGGAGCCATCGAACGCGCCGTCGCGGCCCATTCGCATTCCGGCGCGGCGGTGCGATGCATTTTGTCGGGAGGCGCGGCTGACCTGATCGCGCCGCATCTCTCGTTTCCCGTTACTAGGGTGGACAACCTGGTGCTGATCGGCCTGCAAACCGTCGCAGCCTCATCGTTATCCGTCCTGCCTGCCAATCCCGCTTCATCATGCTGAAATTCTTCTTCTGGATATTGTTGCTCGCGAATGCGGGGCTGCTGGCGTACCAGCAAGGCTATCTCGACGAACTGGTCGCCAGCGGGCGCGAGCCCGGCCGTCTGCAGAACCAGCTCAATGCTGACAGGATCCGCGTCGCGCCTGTCTCTGCACAAGCGAGCGCGCCGGCGGCGGTCGAGACTGCGGCAAAAATTGCCGCTGTGGACCAGCCTGCATCGATCCCGTCGTCGCCAGCCCAGCCGGCACCGCAGGCAGCAGCGGTGGCTGCCCAGAAAGCCGAATTGCCGTCCTGCGTGGAGATAGGCAACTTCAATGCCGCGGACGCCCAGCGTTTCGAAGCCAGGCTGGCCACGCTGTCGCTCGGTGACCGGGTATCGCGGCATGGTGTGCAGGAAGTGCTACGGCACATGGTCTACATTCCGCCGCAGACGGACAAGGAAGCGGCCGACAGGAAGACGGCGGAATTGCGCCAGCTTGGCATCACGGACTTCTATGTTATTCAGGACAATTCCGACATGCGCTGGGCGATTTCGCTCGGCGTCTTCAAGAACGAGGACATCGCGCGCGCCCATCTTGCCGACCTCAACCGCAAGGGTGTGCGCTCGGCGCGTATCGGCGAGCGCATGCTTACCACAAAAGCGGTCGCGTTCCGGTTCAAGGGCTGGGATCAGGCAACGAAGGAAAGCGTGGA
>NZ_DASZBA010000125.1:0-6738 GCF_035944575.1 Noviherbaspirillum sp.
TGCCGAGCGCATCATCACCATTGACGGCTTGCGGGTGGAGTATGCGGACGGCTTTGGGCTGGCGCGCTCGTCCAACACCACGCCGGTGGTGGTGATGCGCTTCGAAGCCGAGTCGCAGCACGCATTGCAGCGCATCCAGCAAGATTTCAAGAGCGCAATCCTGGCCGCGAAACCGGATGCACAGCTTCCATTCTAAGGACGGCTTTTTGGCGGGTGCATTTGCAACAGCATGAACATTCCCTAATGCACATCAAAGTATCCGTCCATCATCAGTCTATCTTTGACGGATGCAATGACATTCGGAATACACTCAAATTGAGAGATAAAGCCATAGCAGCGTACTCGCATTGCATCTAATGCAACCCAGGCAATGCGAATTCATTGGTACTCAGTGACAGGTCAATCTTAAGCAGGGAAAAAGAAAAAATGTTTATCGATACACGGCGAGTTCAGGAAGGATCCGTTGTTGAAACGACGGTATGCATCATCGGCGGCGGCGTTGCGGGCATTACATTGGCCATGGAATTGGACAAGCAAGGCATCGATGTCGTTCTGCTCGAAAGTGGAGGATTCAACCCGGATGACGAAACACGCGACCTCTATCGCGGCGAAGACGTTGGCGAGTGGCGCTATAACTTTGCCGACGGCAGCCGCAGCCGCTTCCTCGGCGGCAGCAGCAATTGCTGGGGCGGATGGTGCCGCCCGCTCGACCCATGGGATTTCGAGAAGCGCGACTGGGTGAACCACAGCGGCTGGCCGTTCGGCTTGAACGAATTGATGCCGTACTACGAGCGCACGCATGCATTGCTCAAGCTCGGCCCGAATAACTTCAGTCCGGAGTTTTGGGAGCAGGCGATCGGCCGGCCGGATGTGCGGCGCATGCCGCTCGTAACCGGCAAGGTACGCGATACCATCTCCCAGTTCAGTCCGCCGGCGCGTTTCGGCAAGCTATACCGTGACGTACTAAAACGTTCCGAACGCATCCGGGTCTTCCTTTATGCGAATGCCGTCAACATCGATACCAATAATCCGGCGACCACAGTCAAGCGCATCGAAGTGGCGACGCTTACCGGGCGCAGGATGGAAGTGTCGGCGAGAACCTATGTCCTCGCAACCGGCGGCATCGAGAATGCACGCTTGCTGCTGGCATCGAACAAGGTTCAGCCATCCGGACTGGGCAATGGCAATGACCTCGTCGGCCGCTTCTTCATGGACCATCCGCGCCTGTTCTCGGGCAATATCCGCTTCACCAAGGAGTGGTCGCGCAACAAGCTGTCGGACGTTAAATACCACTACCAGAACGCGGCGGTGTCGGCGCACGGCACATGCATTGCGCACCAGTTCGCATTGAAACCGGAAGTGCTGAAAGAAGAGGGCATTCTGAATGCGCGGGTCTGGTTCTGCTCCACCTTCCCGGGCGAAGGCAGCGAAGGCGCGCAGGCGCTGTTCCGCTGCAAGCAGGCGATGCTCAAGAAAGAGCAGGCCGACTGGAGTCTTGCGAAGGATGTGATGACCATGATGGCGCATCCGCTGGACACGCTGGGCTATGGTTATACCCGCCTGTTCCAGCCGCGCTGGCTGATCAAGGGAGTGAAGTTCCAGACCATCGTCGAGCCGGAACCGAATCCGGACAGCCGCGTCATGCTGTCGCCCAACCAGAAGGATCAGCTCGGCATGAACCGGGTGCGGGTCGACTGGCGTCTCGGCTCGAAAGTGCAGCGCACTTTCGACCGCACGCTGGCGATTCTGGCGGAAGACATGCGCCGCAGCGGCGTGGCCCAGGTCGACCTCGATCCGCCGATCGAAGGCGGAAAATGGCCGTCCGACCTCGAAGGAACCTGGCATCACATGGGCACCACGCGGATGCACGACTCGCCGAAACAGGGCGTGGTCGACCGCAACTGCCTCGTGCACGGCATGACCAATCTGTACGTCGCCGGCAGCTCGGTTTTCCCGACCTCCGGCGCGAATTTCCCAACCATCACGCTGGCGGCGCTCGCATTTCGCCTGTCCGAGCATATTGCAAAGGAGCTGCGCAGCTCAAGCACCGAGTACACGATGCAGGCAGCATAAGTCGCCAAAACAGTGGCGGCTTGTGCACAATGCCGTCTAACCGGAATGCTTGAGCAAGTTGCCCCCGGCGCCCGCCGGGTCATCATGCTGCGATATATTGCGGATGTGGCGACCTCTGCCGCCACATCCGACGCTTCCCATACCGGACATTCAAGTTCTGATCATGACCACTCATAAAAACATTCTTGTCACCGGTGCGGCCGGTTACATCGGCTCGCACACCTGTGTCGAATTGCTTGAGGCCGGCTACTCCGTCATCGCACTCGACAACCTCTGCAACAGTTCACAGGAATCGCTCAAGCGGGTGGAACGCATCACCGGCCGCGTCATTCCTTTCTACGATGTCGATGTGCGCGACCGGCTCGCGTTGAATGCACTGTTCAAAACCCATCGCATCGATGCCACGATACATTTCGCCGGACTGAAGGCAGTCGGCGAATCGGTCGAAAATCCACTTGCTTATTTCGAGAACAACGTTTCCGGCAGCGTGACGCTGCTGCAGGCGATGGGCGACGCAGGCGTGAAGAACTTCCTCTTCAGCTCCTCCGCCACGGTCTACGGCGATCCGGAATCGGTGCCGATCCCCGAGTCGGCACGGCTATCGACGACCAACCCCTACGGCCGCTCCAAGCTGATGGTGGAACAGGTGCTGGAAGATCTCGCGAAGTCCGATTCCTCGTGGGCCATCGGAGCGCTGCGTTACTTCAATCCCGCAGGCGCGCATCCCAGCGGACTGATCGGCGAAGATCCGCGCGGCATACCGAATAACCTGATGCCGTATATCGCGCAGGTGGCAGTGGGGCGGCGCGAAAGGTTGTCGGTGTTCGGCAATGACTATCCGACACCCGATGGCACCGGCGTACGCGATTACATCCATGTGGTCGATCTTGCGCAAGGACATGTGGCCGCCTTGCAGGAGATCTTCCGGTCGGGCCGCAGCTTCACCGTCAACCTCGGTACCGGGCAGGGATACAGCGTGCTCGAAATGGTGAAGGCGTTTGAAAAGGCAAGCGGGCGGCCGATTCCCTATCAGATTACTGGCCGCAGACCGGGCGATATCGCCACCTGCTACGCCGATCCGACCACGGCAAGCAGGATGCTGAACTGGCGCGCGAAGAAAGGGCTTGAGGAAATGTGCGCTGATCATTGGCGGTGGCAGAGCACGAATCCGCGAGGCTTTCAGGATTGATTCCTGTCTATGAAGATTTCAACTGAAGATTCATTCTGGTCTTGCTAATGGACAGTAGGAATGGTGCTATCTCCCATGGCGCCCCCTTACTGCTCCGTGTCACGTCGAGGTCGAACTATTGATTGCAATAATTCGACCTTGCCACTCCCTCTTTTCCTGACGCATAAGTGATCGTGGCCACCGTGCATTTTGCTTTGCACGAATACGGCCATTTTCTACATCGTGCGTGATGATTGCCCGTCGGGTAAAAATATGATCGCTTCCTGGCAGTGTTGAGAGCACGACATTTTCATTGACTGCTGCCGCAGGAAATGCGCCTGGTCTCCATTCGTCCTTCCCGCTTAACTGAACCTTCTTGACGATTTAACCACTAACCATCGGTTTGCCCGTCTTGAATCATCGTTCATGTATTCCCTGGCATTAACAGGCGGAATCATGTATGGCAAACGACATTGTGGATGCCGACCCGCTCTGAACCGGGTACGCGATTTGCATCACCGCCAACTCCATGCGTGTAACGATATGTCGCACCGCGCTGTCGGCAGCTGCTTTTCTTCGGCATACCTTTCCAGATCAAGTATGAATACCATAATGCCTAAAGACAATCGGCGGTTTGACTATTTGCAGTGGGGAGCGCTTGGCCTGTTCCTGTTATTTCTAAGTGTGGAAGTCGTGCTCGCGCTCGGATGGCGCATGCAGCACGATACGCCATTGCTGCATTACGTCGCCTTCCTGATCGACAAGCATCACTTCACGCCTTACAAGGATGTATTTGAGACCAGCATGCCGGGCACCTTGCTGTTTCATCTCGCCATCGGCAAGGCAATCGGCTATTCCGATGCGGCATTCAGGGCGCTGGACATGCTGTATCTGCTCACCTTCCTTGCGGTCACATGGATGCTGATGAGGCCTTTCGGCAAAGCGGTTGCCTGCGGCAGCATCCTGCTTTTCGGCCTGATCTACATGGGCCACGGTCCTTCGATGAGCCTGCAACGCGATTACGTCGGCGTCATGCCGATTGCAATTGCGCTGCTCGTGGCAACCGGCAAGACACCGAAGACCTATGCGCACTGGAGTTTCGTTGGTGCGCTGTTCGCAGTTTCCGCGTCGATCAAGCCGCATCTGGCGATCGGTCTGCCGGCGGTGATTGCTTATGGTGCGGTGACACTGCGTGATAGCGCCGGGACGCTGCGCGCAACCTTCGGCATGCCATTTCTGAGGCTTGCGGCCGCAGCGGGCATCGGATTCATCATCGTCTGGTCATTGCCGTTCATCTGGCTTTGGACCACGGGCGGCTTCCCGTATTTTCGCGAGATGTTCGCTTCCTACCTGCCGCTTCATATCCAGCTCACCGGCGACCACGCAATGATTACCGGCATGGCGCGCATTCGGTACCTGCTTGATTCGTACAGGAATTTCGGTGGCCTCGGCATATTGCTGGTGCCTGCGGCACTTGGGATCTATATTGCATTGGCTGACCAGGAAGACCGCTATAAATCCCGCTTCGTCCTGCTGCTGCTGGCGTTGCTTGGGCTGTATAGCATCTATCCGGCATTAAGCGGGCAGTTCTGGGACTATCACTGGATGCCGTTCGCATATTTTGGCAGCCTGTGCGGTGCGCTGGTTCTGCTGCCGCAGGGCAAGCCCAATTCGCTAGCGGCGTTTGCGCCGTACCGGCGCGCTGTACCCCTCCTGGTTTTCCTGTTCGCGCTTGTGGTGCTTGTGCGCATGCCGGGCGACTTCACGCGCCAGCTCGCCGGTAAGGAGCCTGTGCCGCCGAAAGATGGCAAGGTGGATGAAATTGCCGGCTTTCTGAAAAGCCACCTGCGCCCCGGCGACAAGATTCAGCCGTTGGACTGGACTGGCGGGGCGCTTCATGCGGCACTACTCTCCGAGGCCGTGGTCGCAACTCCTTATATCTATGACTATCATTTTTATCATCATGTATCGAAGCCGCATATTCAGCAGATAAGACGGAAGTTCATTGCCGAGTTGGAAACCGAGCAGCCCCGGTTCATTATCGACGTGACCGCGAAGCCAAGGCCAAAAGGGCAAGACACGACGAATGAGTTTCCAGAGCTGCAAACTCTATTGGTTAATAACTACGCGCCTGTCCATCACGGCAATGGATATGTCATCCTGGAAAGAAAACCAGACTCCGCTTTCGCTTTGAAAACGCGATAAATCAAATTCGGGCTGAAATTTTTTTCCAGCCTGCATTTCTTCAATTTTCACCCTCCCGCTGCAATAAGTTTTTTGGCCGGATCCCTTATCCGGCCTAGGTTTTTGCGCCCTTTTCGTATCCGCCACGAAATGTTGTCAGCGCGCCACTAAACCTTCAAATTCCCTTCTGTAATTCTTGCCTTTCTACGGAAATTCATAATTATTTCTGTGCGGCAAAGGAACTATTTCCGTTGGGCAAAGCTCTGATCGGTGCTTGCTTTTGAGAATGATCAAGCTTTCATTAACGGAAATAGAAGAAAGGGGAACATCATGTACAACGCCGCCGTGGATCGATTTGCAAAGAGTGCCATTTCCTGTGCATGCGCAACTTTATTTTTAGTCGCTTGTGGTGGAGGTGCAGGGTCGGGTCCAACTGACGTTACGGTAAATACCAGCGAAACATCGTCTGGCATTGCACCCATAACCTCAACCGACACAGCGTCTACACCAGAAGCGACTACCAAGCCATCGGATGCTGCTGCAGCACCGGCAACGAACGCGCCGGTGGCAACACCGTCGACACCATCGACTGCACCATCGACCGGCACCGGATCGACGACAAGCACATGGACCGGTTGCGCCACTGAAAATGAGCAGTGCTCGTTCGCCGGCACGAAGGTGGTTCGGTATGGCTTGAACGGTACTTACGTTACTCGTACCGCCGAGGGTTCAATCATGTGCAGCAATGATGTATTCGGTGATCCGTTACCGGGCGCAGACAAGCTGTGCGAATACATAGCGGTTGGCGCGGCGAATACTTCCCCGGCACCGGCTCCAGTTCCAGTTCCAGTTCCAGTTCCTGCTCCAGCTCCAGCTCCAGCTCCAGCTCCAGCTCCAGCTCCAGCTCCAACCCCAACGCCGTCGCCTGCGCCTGCACCGGCTCCGGCACCTGCACCCGCACCAGTACCTTCCGGCACGCCAGGCCCGTATGGCCAGAATGCCGCTGACTATCAGCTGACCTTCTCCGACGAGTTCGAGGGCACGAGCCTGAACCGCGCCGTGTGGAACGACACGACCTGGGACAAGCCGGCACCGTCGACCATCAACTACGCAGTGGAAGATGGCTCGCTGAAGATCTGGCCGGCACGTGACCCGCAAGGCAACTTCGTAGCCCGCGTGATCGATACCGACGGCAAGTTCTACCAGACCTACGGTTACTACGAGATCGAAGCCAAGCTGCCGATCGGCAAGGGCACATGGCCGGCATTCTGGCTGTACAACCATGACGAACCGGATCCGTTCCGTCCAGAGAT